>CAMJMF010000048.1 GCA_946406925.1 uncultured Spirochaetales bacterium | reverse complement strand
TGAACTTTTGGTAAGCCTTAACGTGTTTAACGGTGCAATCATGAACGATGCGATTTTCAAATTCCGTAGTTACGAAGATTCAAGCCTTAGCTACACAGGCATTGATAAACACGCAGAAATCGATAAATATGTCGGCGGATATGACACTGTGGTTACAGTCAGTGAATTTGAAGAAATGCGAGGCTAAATTCTATGCTTATTTTCCCTCGATGAAGGGTTTTGTCTATAAGTAGAACCTGGCGGAATGAATTTATCAGAACCTTTACTTTATAAATCGCAGCAAAAAATCGATTGCGCCGATGATTACAAAACCATTCTCGTCAAGCGTTTCGTTCATATTCTGGGCGGTTACGATGATTTTCCTCACTTGGTCGTTCAGCTGCAAGAATGGACGGACTTCTCTTGCTCTTGTTTCTGTATCTGCTATGCTTGCACAAACCTGAATGTAAAACTGATTTGTACCTCGTTTTGCAAAGAAATCAACCTCACTGGTCTTGCGGACTGACTTTCCCTTCTTATCCTTGTCCACAGTGTCAAAAGTTCCTACATTCACCGAGTAGCCATTGTAAATCAGCTCGTTGTAAACGATGTTTTCGAGCATCTGTCCTTCGTCAGGGAAAGCAAAATTCAAGCGTGCGTTGCGAAGCCCTGTGTCAAGAAAATAATATTTTCTAAGAGCACCAATTTCATTCCTGCCTTTCAGGTCATACCGTTTTGCTTCCTGGATCAAAAATGAATCTATAAAATAACCGATATACTTTTCTACCGTAAGCTTGTTGATTTTTTCCTTTTTAACCGTTTGGAAAGTGTTGGCGATTTTTTCGGCGTTTATAAGCTGACCTGTCAGAGAGCTTATCAAACTGCATAATTCATCAAGAGAAGAGTTTTTCTTCAGTTTATTACGTTCAATAATGTCCTTGATATAGGTCATCTCGAAAAGATTCTTTAGATAATCCTTCTTTTCGCTTTCTGATTTTAGAACTGCCAGGGGAAGACCGCCAAACTGCATATATTCGAGCAGGGCATCTGATTTTGAGCCGCCTTTGTATTCGGAAAATTCCTCAAACGAGAGAGGTCTTAGCTGAATATTAACGGCTTTGTCTCTGAATTCCGTTATGATGTCGGAAGAAAGCATTTTTGAATTAGAACCGGTCACATACAGGTCGATGTTTTTTTCCCTTGAAAGGCCAAGAATGACATCAACAAAAGTAATAATCTGCTCGTCGTCTTTTTTGGCAGGAACATGGTTTCCTTCCGTTAAAGCAGGATTTATAATAGGAAATATTTTCTGAACCTCGTCCAAAAAGACATAACACATTTTTTTTCCGGCACAAAATTTCCTCACATACTCGCCGAGCACCAGCGGGTCGCGGTACAAAATGTTCCTGTCATCATCAAGCTCAAGAATCAAAATATCATTTTCGTCCACGGAGTTTTCAAGTAGATAAGTCTTGTATATTTCTTTGAGGAGATAAGATTTTCCACACCGCCTGATTCCTGTAATAACTTTTGGAAAGCCGTTGACCTTGTTTTTTATTAAAAGATTCAAGTATTTATCGCGCCTGATCATAAATCACCTTTTTTGTAGAATTCTACACTTTTGGTTATTACATAAAAAAGGATAACAATCAACAGTAAAATAACTTTTTTTGTAGAATTCTACAAATTTGTTTATCTTTACTTGTAGCCGCTCATTTTGTGATAGGGAGCATTTTTCAGAGCTTATGCTTTTAAGCTTTATCTTTTCCACCGATGAAGGGTTCTGACAAAAGCAGCGAGCTTACAAAAGTCTCTGAAAGTGTGCTGTTGCTTAAATGAGCTACAACTACGGCAAGGCGGCTCTGTACGCTTGAAGGGTTCGAAATTGCGTAATCGCCCTTGTGTTTGTTTATAATCTGCTTTCCGGCGTAAAGCGGGAAGTTATCGTCTATAATATAGCCGCTCTTGGTAGAAAGATAGTTAAGCTGACTTAGCGGTGCAGACACAAAGGCACTGTCGCCAAAAAGTGTGGAATAAGCATCAGTTTCAAGCTTTTTCCGGCTAGAAGCCGCTGCCTCTTTTACAGAAGCCGCATACACATTGAAAGGCAGTTCTTTCAAAAGCTCAAGCATGCCGCCGCCAACTCGTGCTGCAAAATCAATCGGAACAATTCTGCCGGTTTCTTCTATAATAAAATCGAATTGTGCAAATGAAATGTCAGAATCATCAAAAAGCGCATCAAGCCAGCTTTGCAGCGCAGAGACAATTTCAGGCGTCGGCTCAACAATCTGGCAGGCGGCGGTGCAGGGCTTTCCCTTAATGCTTACAATATTTTTTTTGCAGAGCCTTACCAGGCTTTTTTTCCCGTTAAAGAAGAAACAGTCTGCGCTGAATTCTGTGCCTTCAATAAATTCAGAAAGCATTGCGCCTTCGTTCTCAATGTTCATTATGCGCATGGCTTTGTTTGTTATTGAGCCTGCACATAAAAAATGCTTATCTAAAAGGGCAGGGTCAGCTTCTTCAACAATTTCAACGCCGTAACCTGAATGAAGCCCTTTGGGTTTCACAATGATTTTTCTGCCAGTTTTTAGGGCTTCTAACGCTTCTTCTTTTGTACGGAAAGCCTTTGGCACATCAATATTTTTGGAAGCAAGCACGTTATAGAGGAATTCTTTCGATCTAGAAGCCGATAAGGCTCTGCGGCTGATTCTTACGTTATTGTTTTCAATGCAATAAGATATCCAGTATTCGCTTAGTGGAATGATAAAACTGTTTCCGGGGCATTTGATTGAAGCAGAAAAGGCAATGTTTTCGGTTTCGTCTGCGGAAGCAAATGGGCGCATAAATGGCGCATCAACAAAAGCAGTGTCAAAACCGGCTGCTTCAAATTCTGCCCTCATTCGGTCTAAACCGAAGATGCTTGTTGCACCGGCAATAAAGACTGTGGGTTTTTGCGTTACCTGCATTGACCAAGCCTTAATTTCTGCATCCACATGCTCATAAGAACACCAAAAGCAACGCCGACATTTAAAGACGCTTTTATGCCCGTCATTGGAATTGTGACGCAGCCGTAAGTTGCTCTTTCAAGGGCTTTTGGGCTGCAGCCAAGTTCTTCTGAACCCAGAATGACAATGCCTTTTTTAGGAAAAACAAAATCGTCTATGGGTGTTCCGCCTGTTTCAAGCGCAAAAACCGGCAGGTCGTCCGGCAGATCATCTAGAGAAGTTCTTTCCCAGGGAATAGACTCAATGCAGCCCATTGCAGAGCGGATTGCGCGCGGGTGGTTCGGGTCAGTGCAGAACGGCGAGAGAAGCACTTTTTCTGCACCGAATGCTTCTGCGCTTCTAAAGATTGAGCCGAGGTTAAAAGGCGATCTTATGTCTTCTGCAAAGACCTGAACACCTTCGTAGAAGTTTCTTGCAAGAAGCGCGCCGTTTTCGTCTCGCGGCGCATTATGCGGTGCAATGATTAAATCCCATTCGGCGGGTAATGTTCCGATTACAGACAAAAGATGGTTTCGGGCTGTATTACACAGACGCCGCTCGTCAAAAGGTTCTGCCTTAATAAGCGCACTTATTTCATCTTTTGCATCTTGGCTTATCTGCGGGTCTGTAAGAAGAATAGAGGCAAGTTTTTTGGTGTATTCTGCTCTTGGCATTGTTGTAATGTCATAGATACAGCCGGGCTCTGCGGTTCCGGCTATATCGCGTTCAAGCGCACCAAAACAAAGCGCAAGCTTCCGCCTGCGCTGTCCGCCTTCAATTTGAAAGAGCTTGTCTGGAGAAATCATTTAGTAAGCTTGTTTTACCAGATTAAAGAGGCTGTCTGCTGTAACAGGCTTTGCATAGAACGGCATAAAATCAAGCTGCATTGCGTCATTAACTGCTGCTGCAACCTGTTCAATAGAAATAGACAGTTCCTTGATTCTGGCCGGAAGACCTGCACGTGCAATGCGTCCGCGGATGTTTTCTGCGAGAAGATCTGCTGCTTCTTCTGGTGAAACGTTTTCATTGCAGACGCCGAGAAGCTTGGCGGCTTTAAGAATTCTGTCGCTTGAGAAAACAGCTTCTTCAATAAGATATGGAAGCAGAATTGTAGACAGCAATGTGCGTGAAACTTTATAGCGTGCGTGTGTCGCAAATGTTAAAGCTGTAATCGGGCCTGGTGCAGAAAAAGATGCCGCCAAAGCAGACATACAGCCGCACTGAAGAAGTGTCTCGTCTACAGTTTCCGGTGAGGCAAGCGGGTCTGTCAAATTGTCAGCCGGAGCCATCAATTCAAAGATTTTTTCTGCAATAGCGTCAGACAAGAAACTTGAGCGTGTTGAAAAATAAGTTTCAAATGCCAGGCTGAGAACATTCAAAGAAATAGAAGAAATCTGATTTTTTGTCAGTGTAGCGCCAAAAGCAGTGTCAAAGATAATTTCTTTTGTCAGTCCTTCCTGAACTTTAATAAGTCTGAACTGGTTTGAGCGTGCGTCAATAATTGCGCAGCGTTCATAAAAAAGGAATGTGTCGCGGATTGCAGTCGGTATACAAATAAGCGGCAGAGGCTCTGCATGAGAAACATCGCCGTCAACAATATCGTAAATCGGTTTATCTTCGTTAAAAAGTGAAGCTACGCCGCGGCCAAGGTTAAGAGCTTTTTCGCCGCCACAGGCAATAATGCCCTGAACATGCGCACTCTGTGCAAGTTTCAGAACCTGAATCAGGGTTTCTGTGTCGGTGTTGTTCGGCATGTCTTCGTAGATTATAAAATCAAGGTTGCTGTCAGAAAGAACCTGAGAAAGCTTTTCTTTGGCTTTTACTTCGTTTGTAGCCGGATCCAAAATCAATAAAAATCTTGTAGCTAAAGGCGAGGCAAGAGCTCCAAGTCTTGAAGAAGTCTGATTACCCAGAAGAATATGCGGGGCAACTTTAAAAGATAAATCGTTCATATTGTTCCTTCAAAAATTAGACAAAAAAAGGCGGATAGATAATCCGCCTTTAAAGTAGTATACGCTAACAGTATAAAACTGTTAGATACCGTATGCGTCCATGATTCTATTTGCAACTGTATCAATAACAGCTGAATTAATATACGACGGATCCTTAATCTTTTCTTTTATCTCAGCAATTCTATCTGCACGAACGTCTGGAGTTTCTTTTGCAACCTGAGAAGCATAGTAAGCTTCAGCAAGTTCTCTTGCTTCGTCTGAGAGATTTATGGAATCTGCAGTGTCGCGAACAGAATATTTGTTCTGTGACTTTTGTGCAGCCTGCCTGTCCTGCAGTGGATTAATGCCGTCAAGTCGATTAATTACCATAAAAAACCTACCTTTTTCCTCTACACTAAATATCGGCATCGTCTTCAGTTTTTTTAAGCTTTTTTTCGCCTGAAACAAAAACTGCAAACTCGCCTAGAATTTTACTCCGCGCGGAAAAATCATCCCTAAGCTCGCCAGCTGTACCCTCAAGAATTTCTTCATGAAGCTTGGTAAGTTCCCGCCCAATAACAATACGACGCTCACTATTAATTTCGGCAATATCTGTTAAAAGCTTAACTATTCGGAACGGTGATTCATACAAAATAAATGAATCTCCGGTCGCAATCAGCTCTTTTAACCTTGAGCGCCGCCTTCCCGGTTTTGGTGAAAGAAAACCCTCGAAAATGACCGTCTTTCCTGCAATGCCGGCTACACTCAAAAGCGAGGCAAATGCCGATGCACCCGGGATTGGAATGACCTTATGACCGGCTTCTCTTGCTTTTGCTACCAGAACGGCACCCGGATCGCTTATACCCGGTGTTCCTGCATCGCTTGCGTAGGCTATGTTTTTGCCTTCATCAAGCATCTGCACAATCTTTTGTGCCGCCTCAAGCTCGTTCTGCGATCTGCACGATACTAAAGGTTTTCTTATCTCAAAATGTGTCAAAAGCTGCAATGTATGGCGAGTATCTTCTGCGGCAATTACATCAACTGCTTTGAAAGTTTCAATTGCCCTAAAAGTTATATCGCTAAGATTGCCTATCGGTGTGGCTACAATAAATAATTCTGACACACTACTAGTATACTGTTATTTTTTACTTGAAGCAAGTGAATTTATACTGCAATATATTGTTATGCAAATGTTTATAATTTTTGTTCTGCTTTCGATTGCTGTGTGCCTTTTAATGCTTGTTTTTAGCGGAAAATTAACGGTTGTCCGGGGCAGACGCGGTAGGCGCGCAAAGAAAAAGGGCGGGCCCGCAAAAAAATATTCAGACGGAGTGCAGCCCGGATGCTGCCCTTTGTGCGGCACATTTCTAGTCGGCAAAGAAAAAATCCGCTCATCTGTTTTTGAGGGCGGCAAGGCAAGCGACAGGCTCTGCTATATACACGGCTGTCCTCATTGTCTGCCACCTGAAACGCCTGAAATAAAGCGTATCTGCCCTGTTTGCAGAAAGAACGTGCCTTTAGACGGGCATCTTACGGCGCGCATGTTTGAGCGCAAAGGCGGCGCGCATCACGTGCACATTCTAGGCTGTACCGAATGCCACAAGCGATGAGTAGTGAAAAAATGAAAAAAGGTCTTTTATCTGTTTTAATAGCGGTTTGCTTTTGTGCTTATGGAGTTTCTACGGAATGGCAGACTCTTCAGCAATTGGAAATGGATTTAAACAATAATGGCAAAAAAGAAACAATAAGTGTGCAGGTTTTGGCAGAGTTTAATGAAGAAATGGGCTTATTAAGAGATGATGCCAATGAGTGGCGAGTTATTTCTTCAGAGGGAAACAAGATATTGTATTCAGGATATTTGTATTCAGGCATGATAAAAGCATTTTCAAATGGTGAAAAACAACTGATTGTTTTAATAGATTTTGATGATTCATTTGTAATCAAAAAGTTCAGTTATTCAAAATTTTTTCATAGATATTTTTGCAGAACAATTAAAGCTTTTAATAAGCAGAAGCCTTTTGCTGTTTTATAATTTCTGATTTTATCTAAAAACCAAAACTTCTTGCACGACGGTTCAATTCGTGTTAGGTTTTTATAGTATGAAAATAATTATTGTTGGTGCAGGTTTTACAGGTGTTCAGCTTGCAAAACGGCTTGTTTCAGAAAAGAACGATGTTGTATTGATTGATAACGACGAAGAGACTGTCCGCCATCTTTCAGACCGCGTGGACTGCCTTGTGGTTCAGGCTAACGGTAACAGCCTTGAAACGCTTGAATCAGCCGGAATTGCGAAAGCCGATGCGCTCGTAGCCCTTACAGAATCAGATGAGCTTAACATGATTACTTGCTCGCTTGTCGATTCAGTATACCCGGACGTGTTCAAGATAGCGCGCGTGCGCAATGACGAATATTATGCCAATTCAAAGCTGCTTGCGGCGCAGAAATGGCTTGAGAACACTTCAAGACCGCCGCTCTACGGCATTGACGTTATGGTTCATCCTGACGTTGAAGCCGCAAAAATAATTGTTGCAGCATATGAACATGGCGCAGTTGCCGAGGTAATGGAATTCGAAGATTCCCATTATGCAATAGCTTCTTTAGACATTGAAGCAGGAAGCAGCCTTGAAGGCATTCTTGTTCAAGACATTAAGCCGCTTGTGCCTTTCCGCTTTTTGATTACGGTTGTTTCTCATAACGGCCAGTCATTCCTTCCGCGCGGTGATACAAAGCTTTATGCCGGTGATACGCTTTCTCTGCTGCTTGATAAAACCCAGCTGCCGGAATTCCTTAAGATTGCAGGAACAACAGGGCAGAAACCTATAAAAAGAGTTGCGCTCGTTGGTGCCGGAAAAGTCGGCTCAAATGTTGCTGACGGAATTTTGAAAAAGTCCGGCTCAACTAAGTTCTTTTCAAAAGTTTTCGACAAGCGTTTTAAGCCGAAAATCAATCTCGTTATAATCGAAAAAGACCGCGAGCTTGCAAAAGAAGCAAAGGCAAGATTCCCTGAAGCAGCTGTAATTAATGCTGATATTACCGATGAAAGCTTTATCTTTGAAGAAGGCGATCTTTCAAACTATGACCTTGTAATTGCCGCAACACGGAATCACGAGCTTAATATTGTGACTTCTGCTTATTTTAAGGCACAGGGCTGTTCAAAAAGTATCTGCCTTGTAACAAGCTCTTCTTATGCAGCTATTACGCGAAATATCGGAATCGATGTTGTTGTTCCAATTAAAGATACAGTTGTTGATACAATTATGAGCCATCTGCGCGGCAAGAGCGTAACTGGAATTCATACGCTTTCTGAAGGAAGTTTCGAGGTTGTTGAGTATGAGCTTCCGAAAAACTCAAAAGTAGACGGCAAAGCTTTGAAAGACTTGAGAAGCGGCGACGAAACCTTCCTGATTCTGCTTGTCAATAAAGGCGAATCTTATGCTATTGCAGATGGTAACACAGTTCTTTCGGGCGGCGATAAGCTTGTATTTATTGCAGATGTGAAAGATACAAAGCATGTTCTTGAAAAATTTGGAGACTAAATGTTTGTTTTCGTTGTTCGGCTGATGTCGTTTTTGCTTGCAATTATAGCTGTAACTTTTATTATTCCGGTTGTGTGTGCCCTCTGTTATGGGGAATATCACATGATTTTTTGTTTTGCACTACCATTTGTTGTATGCTTTGTTTTTGCTGCAATAATGTGGTTTGCAGGAAAATCAAATAAAGTTAAGCGGCTTTCTTTAAGAAGCGGCTATGTGCTTGTTGCGGTTGCATGGTTTATGGCTTGCCTGCTTGGCGCTGTGCCTCTTCTGCTTTCCGGCACAATGAAAACATTTACAGATGCTCTGTTTGAGAGCGTTTCCGGCTTTTCAACAACGGGTGCAACCATTTTAAGCGAAGTTGAGTCTTTGCCACACTGCATCAACATGTGGCGCATGCAGATGCACTGGCTTGGCGGCATGGGAATTGTTGTTCTTACCGTTGCACTGCTTCCGTTGCTCGATGTCGGCGGTTTTCAGCTAATAAAGGCTGAAACAACAGGGCCAGACAAAGGCAAAATAACGCCAAAAATTGCCACAACAGCAAAAATTCTTTGGTTTATCTACGTCGGCATGACTTTGGCGGAAACTGTTCTGCTGATGATTTCAGGCATGTCTTTTTGGGATGCTCTCTCGCATTCGTTTTCTACGCTTGGAACAGGCGGTTTCTCATCTAAAAACGCAAGCATCGGCGCCTATAATTCGCCCTTAATCGAATGGATCTGCTGTATTTTTATGGCGCTTTCAGGCATAAACTTCAGCCTTTATTTTCAGGCTTTTACCGGAAAAATAAAAAGCATTTTTAATAACACTGAATTAAAAGTTTATCTTGTACTGTTGTTGGTGTGCATAACAGGCATTACGCTTATAATTCTTCCGCAATATAAAAGTTTTTCTACGGCTTTAAGACTGGCGGCTTTTCAGGTTGTAACAATCGTTTCAACAACAGGCTTTGCAACTGCTGATTTTACGCTGTGGGCACCGGCGGCTCAATTAATAATATTCATGCTTATGTTTGTCGGCGGCTGTTCAGGTTCAACAGGCGGCGGCTTTAAGGTAATCAGATGGGTTGTTTTCGGCAAACAGGCAGCAAATGAGATGCGGCATCTTCTGCATCCTCATGGAATTTTCACAATCCGCATCAACAATGACCCGGGAAGAAAAGACCTTGTTTTCAGCGTTGCGGCTTTCGGCTTTTTGTACGGAATCCTTGTGCTGATTACAACTTTTGTGGGTACTTTGGGCGGGCTCGATTTGTTCTCGGCTTTTACAGCCAGCTTGTCTATGGTCGGCAACATCGGTCCGGGTTTCGGCATGGTCGGTCCGTCTGAGAATTACGGTGCATTGCTTCCGTTTGTAAAGTGGTGGTATTGTTTTGCTATGCTTGCCGGCCGTCTTGAGCTTTATACGCTGATTTTGTTTTTCTTCCCAGAATTCTGGAAAAAGTAATCAAGTGTCATTCCGGGGCTTAACTCGGAAGCCGACAGCAGCGGCTGTTATTGAAGCTGTTCCAGCAGGCCCTTGCAGCCTGCAAAAACGTCGCTGAAAGTCTGGTCAAAATTGCCTGTGTACCAGGGATCATCAATCTCTTTAATGCTTCCGTACATGCTTGAAACGCCGCCTTTGTAAGAAGCCGGTGCAAACTCAAGCAGCAGATGTACCTTGTCTTGTGCAGCTTCGCCGCCAATCCGCAGAATATTCCGTATATTGGCGTAGTCCATGCCAATTATGTAGTCATATTCGCAGCAGTCAGATCTGGTAAGCTGGCTTGCGGCGTGCCGTTCAAACGGAATGCCCATTTCGCGGAGCTTTTGTTTTGTTCCGTAGTGCGTGTCATTGCCGATTTCTTCGCGGCTTGTGGCACTTGAGCTGATCAAAAACGAATCTGCTTTTCCTGCTTTTTTTACAAGGTCTTTCATTACAAATTCTGCCATTGTGGAACGGCAGATGTTCCCATGGCAGACGAACATAATCTTTGTCATTTTATCTTCTTCGGTTTCTTGAGATGAGCAGAAGCCGCAGGAATGAAGCAATTGCGGTTAATGCTGAAGCAACATAAGTCATTGCGGCGGCGGCAAGCACTTTTTTAGTGCCGCTCAATTCGGCTTCGTCAAGCGTGCCTGTCTGGCGCAAAATTTTGATGGCGCGGTGCGATGCGTTAAACTCAACCGGCAGCGTAATAAGCGAAAAAAGTACAGAAGCTGAAAAAAGCAGAAGCCCGATGTTTACCAGAAGACCTCCGATTGGAGAAGGGCTGCCTGTGCCTGATGTTCCATAGCCAAAGCCTAAGCCGATAATGGCAAGCAGCGGCCCGAATTTTGAACCGAAATTTGCTACAGGAACGATTGCGCTTCTAAGCCAAAGCGGTGCATAGCCGCGCGCATGCTGAATTGCGTGGCCTGTTTCGTGGGCTGCAACACCGATTGCCGCAATCGAAGTCTGTGAATAAACCGAATCAGACAAGCGGAGAACTTTTTGGGTCGGTGCGTAATGGTCGGTAAGGCTGCCTGCAACGTGCTCTATACGCACATCTGTAATGTCATTTGCTCTAAGAAGAAGCTGTGCAGCCTGTGCACCGCTCATGCCTTTTTTTGAGGCCTGCTTTGAATATTTAGAAAATGTTGATTTGACTTTTGCCTGCGCTATAAGTGAAATGATAAGTGCCGGCACAACAAGCATAATATAATACTGGTCTATGTACATGAAATCCTCCGCAAAAGAAATGCTTTGTTAAAGATAAAATACTTTAGGAAGCTGTAAAAGTCAAATGTGATTTGCTGAAAAGGTGAAATTAAAGCGGTTTAAAAAGAAAAAAGGCCGCTAAAGGAGGAAAGAAAAAATACGGCCTTTTTTCAAAAGTATTGCTGTTTGTTGTACTTAAAGTATATCAATAAAATAAAAATGTCAATAGCAAACATTGCGGTTTTTTGCAAAATGCTTGAAAACTTTGCAAATAATGCAATTTTTATCGTTGTTTTACGATAATTTTACAAATAAATGAATTGCTAGATAAAATATACGCCTATAATTTCCAAGACTTTCAAAAGCTGAATGTTTTTGCTATACTTTGAAAAACAACGTTACAGGATCAGGATATGTCAGGAAAAATAATTAAAGTTGGAATTATCGGTGCTATGGATATTGAAGTCAAAATGTTGAAAAACCTTTTGAAGCCGTTAGCCCAGGAAAAAGATATTCGTATTACAGAAGCCGGTTCATGCGCTTTTATGGAAGGTCTGCTTGACGGAATTCCAGTTGTAATTGTTCAGTCCGGCGTAGGAAAAGTTAATGCCGCTTTGTGCGCACAGCGTCTGATTCTGCAATATGGCGTAACACATATTATAAACACAGGCATCGCCGGTGCAATGGCACATGGCTTAAAGGTGCAGGACGTAGTTTTGTCAACAGATGCACTCTATCACGACATGGACGCTGTTGGTTTCGGCTATAAGATAACTGAAATTCCAGGTATGAAATGCTCTGATTTTAAGGCTGATGAAAAACTGATAGAAGCTGCCGAAAAAGCCTTTGCCTCGCTTGAAGAAGCTGAAGGGCATTCGCTTGTAAAAGGCAGAATTGCAACCGGAGACCAGTTTATAGCTTCTAAAGACGTAAAAGCAAAAATCATGGAAAACTGCTCGCCTGCCTGTGTAGAAATGGAAGGCGCTGCCATTGCCCAAGCTTGTTTCTTGAATCAGACCCCTTTCATCATTATCCGCTGTATGAGCGACATGGCTGATGACAACGGCGAGACCACATACAGTTTCAACGAAGAAGCCGCCGCCACATTAAGCGCAAAACTCGTGCAGAAGATGATTTCTCTGATTTAACAGCTCTATACTCCTTTTTTTGGGTAGTATCTTTACACAATAATTTTTACACTGTATATTGTTTTGTATAAAATGTTACTCAAAGGAGAGTATTATGGAAATTCGTGTTGATAAAAAAGAAAATGTGTTGTTTGCCGCTAAAATTTTAGCGACAATTCTTGTCGGCTTCCTTTTCTACAAAATTGTATATGAAGTTGGAGAGTTTGAAGCTAATTCAAGGGTTTCGCTTATATCTGCTATAGTTATGCTGCTGTATTACTTTTTGATTATTGCCTTAATAATGTTCTTCAATAAGATTTTCTTAGTCGGCTATTTAAAAGGAAACGGCATAGAAATATCTGAAAATCAATTTCCGGAATTTTATAGGATTTATTGCGAAATGAGCGAACAGCTTGAAATTAAAAAACGGCCGCCGCTCTTTATAATTCAGCAGGGCGGAGCTTTAAATGCATTTGCTATCCGTTTTTCCGGCAAAAACTATATTGCATTATATTCTGATTTGTTTGAAGTAATTGAAAATGATGTTGATGTTGTCAAATTTGTAGTCGCACATGAATTGGGTCACGTAAAGCGGCATCACATGACAAAACAGTTTTGGACAATATTTGGTTCGATTGTTCCGTTCCTTGGACCAGCTTATTCAAGAAGCTGTGAATATACTTGCGACAATATCGGTAGAGATTTGTCTGGAAGTGGTGCCGAAAAGGCTTTGCTTGTTCTTGCAGCTGGTAAGACTCTTTATGGTAAAGTTGATACAGACAAGTATATCGAAAGAGCACGTTGCAATAGAAGTTTTTCAGTTAAATTTTCAGAATTATTGGCTTCTCACCCGTATCTTCCGAATCGAATTAAAAACATTAATCAGCTGTAATTTTTTAAGACAAACAACAAGTTCAGAAACTCAGTTTTTGAACTTGCCTAATAAGAAAAGGGGCTGCCGAAAAAATTGTCATGCTGAACCCTTGCAATGACAGGAGGTAAACTTACCAGGCAGCCCCTTGTGACCGTAAAAGTTAGGAGGATTCGGTCTCTTACGGTTAAAACTTTTTTTATAGACGTCTGCAAAATCAAATAACAAAACATAGTTTATGATGTAAAACACTATTACTAGTGTGAATCTAGTTAATCGTTTAATGAATAGGGAATTTACCCTATTTTATTATAGTCAAAGATAATCATATGCATTTTTCATGCAATTCAACAAAATAGAACACGCCGCAATTAAAAAAATAAAAAGGTTGTAATATTTCAGGCATATTTGTTTATAAAACCTTTTTTGTTTGACAGCAAATTATATTCATAATATTATTTAAGTTGGTTTCTTTGTAAAATTTTATTCGTGTGATTATGATTTTACTATAATAGAAATGAGGATAGTGAATGCAGCGGTTTTTGGCTTTATACAAAAAGCGTTATCAGATATTAATTTTCGCATTTATAGCTGCTATTTTTGTTACAGGCACACTCTTCTGTTTTTTGCTGCAAATAAAGAATTTCTCAAATAAAAGCGTATACATGATGCTTGAAGCTGTTTCGGAACAGCACAAGCATGAAATAGATTCATTTGTTTCTGCAAGAAAAGAATCTCTACACATGGCATCTCTCTTTTTTGACGCATCACAGCCATACGATGAAGAGAAAATTATAGAAAAACTTGATTTGTGTAAAAAAAGCACGAACTTTGATTATTTGTTTTTTGTGCGTCTTGACGGTTCTTGTGTAAACAACAAAAACGAACATTATCAGCTTGATGAAGAGCCTTTCTTTAAGGAGGGAATTAAAGGCAAGCCGTATTTTTATACGCTGAATAATTTGACTATAAAAGAGAATACAATATTTTCTATTGTTTCTGTTCCTGTTTTTGACAAAGATGGAAAAGTTAGCGGAATACTCGGCGGAACAAACATTCAGGCAACAACAAACGAGACCCTTTTTCAAAACGTTGCCGGAAACGTGTATTCGTTTTTACTGGATGAGAACCAGAACATCATAGCTTTTTCTGAAGATATAGACGGTAAAGACGAGATCTTTGCTAGTTTGAGGACAGCAAAAATTGATGACGGCATAAAGCAGATAGTCAAAATAGGCAGAGAAAATTATTTTGCATACTTTGATGATATTCCGCAAAATAAATGGCTGCTGGTTTCTATAATTCCGGAGCGCAGGGCTTTTGAGCGTTATTCTTCAATAAGAATATACAGTATCCTTGCATCGCTTGCTAATTTTGTGGCTTTTTCTGTAATTATTATGATTATGGTAGTGCTTTACACGCACCATCTTAATCAAGTGAGAACGCATGCTTTTTCTGACCCGATAACGCAGGGTATAAGCTATCAGAAATTCCTTGAGGACGCAGAAAAATATATCAACTACCATAGATCAGATGATCTGCTTGCGGCCTGCTTTGATATTAATGATTTCCGCATTTTTAACGATTTGTACGGCTTTGAAGAAGGTAATAATCTGCTTAAAACTGTGTACAAAGAACTTCACAGCTATATTCCGTCTGGGCTTATATGCCGCTTTGTAAGCGACACTTTTTATCTGATTACAAATTATAAAGCTACAGAAGAAGAGCTTTTGTTAAAGCGCGAGGTCTTTACAGACAGGTTCAATGCATTGCTGGAAAAGAATAAGAAACCATATCATATAACATTTACAGTTGGTTTCTACCGGCTTGAAGAAAACACAGTTAAAGTTACCTCTATATTTGAAAAAGCAAACCATGTTCATAACTGCGCCAAAAAAGAGGGTATACCGAGCTTTTTCTATCAGGAAAACTTGAGACAGAGCGCAATCAGGCAGAAGCTTATTGAAAACACAATGCACGAGGCGTTTGAGAACCTTGAATTCCAGATGCATCTTCAGCCGAAGTATGAACTTGTAACAAAACGGCTTGTCGGTGCAGAAGCCCTTGTAAGATGGGAAAACACAGGAGCTGACCACAGATATCCAGACGAGTTTATTCCTGTATTTGAGAAAACAGGCTTTATCGTACAGCTTGACCTTTATATGATGGAATGTACATGCCAGCTGCTGCGTCACTGGATTGATTTTGGCATTGAGCCTGTGCCAATTTCTGTGAATCAGTCCAAGCTGCTTTTGCTTAACCCGATTTACTTTAACGTAATAACAACGACAATTGAAAAATACAATCTGCCGCCGGAATTAATCGAAGTTGAGATTACAGAAACAATTATGTATG
>CAMJMF010000047.1 GCA_946406925.1 uncultured Spirochaetales bacterium | reverse complement strand
GTCATGGAATGCCGGTTATAGGCTGCAAATGCAAAGCCTGCACATCAAAAAACCCGAAAGACAGGCGTTTCCGCACAAGCGCAATTGTGCAGAACAAAGATACTTACGTAGTAATAGACACCGGCCCTGAATTCAGACTTCAGGCGCTTGCTTACGGACTCTGCAAGCTTGACGCCGTACTTTTGACACATGCGCACGCAGACCATGTGCACGGTCTTGACGACATAAGAGTTTTCTCAAGAGACCGCTCTATTCCCGTTTATTCAGACCCGAACACGCTCGAAGAAGTGCGCTGCTGCTATGATTATGTCTTCAGGCCGACACAGAAAGGCGGCGGCAAACCGCTAATAGAGCTTGTAAACAGCACCGACTACAATCAGGACAAACCGCTCACCATCGGTTCAATTGATTTTGTGCCTGTACCAATGATGCACGGCATTCTGCCCACAACCGGCTGGAGATTCGGCAAATTTGCATATCTTACAGACTTAAGCTTTTTGCCGCCTTCGTCTTTTGACCGCATTAAAGACATTGAAGTGCTTGTAATTGACGGGCTTAGAACCAAGCCGCACGAAACGCATTTTACGTTTGACCAGGCTCTTGAAACAGCTGAAAAAACGACAGCCACACAGATTTATCTGACGCATTTCTGCCACGACTACACGCACAAAGAAATAAAGCAGCTGCTCAACCAAAAAAAGAAAAACTACGGCAGGCTTGCAGACTGCATTGTAGAGCCTGCCTACGACGGTCTTTCAATAGAAATAAAAGACTGAATAAATAACGTTGTAATGATGCTTTAAAAACAAAAAGAGCCGTCTGAAAAGACAGCTCTTTATTGCATCGGTGCTTAACACAGATTAAAAAAGAATTTTTGTCCGCTTTTATGCACACTGCCTTACACAGCACAGCATAAAACCTTCCGCACAAATTAAACCTTTTTTGTTACGTAGCCGCTTCTCAAGCAGCGTGTACACATTTTTACAGTTACAGTTGTTCCGCCAATTTCAGTTTTTACGGCAACAATATTTGGTTTCCATGTACGGCGCACGTGGTTATAAGATTTACTAACTTTGTTACCAGAAAGTGAACCTTTACCGCAAATATCACATCTTCTTGACATATTTGTACCTACCTAAATAGTTTCTTCATAATTAGAGCTTGAAGTTTACCAAAATCAATAAATAAGGTCAAGGCATTCAAAGCTTTTGAAAACTGAAAAAAAATCAAAAACCGCTTGACCCTGCCGTTGTGGCCGGCAGGTAGAGCAGTTTAAAGTTTAAGATGGTAATTACTGCGTCTTAAATGTGAATTTTTTGAATTATATCTTTTACAGCATTTACAGCGTCTTGATATGTTATGTCTTTTGCATAGGGAAATTTCTTCTGATACTTTGACCATTGCGATTGCAAATCAGGGCTGTTTTCTATAACAGCAAGGCGACTGTTTGTTTCTGCTTCTATAACTGCTTTTGTTCCGCGGTGTTCTGCTGTAGCCAAAACTGCTTTGCGCAAAGTTTCTGCGTTATATCCTTGAGTTTTAGTTAGAATATACACATCGTAAAAATCACGCGGGCGGGTATTCAAAATGCCGCGTGAAATGATTGTCTCAAGTTTTTCGGCAAGCACTGTTTCCAGAGGATAAGAAAATACATTAATAACATTTGTATCAAAGCAGCGTGTAATTTTTCGCCTTGAAACATTTGGATAAATGCTGTCGCCTGTCGTAATATCAATTGTAAGAGTACCTCGCATTACTTCATAGTCTACAAAGAGAAAAGCTCTCAACCCCTGATATTCATCATCTTCGCGTATCGACTCTACGTGGTCAAAAACAAATGTAAAATCATCATCAGCTGGAATGGAGCAAATATACAAGAGCGTTTTTGAAATCTCGCTTTCATTAACGCTCAAATTTTTCACGGTAGTATCGATATCCATTGTAGAGCGATTATTTAAACCAACTAACGAAGAAATAAGGAATCCTCCTTTTATTATAAAACGGTCAGCATATTCAGAACGGGAAAGCCTGTCAATGAAACATTCCATATAATAATTCTGAAGAAGAAGCTGCGGAGATATATTCACTTCTTTTGATTTGTTTTTTATCAGAGCTTTGAGCTGCATTGCATTTTTTGTTTTCACAATAAAACCTCCAGATAAGGTCGAATTTTATTTTCAACATTCAGCAATTTTGCATATTCCATAATCTTATACAAATCTTTTTGTTTTGAACGCATATATTTTTGTACAGCCGGAATATAACGCTCTTTATTGAAATCATTACGACTTTTAAGCAAATCGCATAAAGTCCGCTCAATACAGTAAATTTTTATTGGATTTCCATACGGAGAAGTAATTTCTTTTATGCCTTTATAAAACAATTCAATAGGAGTCTGCCGAACTATACAATCATTCCACAACTGTTTTGAATGATAGCCTCTGGGAACAGTCACAGTGTAAGTAAATGGAACTTGGTCGCTATATCCTTCAAAATACAGTGATGTTTCGTTTGAATAGACTATTTTATTACTGAAAACCTGCGGAATAAAAAGCTCATCTTCAAGAACATCAGAAAAAGCATACAATCCGTATTTTACTTTTGTTATCAGTCCTTTGTCCTGCAATTGAGAAATTTCATAGCGTGTTATTCCGTGTTCTGTACACTGAGAAAGAGAAAAATAGCCTCTATTTGCAAACTCTTTTATTTTACCAACACTTTCCATATCGACACCTTATTTACAAGTTATACACCGATATTCAAATATTAGTGTATAACTTGTAAAACCGCAAGTTGTTTATAGCACCTTGCGTATTGTGTCTGGAATGTGAGCTTATAAGAGATGAGATTGAAGTTGTAAGAGATAATTACAGCTTGAAAAGAACTTTGGGCAAAAAGTTAAAGGCTTTGAAGGCTGCGCCTGAAAAGACTGTAACAGGAAAGCTGACTGTAAGGCTTGCAGCAATTTGATGACACGACCATTGTTATCGCAATAACAAGCCTATTGCTGTAGCAGTAACAACACCATTGTTAGTACGATGACAATACCCTTGTTGCCGCAATAACAATACCATTGCTACTGCGGTAACAATTTATAGACCGAATATCAGCAAAAAGAATTATAGACTTCCCTTCCAGCCTGAATGCTCCTATGCAGGAAAAGTGCGATTCATGAAAAAAATTAAAAAAGCGCTTGACCTTGCCGTTGAGGCCAGGCTTACCCTTTCCTTAGACTAAGAAAAGGGAGAATAAGAAATGAAAGATTTGAGCTTAATGACCTGGAAAGAGATTAAAGAGCTTGATAAAGAAAAAAGCATTGCATTTATTGTAATGGCTCCGATTGAGGAACACGGCTGGTGTCTTCCGCTTGCGACGGATTTAATAGAAGGTGAAAACTGGAGCCGTGGCGCAATGGCTGAACTTGAGAAGAAAAACTCTGTTGAATGCTGCTATCTTCCGTCTTTTCCGGTTGCAGCCGCATCGGTAAACGAATTTTATGGTTCAATTCATTTTTCAATGAAGACCACATTTGAAGTAGCTTACGAAGTGTTAGAGAGCGTCAGATTCATGGGTTTTAAGCATATTGTTGTTATTGCTTCACATGCAGACCCGGATCATCAGATTGCAATTATCAAGGCAGTCAGAAAAATCAACAGAAAACACGGAATTTGCACTATTGCTCCGATGGGTGCAATTTTTATGGGTGCAGGTGTTGAACCTTCAGACGAAATCAAAAAGCTTGAAGCAGAACATGAAAACGATTTTCACGCAGGCTGGGTTGAAACTTCAAGCTTATTGGACATTGATGAGAGCTTTGTGCGGGACGGATACAAGGATTTACCCGATTCTGACATTTCGGACAAGGACATGATTTTTAAGAAAAAGCAGCTTGCCGCAATGGGCGAATACGGTCACATGGGAATGCCGAGATTTGCTTCAAAAGAAACCGGACGTCAGCTGAATCAAAATTGCATTGAATCAATTTGTGAAGCAGTGATAAACTTTTATAAAAGAACAGATTATAAGAAATATGATGATTATTTCTTATATAAGATACTTCCGCTTCATATTGGATTTCTAAAAGTTTTCGGCAAAGTCAGAAGAGTAAAGGCATAAAGGCAGGGGAATAATGTACACACGCGGACAATTTGCAATTATAGGAAAAGTAGGAAGAAAAGCACTCAGAATCTATCATGAAGAGGGGCTGCTTGTTCCGGCTTTTATTAATGGAGAAAACGGCTACCATTATTATGAAGAAAACCAGCTGGCGGTTCTTGAAAAGATTAAGAAGCTTAGAAAAATCGGACTTTCTTTATACGAAATAAAGCAGGTACTTAAAGGAAATGCAACGGAAAAAGAGCTTGTTGAATCCAAACTCCGTGAGATGGATTCGCGTCTGCAGGAGGCACGTGAACTTGCCAATGCAGACGAAGAAGCTGTGCCGCAAAATGAGACTGTGAAAAGCACGCCCGACATCTGCCCTTTTGAAAGATGCCGCTGTCTTTATGTAGATGAGAATGTTGAGCTTGAGAATCTTGGAATGTCTGTAGGAAAGCTATATGAGAAAGCTTCAAGAGAAGGCATAAGCCCAACAGGAAACCATTTTGTAATGTATGAAGGTTTTTCAGAAGGCGAAAGTTTTTCTATGAGAACCTGTCTTCCAGTCAAAGATTTTAATGGAACAGACACTATTGAAGTCTTTGAAAAGAAGTGTCTTCATATAAATTTCACAGAAGGCTTTTCAAAGATAAGCCGGGCACATGCCGCCATAAAAAATTACGCAGACGCTCATCAGATTAAATACTCTGACAGAGTTTACGAAGTCTACAACAAAGACATGTCCGTAGATGTTTATTATGCTTTAGCTGAAAATGAAAAAGTTTGAATTAATTCTTTTGTGTATTGTCTTAGAAGCATTTTTAATCATCAGTGTTGCACTAGCCAACATAAATCCGGCACCTTTATTGTATTTTGTTTTATACAATCTGGCATATGGACTGGTATTCAGTTTTTTAGTTGTTCTCTATTTTCTGCGCAAAGAAAATACAACATTATTTTCCGTCGGAATAAAAAAGATGGGGCTACGTCAGTTTGTTGTATTAGCTGCATACACTGCGTTTGCTGTCGGCGGGCAGCTTATTCCCAAAATGCTTGCAGATGAAAAAATTCCCTGGCACCTGCTGCCCATGGGAATTGTTCCGCTGATTATGACAACGTTCTTTGAAGAATTTCTTTTTCGTGGCTTTGTACAGACTAGAATTGAGCAAAACTTCGGCTGGCTGACGGCAATTATTATCTCAGGAATGATGTTCTCGCTATATCACTTGGGCTATCCTGGATTCCGCAGCATCAGCGATATTTTACTGCTGTTTGCTGTAGGTGCCGGCTTTGCGGCTGCTTTCAAACTTTCAGGCAATAACTTGTTTGCAGCGTATTTTGCAAATCTTCCGAATGCATTTGTTACATATATGCTGAAACATGAGCAGTTTCCGGCTATGTCTTTAAGTTCTACGGTTGCGGCTGGAATTACACTAGCTTTGGTTTCCATAATATTGTATGGAAACCAAAGAAGACACAAAATGCTGTGTTTATGATTCGAACTGGTCAACCTGCTTGCCGATTTCTGTGATAGATTTTTCCATTACAGAAGAAATTTCAGTAAGAGATGAACCCATCTGCTCAATGCGGCTTGCACCATGTGTCATTTCAGACATACTAATGCGCATTTTTTCAGTTTCCTGCTGCAATGTGCCGATTTCTTCCATAATTACGCGGCTTCCGTCTGTCATGCCCTGAGAAGCATCACGGACTTCTGCGGTGCTGTCGTTCAAATTGCGGAGTGCGCCGGTAATCTGAGCCGAACCAGCCTGCTGTTCGGTCATTGCGGCTTTTATCTGCTGAACAAGCGTATCAGTCATGCGGATTTCGCTTGCAAGGCTTGTGTAGCCCTGAACGCCCTGCTGTGTGGCAACAACAACAGTATTGATTGCGTCCTGAATGTGTTTAAGCTGTTCACCGATAGTCTTTGACTGTCTTGTAGAAGTTTCTGAAAGTTTTCGGATTTCGTCTGCAACAACAGCAAAACCCTTTCCGGCCTCACCTGCATGAGCAGCCTCAATTGCGGCGTTCATAGCGAGCAGGTTTGTCTGGCTTGCAATGTTTGCAATGGCTGTGTTCGCGTCGTTCAAAAGTTTTGACTGGTTCTCAATTTCTGAAATCTGCTCCTTCAACTGAGCCTGTGTAGCCGCGCCGTTTTCTGCGTCCTGGGCAAGCGCGCCGAATGAAGAAGCCATCTTATCAACAGAGCGGTTTACCTCGCTTATGTTGCCGATCATCTGCTCAACAGCGCTTGAGGCTTCCTGCACTACCTTTGCCTGTGCGCCTACAAGATTTTCAAGCGAATGAATATTTCCTATGATGTTGTGTACTGACTTTGCAGTCTGTTCAACGCTCGTATTCTGTGTGGCAATGTTTCCCTCAAGTCCGTTAATGCTTCCGGTAATCTGCGAAATTGCTGCTGAAGTTTCCTGTGTTCCGTTTTTAAGCGAAATACCGGCATCAGTCAAAGACTGCTTTGAGTGCTTCATACTGTTGATGATGTTCTGAAGCCTTTCTGAGAATGTGTTGAAACCTTCTGCAAGAAGCGATGCTTCTGTAGTGAAATAGCTGCGGTATTTTCTTGAAAAATCGCCGTTCGCAATGTATGAACAGCCGTTCGCAAGTTCTTTAAAATTTTTAGAAACCTTTTTTGCAAGAAAAATAATTACAACAATAACAGCAACAAGAATTACAACAAGCGCAATAATAAGGCGCTGAATCATGCGCGTATATTCACCTGTATAATCAGAAACAGGGCCGTCTGTAACAATGAACCAGTTTGTATATCTTACCGGATGAATGGCATAGAAGGTTTTTCCTTCTATAAATGTCTTTGTCTTGCCGTCAAGATAAGACTGCTTTGAATAAGTCTTGAAAGAAACATCATCAAAGTAGTTTTTGTTCATAATGGCTTCAAAGTCGTCATTTGTAATGTACAGACCTTCGCGGTTTATAATGTGTGTCCTGCTGTTAGCTGAAAATTTAATGTTCTTTACGGCTTTTGACAAATCATCAAGTACAATATCCGCCGCAGCAATACCAAGCTGTACGCCGCTCTTGTCAAGAACGCGGTAACTCATTGTAACGCAGATTTTACCTGAATTCATGTCGGTGTACGGTTCTGTGTAGACAACATCTTTCTTGTTATTTACAGCATTCTTGTACCATTCGCGTGTACTTGCGTCAAAATCAGGCGGCGCCTGCCAGCCTATGTTCGTAATAAGGTAGCCGCCGTCCCACTGCTGCTCAAGTGTCTGATAATACAACATTGAGCCTTCCATCATGCGGTCGCCCAGGCGCTCTACCACAGGCGTTAAAAGCTCGCGGTTGTTCAATACTGAAACTGTAGTGGCAAGGTTTGTTACAAGGTCATTGTATTCTGACAAAATGCCGGAAACTTCTTCGCTCAAAGTTTCCATTGTTTCTTCAACGGAACTTACCGTTGACTTTTTGAGAATGCCGCTGGTAAGTATTGTGAATGATGTGCAGAGGAATAATGCTACAATCAGCACTGTGCCAATTGTTCCGATTAAAAGTTCCGAACTAAGTGAAAGATGTTTCTTCATCTTGTGTTTGTTCTCCTAAATCAAAATACAAGCAAAAAATTAAGATAAACAAACTTTATTAAACAAACACACTTTATAATATGAACTTTTTTTATCTAATCAGAGTATAGCACTTATGTGATTTTGCAACCACTCTTAATCACTGTTTTCTTGTAAAAGATTGTAAAAAACCACCAAATCTGTGCCCGCACTTGACGAATCATTAAACACACGTCAAACTTAAGCATTATGAGAAAAATTAGTCTTGTTTTTGGTTTTATTTTTGTTGCAGCAGTTCTGCTGCTTTCAGGCTGCAATAAGCAGGAAGAACTTTCGCTTGAAGAGATTGAAAACTATGGTACAAGCGGCGTTGCAGAATTATTGGAAAAAACAAAATACCGTCCATGGGAAGGACAGAAATTTGCAGCAGGCAAAAGCGGCGGCACATGGAAAGACAGCATAACGTCTGACCCAAAAACATTTAATCTTATTGTTGCAGACGGCGACGGCGAGACAACGGCTCTGCTCAATTTTCTTACAGATTATCTTATTGACTACAATCACGCTACAAAAGAATGGGAACCGCACATTGCTTCAGCACGCATAGAAGTATATGAAGATTCTGACACAATGGACGTGTTCTTTACGCTTAGAGACGACCTTTACTGGACATACTACGGCTCTGACAAGAAAATCAAAGTAACAAGCGATGACGCTGTTTTCTGGTACGATGAAATAGAGGGCGAAGAGCAGCTTCACCTTTCAGCCTATACAGGCCAGTTCTTGGGCATGGAAGACGGCACAATAAAACACGTTGATATAGAAAAAATTGACGATTTAACCTTTGTCTATCATTTTCCGCGCATAGTTGCAGATCCGCTTCTGCACTGCAACGGTTCTTTCGGGCCGATGCATGTGTTCAAGCCTGTAAAAGACAAAGAGGGTGTTGAAGGGCTTAAGAAAATCTTCAGCGTTTCAGCTGACCCAAAGACAATTCCGTCAATGGGCAAATATTATTTGGTTGAATACACCTCAGGCCAGCGCCTTGTATATAAGAAGAATCCGTATTATTGGGAAAAAGACGACAACGGCGCTGTAATTCCGTACCCTGACGAAATGATTATGAGCATTGTGCCTGACAAGAACACACAGTTTCTTATGTTCAAAGAAGGCTCTCAGGAAGACTACAACCCGAAAACAGAGGAAATCAGCGAGCTTGTAAAAAAGCAGGGCGACAAATACACAATCTACAACAACGGCGGCACAAACGGTGCTTCGCTCTGGACTTTTAACGAAAACCCGATAAACAAAGACAAGCCTTACTACGAGTGGTTCATCTGTAAAGAATTCCGCCAGGCTATGAGCTGTCTTTTGAACAGAGACCGCATCATCTCGCAGGTTTACAACGGACTTGCAGAGCCCTGCCTTTATCTGTTCCCAAAACCGAATGCTTTCTATAATGAAGAAATAACGCTTAAATATCTTTTTGACCTTAAAAAGGCTGAAGAACTTCTTGCAAAAGCCGGAATGAAAAAAGACTCAAGCGGTGTTCTCCGCGACAAAAACGGCACAGCAGTTGAATTTGACCTTACAATTACAGCAGAAAGCACTGTTTCTTCTGATATTGCTTCTATTATAGTAGACGAAGCTCAGAAAGTCGGCATAAAGATAAACGTGCGTACAACTGACTTTCAGAAGCTTGTCGAGCAGTTAAGCTCAACTTATGACTGGCAGTCTTTGTTCATAAGCCTCGGCACAGCTATCTTTCCTTCGCAGGGCTCAAATGTATGGCCTTCAAACACACCGCTTCATCTCTGGTACCCTATGCAGCCAAGCCCTGCTACAGAATGGGAAGCACGCATTGACTACCTTTATAATGAAGGCTGCTGTACTATTGACCACGATAAAGCTAAAAAGATATGGGACGAATATCAGTCGATAATTCTTGAACAGTGTCCGCTCATTTACCTTATGAGACCTATCAGCTTTTACGCATTGAATAATAGATGGGAGCAGACAAACCTTTACTATGACCCTATGGGAGGGGCTACAACAAATTATGTCTACCTCAAATAACGAAACCGCCGGAGAGAAAAAAACTGCAAATATTAAGCGTATAATGTTTGCAGCCGCTTCTCCATGGTTTGCTTTCCGTAAAAAATCACCGTTAGGCTCGTTTATTTTTTCAAGGCTTATAACGATGGTTTTGATTTTGTTTTTTCTTGGCTTTGCCGTTTTCGGTTTAATGGAACTTGCACCGGGCGACATTGTTACCCGCCTTATGATGCAGCAGATTTTCTCTTCTGCTGATGGTCCTGCCGGCAATGCACAAACCATGCAGGCTACAAACTTTGATAAATACGAACAGACACGCCATGAGCTTGGGCTGGACAAGCCTTTTTATGTTCAGTATTTCAACTGGCTGAAGCGTGTTGTAATACACCACGACCTCGGCACAAGCCTTATTTCGCGTGCGCCGGTCTCATTTCTTATAAGCTCAAGAATATGGAATTCGCTGACGCTGAATTTGATTTCGCTGATTCTTATAACGACTTTCTCTTTTCTGCTGGGCGTGTATTTTTCAAGCAAGGCAGGCACTTCAATAGATATTGCCGTTACTTTTTTCTCGCTCTTTTTTCATGCAGTGCCGGGCATTCTGCTGCTGATTCTGTTACAGCTTTTTGCCGCCGTAACCGGGCTTTTTCCGATTACAG
Source organism: uncultured Spirochaetales bacterium (assembly GCA_946406925.1). Lineage (GTDB taxonomy): Bacteria > Spirochaetota > Spirochaetia > Treponematales > Treponemataceae > UBA1240. The sequence continues at coordinate 5,699 of CAMJMF010000047.1, read as the reverse complement.
CCTACCCTTCGTTTCCTATAACAGAAGCACCTGTAAAATTTGTTTTCAGCTATATGCACCACATTTTTCTGCCGCTGCTGGCGTCTTTCCTCGGCGGCATCGGCGGCACGCTCCGCATGATTCGCGCGACAATGCTTGACCAGCTCGGACAGCCTTACATTACGTCTTTGCGCGCGCGCGGCATCTCTGAAAAGCGCGTGTATCTCGCCCACGCATTCAGAAACACGCTGAATCCGTACATCACAGGCAGCGCGAACTTGCTTGCAAGCCTATTTTCAGGTTCGCTTGTTCTTGAGATTATCTTCTCTTATCCGGGAATCGGGCGCCTTATGTATGAGGCTGTTCTTCAAGAAGACATCAACCTTGTGCTTGCCAATCTCATGTTCATTTCGTTCCTCGTTCTGGCAGGAATGGTAATTGCGGATATTCTGCTTGCAATTGTAGACCCAAGAATCCGCTACGGAAAGGAATAAGCTATGAAAGAATTCTTCAAATATCTGCACACACGACCGCTGGCGCATATCTCTTTCATATTGCTCTGCATCCTTTATGCGGTGATGATTCTTGCGCCGTTCGCCGCGCCTTATAAGGCACAGACTTCGTTTCCGGATAAAACTTATCACCCTTCCAACATTCGCTTTTCAGGTGGAATAAAGGCACAGGAATGCCGCGTAATCAATTCTGTAGGCTGGAAATACGCAAGGGTAAAAGGGCTTTATCATAAAGTCAAGTTTTTCGTAAAAGGCGAAGAATACACTTTTCTGGGCTTCAAATGCGACCGCCACCTTTTCGGCACAGAAGACGGCTACCCTCTTTTTCTGCTCGGTGCAGATTCTTTAGGGCGAGACCTTTTCAGCCGCATCGTCTACGGCAGCAGAATCTCGCTTACAATCGGCTTTATCGCCACGGCAATTTCGCTTGTGCTCGCCATACTTTTCGGCGGTCTTGCAGGCTATTACGGCGGCACAACGGACTGGGCAATAATGCGCATCTGCGAATTTTTCATGCTCATTCCGGGGCTTTATATGATTCTCTTTTTGCGCTCGATTCTTTCGTCTTCAATGGATTCTGGGCAGTCTTATATGGTAATTACCGTAATTCTTGCGCTTGTCGGCTGGCCTGGCACGGCGCGAACAATACGCGGCATCGTTCATTCAATAAAACGCGAAGAATTTATCCTCAACGCGCAGCTCGAAGGCATTCCGTCTGTGGTCATAATTTTTGCACACATCATTCCGCAGATTTCAAGCCTTCTGATTGTCAGCACGGCTTTGAGCGTACCGGGCTTCATCATGAGCGAAACGACGCTTTCATATTTGGGGCTTGGCATTTCAGACCCGGCCGTAAGTTGGGGTTCGCTCATAAACAGAGACATTTCAACGCTGAATAACTTGCAGCATTATCCGTGGCTTTTATACCCGGCTCTGCTGCTGCTTGTCGTCACGCTTGCGTTCAATTTTTTTGGCGACGTTTTGCGCGACTATTTTGACCCGTACCACAACATGTTTCCGCAGTTCAAGCTTTTAAAGTGGCTAAAGCGGAAAAAGAACGTAACGGAAGCGAAAGCGCAAACAGCAGACGCGCCAAGCGCAGCGGACGGAACTGACGGAGGCGAAAAATGAGCGGAACATTGCTTGAAGTAAAAGACCTCGAAGTTACGTTCAACGTTCTCCGGGGCCGCGAATATGTAGACATTCACGCCGTAAGGGGCATTTCATTCAGCATAGAAAAAGGCGAAATTCTCGGCATCGTCGGCGAATCTGGTTCAGGCAAGAGCGTTTCAACGCTTGCAGTACCGGGGCTTTTGGGCGCAAACGCTACGGTCAAAGGCCACGCCTTTTATGAAGGCAAAGACCTGATTCCGCTTTCACCCAAAGAGCTGAAATATTACCGAGGCAGAAAAATCGGCATGATTTTTCAAGAGCCTGGCCGTTCTTTCGACCCGCTGCAAAATATCGGCTCTGTCTTTCTTGAGTCTTTCCGCGTAATAGAGCCGGAAATTACAAAAGCTGACGCAATGCAGAAAGCGGCCGCGCTCTTAAAAGAGACAGGCCTTGCAAATGCAGAGGAGCGGCTTTCAAATTATCCGCATCAATTTTCGGGCGGCCAGCTTCAGCGCATCGGCATCGCACTTGCGCTTGCACAAGGCTGCGAGCTTCTGGTTGCAGACGAGCCGACAACCGCGCTCGACGTTACGATTCAGGCGCAGATTGTTTCGCTGCTGCTTCAACTGCGGAAGACACGCAATATTTCGATTATCTTCATAAGCCACAACATAGACCTTGTTGCGCACATCAGCGACAAGATGCTTGTTATGTACGGCGGCATGATTATGGAAAAAGGCACAGCGGAACAGATTTCAAAAAGCCCTGTGCATCCGTATACGCAGGCGCTTCTTGCCGCCGCGCCATCGTTCGGGGCGCATTACTCAACAAGCCGCCTCATCTCAATTCCCGGCAAGGTGACTGATCCGGCTCATCCTTCGGCGGGCTGCCCTTTCGCGCCAAGATGTGCACAAGCTTGCGGAGAATGTTGCACCGAATCATTTAAAGGAAGAAAATGCTATGAACGCACATGAAGCTGACGATAAGATTGTTCTTGAGGCGAGCCACATCAAGAAGAGATTCAACCTTGAAGCGGGCTTTTTTGCAAACTATGGCAAATTTGTCTACGCCGTGAACGATGTTTCTTTTTCGATTGGAAAAAATCAGACTTACGGGCTTGTGGGCGAATCTGGCTGCGGCAAGACCACAACCGCAAGAATGATTGTGGGAATGTACAAGACCGACAGCGGAATTATAAGCTATAAAGGCAGCGACACCGCAAAGTTTTCGCGCGCAGAGCTGAAAGATTACCGCGAAAAGGTGAAGTACATCTTTCAAGACCCTGCCCGCTCGCTCAACCCGCGCATGAACATTTATCAGGTTCTCACGAGCGGCTGGCGTTGGTCTGCACATTGGCAGAACCATCAGGTTGCAAAGGAACAGGCGGCCGCAATTCTTGAAGAAACCGGCCTTTCGGCGGACGATCTTTACAGGCATCCGGCTGAATTTTCGGGCGGCCAGCGTCAGCGCATTTCGATTGCGCGCGCACTTATAATGCAGCCAGAAGTTCTAATCTGCGATGAGGTTGTTTCTGCGCTTGATGTTTCAATTCAGGGGCAGATTCTTAATCTCTTGCAGGACTTGCGCGAGAAAAGAAAGCTTTCTTATCTATTTATAACACATGACCTTAAGATTGCGTGCTATTTCTGCGACAGAATCGGAGTAATGTACCGCGGCTGCCTTATGGAAGAAGCTGACGCAGCTGATCTTTATAAAACTGCGGCGCATCCTTATACGCAGCTTCTTTTTGAAAGCGCGCAAAGTTTCGGCACAAAAACAAGCGGCGAGGTAAAAACCAATATTGAAGAACTTTCCGGCTGCCCGTTTGCCCACCGCTGTCCGCGCGCGACGGAACGCTGCTCAAAGCAGATGCCGCCACTTGCAGATATTTCAAAAACAGGAAAACCACATCTTATAAGATGTTTTGAGGCGGCAGAATAATGGCATTAAAAATTACACAAGGCGACATTACAACATTTGACACTGATGCAATTGTAAACGCTGCAAACGAAACCCTGCTTGGCGGAGGCGGTGTTGACGGCGCAATTCACAGGGCGGCAGGCAGAAAGCTGCTTGAAGAATGCATTACGCTTAACGGCTGCAAAACAGGTCAGGCAAAAATTACAAAAGGCTATAACTTAAAAGCACGGCATGTAATTCACACAGTCGGTCCTATTTATTATGAGCATGATAAGGCCGAAGCAAGGCAGCTGCTTGAAAGCTGCTACAAAAATTCAATTGAGCTTGCACAGAAGAACGGCTGCAAAAGCATTGCTTTTCCGTTAATCAGCGCAGGCGTATACGGCTACCCAAAAGCAGACGCAATTGCTGTGGCAGTGGATATAATCACAAAATATGCAGGCGATATTTCCACCTACCTTGTGCTCTTCGATTCAGAAGCCGCCGCAATAGCACGAAGCGCATATCCGGAGCTTTGGTAAAATTTAATTCTGGAGTTTTGTCTTTATGTCTTCTAGCATTTTAAGCGCGGCAAGCCCTGTGTCTATCGTAGATTTCAGCGGCGCACTTCCGTCCAAAAAATCGGCGGCATTTTTCACCATGTTCGAAAAATAGCCAGTCTTTTTGGGAAAATGCTCGTTTTCTTCAGTCAGTGAATAAAAGCCCGTATACAGCTTTGAGGAACGGCGGCGCTCTAGCTTTGCAATGCCGTTTCCGATTGAAATTCTGCCCAAAGTGCCGGTCAGAACAATTTCAAAACCGAAAAACTTGCTCCGACCAGAAAAATCAAACACTACAGAAGCGCCCTGCTCCGTCATATAATGCGCAGACACATTTCTAACAGCGCCGTCATCACTTTTGAAAATACCGGAAACATCTGGATTTTCCAAAACAGGGTCATCAAGCAGAAAGCGGACAATATCAACAAGATGTGTACCGTCATGAATAAGACTGTACGCGCCAGTCTCCTCTTCTTTTTCAGAATAAACCCTAAGCCCGGACATCAGCGACGCATGCACAGACTGAAGTTCTCCGATTGTAGACACAAGGCTTTTTGCCTGTGCATAATCTTTTGCGAAACGGCGCTCGTGGTTTACAAGCACAGGCACAGCGGCTGCTTCTGCGGCGCGCTTTATAGCCAGCCCGTCCTTCATATTGAGCGCAACCGGCTTTTCTAGAATTAAAAGCTGAGGTTTTGCGGCAATTGCATCAAGCGCCGTCTTAAGGTGTGCGTCTTCGTTTACAGCCACCGTAATTATATCAAAGTGCTGTGACTTCAAAAGCTCTTTTGTTGAGGCAAAAGCTAGTGCATGCTTGTTGGCACGGTGCCACTTCTCAAGGTTTTCCGCATTTATGTCGCAGCCGGCAACAAGCTTTATGCGCTTTTCAGCGTTTAACGCCATAGAATGAGAAGCCGGCTGTTCGCGTTTTTTGTCCAGTCCGAGGCTATAACCTATGCGGCCGGTGCCAATCAATGCAGCAGAATAGATTTTGTTTTGCATAGTTCCTATAAATATGAAATTACCATAAAATTATTTAGATGATACATCATGCAGCTCTTCGGCAAGCTGTTGTACAGTTTCCAGCGGAAGACCGGTACAACGTGATATTACATCTTCAGATACATTTTCTTTGAGAAGATTTCGTGCTGCTTCAAGCTTGGCTTCAGTGCGACCTTTTTCCTTGCCGATAGTGATGCCTTCTGATTTGGCAGCACTCAAGCCTGAACGGTAGTCCCGCTCGAACATTTCTTGTCGGAACTGCTCAACCCATAAGTCTTGGTTTACACTTATTGAAGAAAGTGATTGTTTTGCGTTCATAAGTCCTGCCTCCTGTTCAGTAGAAACATATTAGGTTAATCTTTTATTTTGAGTTCTTCCGCAAGCTCACGAACTTTTTTGAGAGAAAGGTTAAGACAGCGAGCTACTTTTTCTGCAGAGTCATTTTCTAAAAGCATATTCCGCGCCGCTTCAAGCTTGGCTTCTGTACGACCGCGCTCAAGTCCTATATTTTCGGCAGCACTTAAACCTGAACGGATGTCGCGCTCAAACATTTCCTGCCGGAACTGTTCAACCCACAACTCTTGGTTTGCACTTATTGAAGAAAGTGATTGTTTTGCGTTCATAAGTCCTGCCT
>CAMJMF010000046.1 GCA_946406925.1 uncultured Spirochaetales bacterium | reverse complement strand
AACCGCCGCTTCCGCAGCCACCGCAAGAACCGCCGCCACAGCCTCCGCTGCTGCAACCGCCACAACCACCGCCGCAGCCAACTCTTTGGGCAGCTGCAATTTCTTCTGGAGTCTGGTCACGCACGTCAACTACAGACACGTCAAAAAACAGTTTCTGACCTGCAAGCGGATGATTTGCGTCTACAGTTACGGTTTTTTCATTAACAGTTTTTACAGTTACAATATTTGAGCCGCCAGGACCGGCTGCTTCAAACTGCATGCCGACTTCAATCTGAACATCAGCAGGAAAATGTTCTTTCGGAACGTCAAGAATCAAATCTTCCTTGCGTTCGCCGTAACCTTCTGCCGGTTCAATTTCAGCATGAAAAGAATCGCCGGGCTTTTTGCCTTCAAGCTGCTTTTCAAGCCCGATAATGAGCATTCCGTTGCCGTGAACATAGCTTAACGGTCCGCCGCTCTTTGATTCGTCAATTATCTCGCCGGCAGCATTCTTTAAAGTGTAGTCAATGCTGACAACTTTATCTTTTTCAATAATCATGTATATTCCTAAAAAATTTGAATTAGAAAGCCTGAACTACTTCTGTTACTTCAGGTATAGTGTCTTTCAAAAAGCGTTCTACGCCCTGTTTCAGAGTCATTGTTGCCATAGGACAATTGCCGCAGGCTCCTGTAAGTTTTACGTGCACTTTGCCGCCGTCTTCAAGTTTAATAAATTCCAGATCGCCGCCGTCAGCCTGAAGCTGCGGTCTCATTTTTTCGAGTGCTTCTTTAACTTGTTCTTCTAAAGTCATTTTGTATCTCCTGTTTAATTTGAAGTGCAAAGTGCCTTTGGTTATTTTGCAGCTTGCAGATCTACGCGGTTTCTTCCATAAAAATACACACAAGTTCATCAAAAGGCAAGTGTTACTGCAATAATATTTCTGCTGCAAGCATTTGCAAAAGCATTATTTCTAGTGTATAATTTGTCAATTATTCCTATAAAATTGCATAAATGACTGGAGGGTCAATATGTCAGCAGCGCAGGCGGCAAAGTTCAGCAAAGAACTTTTGTCATTTATCGATGCATGGAAATCTAAACCTGGAAATCTTATTATGATTCTTCACAGAGTTCAGGAAGAACAGGGCTATATTTCCAAAGAAGCGGCAAAGGCTGTAGCCGAATTAACCGGTACACATCTTGCTCGTGTTTACGGCGTTATGTCGTTTTATCATTTTTTCAAAACACAAAAACCTGGAAAATACAAAATCAGTGTTTGCCTTGGTACAGCTTGTTATTTGAAAGGCGGCCAGGATCTTTATGATGAAAGCCGTTCTTTGTTGGGACTTTCGGGCGATATGATTTCTACAGAAGACGGTTTGTTCTCTGTTGAACCTGTCCGTTGTATCGGTTGTTGCGGTCTTGCACCTGTTCTTTCTGTCAACGGTGACGTTTACGGAAAGCTCACCAAAAAACAGATACCTGAAATTCTTGACAAGTACAGAAAATAAGGTTTGCGGAGGAAAACATAAATGGAAAAAATCACTCGTGAAAAACTGAATGCTCTCCGTGAGTCAAAAAAACTTGAACTTCGCAAAAAGGAAGTTGAAGGAAAAGTAATTCTTGTTTGTGGCGGTACAGGTTGTGTTTCATCTAATTCTGAAAAGATTTATGACAACCTCGTTGCAGCTCTCAAAAAATTCGGTTTTGAAGATAAAGTTACTGTAAAAAAGACAGGCTGTTTCGGTTTCTGTGAAAAAGGCCCTATCGTTAAGATTTTGCCTGAAGATGCTTTCTATGTAGAAGTAAAGCCTGAAGATGCACAGGAAATCGTTGAATCACACATCGTAAAAGGTGTAGAAGTTGACCGCCTTCTTTACAAAGAGAACGGTCAAAAACCTGCTGAAGGCGAAGACATCAACTTCTATAAGAAGCAGAAGCGCATTGTTCTTAGAAACTGCGGTCTTATCAATCCTGAAGACATTACAGAATACATTGCAAATGACGGCTACCTTGCTCTCGAAAAAGTATTGTTCGAGATGAAGCCTGAAGATGTAATCGAAGAATTGAAGAAATCTGGTCTCCGCGGACGCGGCGGTGCAGGTTTCCCGACTGGCTTGAAATGGGAAGCCGGTATGAAAGCTACTGGCGATGTAAAATACGTTGTTTGTAACGCTGACGAAGGCGACCCGGGTGCATACATGGACCGCTCTACAATTGAAGGCGACCCGAATTCAATCCTTGAAGCAATGACAATTTGTGGTAAGGCAATCGGTGCAAACAAAGGTTTCATCTACATCCGTGCGGAATATCCTCTCGCTGTTGAGCGCCTTAAGGTTGCAATGGCTCAGTCTAAAGAAATGGGCCTGCTCGGCGATGACATTCTCGGTTCAGGCTTCAGCTTTGACATTGAAATCCGCCTTGGTGCAGGTGCATTCGTCTGCGGTGAAGAGACTGCTCTTCTCCGCTCAATCGAAGGCTTGCGCGGTATGCCGACACCGAAGCCGCCGTTCCCAGCACAGAGCGGCCTTTGGGGCAAGCCTACAGTTATCAACAATGTTGAAACTTGGGCAAACATTCCTGTAATCATCACAAAGGGCGCAGACTGGTTCAACAAAATCGGTACAGACGATTCTAAGGGAACAAAAGTTTTCGCACTTACTGGTAAAATCAATAACTCTGGTCTTGTTGAAGTTCCAATGGGAACAACGCTCCGCGACATCATCTTTGAGATTGGCGGTGGCATCAAGAACGGAAAGAAATTCAAGGGTGTTCAGACTGGCGGTCCGTCAGGCGGCATCATCTGCGAAAACGAGCTTGACACACCGATTGACTTCGGTTCATTGATTCGCCTCGGCTCAATGATGGGTTCGGGCGGTATGATTGTTATGGACGAAGACGACTGTGTAGTTGACGTTTCTAAGTTCTACATGGAATTCTGCGTTGACGAATCTTGCGGTAAATGTTCACCGTGCCGCATCGGTACACGCCAGATGCACACAATTCTTGACAAAATCGCCAACGGCAAGGGCGAAATGGAAGACTTGCAGAAGCTTAAGGACATCGGTCAGGCAATGAAATCTTGTTCATTGTGCGCACTCGGTCAGTCAGCTCCTAACCCGACTCTTTCAACAATCAAGAAGTTTGAACAGGAATACATCGACCATATTCAGAACAAAAAATGCGTTGCAGGCAAGTGTAAGCATCTCCTACAGTTCATTATTGATGAGAACAAGTGTATCGGCTGTGGTCTTTGTGCAAAGAACTGTCCTGCAAATGCTATTGTCAACAACCCGAAAAACGAGGTTAAGGAAGGCAAGAAGCTTGCATGGAAGACAATTGACCAGAGCAAGTGTCTGAAATGCGGTGCTTGTATGGCTAACTGTAAATTTAGTGCAATTATCAAGAAATAAGGGGAAGCATCAATGATTGACCTTACTATTAACGGCAAGCCTGTTTCTGTAGAAGAAGGAACAACCATTCTGCAGGCTGCTGAAAAGTTAAATATAAAGATTCCTTCACTTTGTTATAACAAAGACCTGCCGGCATGGGCATCTTGCGGTATCTGCGTTATCAAGAACGTAGACCCAAGAACTGGCCGTGCTCGTATGGCCCGTGCCTGCTGCACAGCTTGTACACCAGGCATGAATATTGTAACAAATGACCTTGAGCTGACAAAGGCCCGCAGAACTGTTCTTGAACTGATTCTTGCAAACCATCCTGATGATTGTCTTAAGTGCAACAGAAGCGGTCAGTGTGAGCTTCAGAAGCTTGCAGCAGATTTCGGTCTCCGCAAGAACAGCTTCACAAAGATTATCAGGGAACAGCCGACAGACGCTTCTTATGAAGCAATCGTTTTTGACCGCAAGAAGTGTATCAGCTGCGGCCGCTGTGTTGAAACATGTCAGATTATGCAGAACGTATGGGCACTTGAATACACAGGCCGCGGTGACAAGACTGTTATCGGCCCTGTTGCCGGCGTTGACCTGGCTCACAGCCCATGTATCCGCTGCGGTCAGTGTGCTGCACATTGTCCTACAGGTGCAATTACATACCACACACCAGTTGAAAGCGTATTCAACAAGGTTGCAGACCCAGAAATTACAGCAGTTGCTTCAATTGCACCGTCTGTACGCGCTGCACTCGGCGAAGAATTCGGCATGCCGGTCGGCTCTTTGACAACTGGAAAGATTTACACAGCTCTCAGAATGCTCGGCTTCAAGTATGTATTCGATACAAACTTTGCTGCTGACCTCACAATCATGGAAGAAGGAACTGAGCTTGTTACTCGTCTTACAAAAGGCGGCGCTCTTCCGATGTTCACAAGCTGCTGCCCAGGTTGGGTTGACTATGCTGAAAAGAACTACCATGACTTGCTGCCGAACCTTTCTACAGCAAAATCACCTCAGCAGATGCAGGGTGCTGTAACAAAGACTTACTGGGCAGAACAAGTCGGCATCAAGCCAGAAAAGATTTTCCACCTTTCAATCATGCCATGTACAGCAAAAGCTTACGAAGCACGCAGAAACGATGATATGAAGTCTTCTGGCGCACCAGATGTAGATATGGTTCTTACTACACGTGAATTTGCAACTCTCATCAGACAGGCCGGCATCGACTTTGTAAATCTTGAAGATTCACAGGCTGACAACCCAATCGGACCATACACAGGCGCAGGCACAATCTTTGGTGCAACAGGCGGTGTTATGGAAGCTGCTGTAAGAACTGCTTACAAGCTTGTTACAGGCAAAGAGCTCGGCGATGTAAACTACACACCTGTCCGCGGTCTTGAAGGTGTAAAGAAAGCTGTTGTTGACTTGAATGGAACAAAAGTTAAGATTGCCGTAATCCATCAGATGGGCAATGTTGATGCTGTTGTTCAGGAAATCCGCAAAGCAGCTGCCGAAGGCAAAGAAAGACCTTATGACTTCATTGAAGTTATGGCATGTAAGGGCGGTTGTGTAACTGGCGGCGGTCAGCCATACGGCCACTGCGATGAATTGCGCGAAAAACGTGCTGCTGCATTGTACAAAGACGATGAAACACACGAAATCCGCTGTTCACACCAGAATCCGCTTATTACGCAGATTTACGACAAATATTTTGGCAAACCGAACAGTGAGAAAGCACATCACTTGCTGCACACTCACTACACACCAAGAGATTTGTACACAAATAACTAAGTCTGTTCGTAATTGAACACAAAAGCCCCGAACCAAAAGTCCGGGGCTTTTTGCTTTAAAAAACTCTGATAACTTGTATAATCAATTCATGGAAAACGAAACTAACAACCGGCTGACTGAAATTGAAATAAAGCTGTCTTATTTAGAAGATTTTATGACCAAGATTCAGAAAATCACCGTTGAGCATACCGAAACAATAGACAAGCTTAAAGCAGAAAACCGGGTCTTAAAAGCAAAACTTACTGAACTTATTGAATCTCAAGAAGACGAAATCCCGAACCGCAAACCGCCGCACTATTGATAAAACATAAGGAGAGATAAAATGTTTAAACAAATCTATCTGTTTTTCAAGAAAACAATCGGCAAAAAGCTTTTCTTTACGATTGTTCTGCTTGCAGCTTTATGCGAATTGGTAAAGTCGTGCACGCTGATTCTGCCTTTTCTTGTTGAGAAATTCATAAACCAGATTCAAGACGGCGTTTTTTCGCTTTTTTATCCGAAAGTGGGTTTATGCGCTTATCTTGCAATTTTCATTATTCAGTCAATCATTGTGTGGCTTTACGGTAAGAAACAGGTTGCTTCAAAAGTAAAATTGCAGCTTGCTATTTTTGACAGTCTGCTAAAGACAAACCCGAATGAATTGAAAAAACGCGGTGAAGGTTTCTTTACATCTCTTATGGAAAATTCTGTTGAGACGCTGCTGAATTTTTTAACGCCGGTTTCTTTTTCAGCTTTTTTCAATGTAGCACAGATTTTCATAATTCTTGCAGTTTTGTATTACAAAAATGTGTTTATCGGGCTTGTCAGCTCTTTTTTATTGCTCTTGTATTTTATTGCGTTTATGTTGAACAACAGGCTGTTTTCAAGCATTTTAATGGATTACATAGAAAAGAACAGCGTCAGCATTGCAAAAATTTATGACTTTATAAAAGGCAACAAAGTCTTAATTGCAAATTCTGAATATCAGCAGTTTGCGCATAAAAAAGTTCAGAGGATTCTGATAAAAGTTCAGGCTGTTGAATTCAAGCTTCAATATTTCTTTGAACTGATTTTTTCCAGCTTGAGCAATTTTATTCAGCCATGCACAAATCTTATAATAATTGTGCTTCTTGGCAAAAACGTAATAGACGGAATGATGCCGTTCGGCAGTTTTGTTCTTGTACTCACTTATTACAATCTGCTTCAGAATAAATTTGAAAGCTTTCAGAAAATAACAGACTTGATGTTTCACACATCTGGCGCATTGAAAGGACTTAAAGATTTTATAGACGAGACGCATTTTATCATTCCTAAGAAAATCGAAAATGACGGAAATTATTTTCTACATTTTGAAAATGTCAGTCTTGCTATAGACGGAAAAACATTATTGAGAAATGTAAATATCAAGATTCCAAGTAATTATAATTATGGAATTGTTGGTTCTTCTGGAACTGGAAAATCTTTTTTCATAAGTCTTATTTTAGGCTTGAGCAAGCCGGATTCAGGAAAAATAACTTTTATAAGCGACTCGCAGAATTGTTCAGACGTTTTTGCTATGCAAAGTTTTGCGTATCTGTCGCAGACAGAAGAGATTTTCAATCTTCCGCTTCAGGACAATATATTTTTATCAGAAAAATACGATGAAGCTGAATTCCAAGAACTGCTTGAAAAATTTGAATTGAATGAACTGGCAGGCAGAAATCTTGGTTCAGACGGCAGCGCAATTTCTGGCGGTGAAAAACAGAAAGTTTTACTAGCTCGTTTTATGCATCAAATTAAACAGAAAAGCTATTATATTCTAGACGAGCCTTTTACCGGCATGGACATTGTAACTAAAAAGAGCATGATAGAAAAACTCAAACCATATTTGCAAAACAAGACAGGTTTATGCATAACTCATGATCAGCTTGTTTTAGATTCATTGTGTAATAAAGTGTTGTTCTTAAACGGAAATCATGAAATTGTTCTTTGCAATGAGGCAAAGTGCAATATAGAAAAGCTGTTATTGTCTGATTAAATTGATAAAAAAGAGCCCGGCAGTAGCTTGTACGGCTATGTCGGGCTGTTGTTCTTTTGTGCGCTATTATTTCACTTATGCGTTTGCCGGCTTGTCAAAGTGTACGTCAAGCTGTGGAAACGGAATTTCGATATCAGCTTCTTTTAAGCCTTTGTGGACATTCTTGATAAGGTTGTTTTTCATGCTGAGGAAATCTTCTTTTTTGCACCAGGCTGCAAGCGTAAGATTTATAGATGAATCATTAAAAGAATTGAATAAAACTCTTGGAGCAGGCTCGCTGATTACAAGCGGTGTCTCGGCTGCAATTTTCAGAAGCGTGTCCTCAACTTTCTGCAGGTCGCTGTTATAAGATACATCAACTACAAGCGAGAATCTGCGCTCTGTATTGTAAGACACATTTATAAGATTGGTCTGAATTACAGTTTCATTCGGAATGCGGACAAGCTGGTTGTCAGGTGTTTTAAGCTTTACAGAAAGCAGATCGATTGTATAAACTGTGCCGCTGATGTCATTCACTGTGATGAAATCGCCGATCTGAAACGCGTGTTCGCTCAAAACAAAGAAGCCGCTGATAATGTTGCTCACAGAAGTCTGGGCGGCAAAACCAACTGCGATACCGGCAATTCCGGCAGCGCCCAACAGGGCAGAAAGGTTAATTCCAAAAAGATTAAGCACATAAAGAATTACACAAACAGTAAATGCATATTTTATGCCTTTTTCGATAATCATTACTGTCTGCGGCTTAAGCTTCTTAAAAACAGTTCGCTTAAGATATTTGCGTAAAATTTTATAAGCTAAAGAAAATACAAATAATGCGATGACAACGCCAAAAAGATTTATGACAACGTCAATCGTAAGATTTTTCTCAATCCATTCTTTCATAAAAGCTCCCTTTAAGCTGAAAAAATACTGATATAAGATACCAAAGTTCGTGCTGTTTTACAATTCTATTCCATGTTTTTAGGGCATATATCGCTGAGAATGCAGTCTGCGCATTTGGGGTTTCTTGCGGTGCAGACATAACGCCCGTGCAGAATAAGCCAGTGATGTGCGTCCTGCAAATATTTTTGGGGAATCTTTTCGAGCAGGTCTTTTTCTACGCCTTCAGGCGTTTTTGCTGAAGAAAGACCTAACCGCGGCGCAAGGCGGAGAAGATGCGTGTCTACCGGCATTACAGGCTGATGATAGAGCACGTTAAGCATTACATTTGCGGTTTTGCGCCCTACACCCGGCAGTGCCATGAATTCCTCGCGTGTACGCGGAAATGGGTGTGCTGAAATTTCGTCAAAGCTGCAGGTTCCGGCGTCTTTTCCGTATTTTTCGGTTATAAGCTTTGAAAGCTCTTTGACGTGTGCCGCCTTGCTTTTATAGAGCCCTATGCTCTTAATGTAGCTTTCAATTTCAGCAAGTGAAAGCTGCGACATTTTATAGGGTGAGTCTGCAATTTTATATAAGTCTTCTGACGCTTTGTTTACGCTTTTATCAGTGGCCTGCGCACTTAGCACAACAGAAACAAGCAGAGTAAACGGATTTGGTGCAATAAGCTCTGTTTTGGGATCCGGGTTGTTGTTCTTGAAGCGCCGGAAGATTTCGTCGATCTGTTCGTCTGATAAAAAGGTCATATTCAGAATATAGCTTTTTTGTTCCGTTTGGCATAGCCTTGCGGCGTGTAAAGACAAAAAAAGCTGTCTGACAATTATCAGACAGCCCTTTCTGTTATAATTCAGATGGAATTATTTTACAGCTTTCTTCAAAGCTTCAAGCTTGTCGAGCTTTTCCCATGAGAATTCGCTGCGGCCAAAATGACCATAAGCTGCAGTTGCCTGATAAACAGGTTTCTTCAAGTCGAGTGTCTTGATGATTCCAGCCGGTGAGCAGTCGAAAACCTCTTTAATTGCTTTTGAAAGAGATTCTTCGCTTACTGTGCCTGTTCCGAATGTGTCTACCATGATTGAAACAGGATAAGGAACACCGATAGCATAAGCAAGCTGAACTTCGCATCTTTCTGCAAAACCTGCTGCAACAACGTGTTTTGCAATGTAGCGTGCCATGTATGCAGCTGAGCGGTCTACTTTAGATGGGTCTTTTCCAGAGAAAGCACCGCCGCCATGGCGTCCCATTCCGCCGTAAGTATCAACGATGATTTTACGTCCTGTAAGACCAGTATCACCAAAAGGACCGCCTACAACGAAACGACCTGTCGGGTTAATGTAGAATTTTGTGTTTTTGTCGATTAAGCCTGTCGGTTCAAGCACAGGAAGAATAATCTTGTTGATTACAGTTTCTTTGATTTCGCCGTATTCAACTTCCGGGTTGTGCTGGTGCGAAATAACGACTGTGTCAATTCTCTTAGGCTTGTTGCCTTCATATTCGATTGTTACCTGGCTTTTTGCGTCTGGTCTGAGCCAGCCGATTGTGCCGCCTTTGCGCAAGTCTGTTGCTTTGTGCAGCAGTTTGTGTGCATACATGATTGGAGCAGGCATCAATTCTGGTGTTTCAGAACAGGCAAAACCGAACATCATGCCCTGGTCGCCTGCGCCCTGCTGACCTTCAAATTCTTTAAGACCTGTACCAACAACACCCTGGTTAATGTCCGGTGACTGTGAGTGAATCATGTTGAGAACAGCCATTGAGTCACAGTCAAGACCAAAGTCAGAGTCTGTGTAGCCAATCTGGCGTGCAACGTTGCGGGCTAAAGTCTGAACATCAACGTATGTGTTTGTTGTAATTTCGCCGCCAACCATAACAAGTGCTGTAGAAGCAAATGTTTCACAAGCAACGTGGCTTTCTGGGTCATCTTTAAGACAAGCGTCAAGAATAGCATCAGAAATCTGATCACAGAGTTTATCAGGGTGACCTTCACCAACTGATTCAGATGTAAAAAGGTAATGTTTGTTAGATAAGACAGAACTCATTTAAGAGCCTCCTATTTAGCAAGTTTAAGCTCCGCTATGGGAACTTTTTCCGCCTGCAATTTGGAAATAAATCAGCGGATAGATAAGTTAATGAGATTATAGAAGATTCATATATTTAAAACAAGTGCAATATCCGGTATTTTCTGCGTTTAAGCATAAACTATAAAAATATAACTAAATTTTAAGATTTTCTTCACAAAACAAACTTACTGTAGTATAATATGTTCATAAGGTATGCAGACATAGTTTTATGTCTGTTATTCGTGAATACTGTTTTTTAGGGAAAAGAAATGGCATTATACAAGAATTACTTAAAAACTCAAAAAAAATGTAAAGTAACATTTGAATTGAGTGCAGAAGCCGCTAACGGCGCAGAGAAAGTTTGGCTCGCAGGAGATTTTAATAGCTGGAGTAGTCTTGATACTCCGATGAAAAAAAACAAGGACGGAAGCTTCACTGTCACACTGACACTGGAAGCTGGAAATGAATATCAGTTCCGTTATCTGCTTGACGGAAAAAAATGGGAAAACGACTGGAATGCAGACAAATATATTCCGGCACCATTCTCTAACACAGATAACTCTGTAGTTATTGTCTAAATTAGTTTAAGAAATTTACGCTGTTTGTTGTGGCTGAAAGGCAGGGGGAGCTTTTCAGCCTTTCTTTTTTTAAATTGGAACCTCGAAAAACTTCAGTTTTTTCGAGGTAACTCCGAAAATGCGACGTTGTAAATCGTGCTATCTTCACGATTTACAACTCGGCGGACATCTCATCGAGATGCCCCAAAAGGCTTCGCCGTCACATTCTTTTGGATATAAAAAAGGCTGCCACATTCGCGGCAGCCTTAAAAAATTCGACGTGTTCGGAAATTGGTTTGAAGCTACGCTACCAATACAGCTTTCCGAACGGTCTATTAGTCTTTTATAGCAATATGCAGTTCATCAAGCTGTTTCTGGTCAACTTCGCTCGGACAGCTATACATCTGGTCAAGGCACGCTACGCTTAAAGCCTTGACTCAGATGTTTGCAGGCGGTCTGCAAAAGCATACCGCCTTACATCCATCGGCGGCTATTCTTCTTTCTCTGTACACACGATATGCAAGTCTTTGAGCTGCTGATCATCGACAGGTGAAGGGCACTCGTCCATTGGAGAAGCGGCGAGGTTATTTTTCGGGAATGCGATTACTTCGTGGATTGATTCCTCGTGGCGCATGAGCATTACGAGGCGGTCAAGTCCCGGCGCGATGCCACCATGTGGCGGAGCACCGAACTTGAATGCCTGAACGAGGAAGCCGAAGGCCTTTTCTGCACGCTCGCGGCTGTATCCGACGATTTCAAAAATGCGCTCCTGCAATGCAGGGTCGTTGATACGCATTGAGCCTGAAGCAAGTTCATAGCCGTTCAAAACAAGGTCATAGAGGTCGCCTTTTACAGCGCCTGGGTCAGATTCCAGAGTATCCCAGTATTTTTTCTGTGGAAGAGTGAACATGTGATGCTCAGTCTCCCAGTGATTTTCTTCTTCGTTCCATGCAAAGTACGGGAAGTCTATAATCCATGCAAAGTGGAATTCATCTTTCGGGTTGTAGAGGTTCAAGTCTTTTCCGAGCTGCTTTCGGACTGCACCCAAAGCAACACAGGCTACCTGCCATTTTTCATCGCTTACAAAAAGGAGAAGGTCGTTCTTTTCTGCGCCGAACTTAGAGCAGATTTCAGCTTCTTTTCCGGCAAAGAATTTTGAGATTCCGCCTTCGAATTTGCCTTCTGCGTCAACCTTCATCCAGGCAAGGCCTTTTGCGTGGTTGATTTTTGCAACTGATTCCAAAGCTTCTATCATTTTGCGGCTGTATTTGTCAGCAACGTTCTTTACAACCAAAGCTTTAAGACCGCTTCGCTTGTGCCGCTCAATGTCTTTTCCTGCATTTGCAGCTCCAGCCTTGAAAGCGTTGAAGTCACTCAAATCAGCCATGAAAGCTGCGTCCTGCATCTTGAGGTCAAAGCGCAAATCCGGCTTGTCGCTTCCGTAAAGGTCAAAAGCGTCTTCCCAAGCGATTCTGTCGAATTTTGCAGGAAGGTCGTAGTTCATCGTCTTTTTGAAGATGTACTGCATCAAGCCTTCTGTTGTCTCAAGAACTTCCTCACGGTTTGTGAAGCTCATCTCCATATCAATCTGTGTAAATTCAGGCTGGCGGTCGCCGCGTGCGTCTTCATCGCGGTAACAGCGTGCAATCTGAAAGTATTTGTCAAAGCCAGAAACCATCAGAAGCTGTTTGTAAAGCTGTGGAGACTGTGGCAATGAATAGAATTTTCCAGGGTGAACGCGTGAAGGAACGAGATAGTCTCGTGCGCCCTCTGGAGTTGACTTGATGAAAGTCGGAGTTTCAATCTCCAAAAAGCCCTTTCCAGTCAAATATTCGCGTGTAGCAAAAGTGACCTGGCTTCGCAAGATGATGTTTTTCTGCATCGGCTCGCGGCGCAAGTCAAGGTAGCGGTACTTCAAACGCAAATCTTCATTTGGAAGAACGATTGTGCCGTCTTTCTGGCGTACTTCCTCGATTGAGAAAGGCAATTCCTGTGAAGTTGTGAAGATTTCAATTTCTTTTGCTTCAACTTCAATTTCACCGGTTGCCATGTCTTTGTTTACGTCTTTTTCGCTGCGGGCATTAACAACACCTGCAACTGCGATACAATATTCGCTTTTGAGTGAAGATGCAATTTTTTTAACTTCATCACTCGCACCGTCACCAACCATAACCTGAGTAATTCCGTAGCGGTCACGGAGCTGAATAAAAACAAGACCGCCCAAATCACGTGAACGTGAAACCCAGCCGTTCAATACAACTGTTTTACCAACATCGCCCTTGCGCAATTCGCCGCAAGTGACTGTTCGTTTAGAAGATTCCATCTTAAATACCTCAAATTGCGGCAAGGAAGCCGCTGCCCAAAAAGCAAATAAAACCTGCAAGAAAATTTGTTTTCTTGTCAGAAACGAAAAGTACATGGATGTAATTTCCGTTCCTGTTATTTTAGTGAGAAAGAGCTTCTACTTCAAGACAAAAACTCAGGAATTATCACCAGATTGCGTTCGCGCTCTTCTTTGCCTGAGCCCAAAAACGGAACGTCAAGCGGCTGCATACTCCAGGACGGAACAAGCTTTGATATGGCAGCCATTTCTGCTTTTATTTTGTCTGCCCTTGCTTTATAAGCTGCAATATAGCCCTGTTCGGCGGGCAGCTTTAGTATTGTTTTGGTCATTTTTTCGTCTAAAGGTCTGAACGCCCTGAAAACAACAAGGTCAAAAGCTTTTTGCGGTGCTTTCTCGGCTTCTGTGTTAAGCACTTCTACATTTTTTAAGCCGAGCGTAAGCACACAGTTTTCAAGAAATGCACACCGCTTGCTCATTCTTTCAATTAGCGTAAAATGCGCTTCTGGAAACGCAATGGCAAGCGGAATGCCGGGAAGCCCGCCGCCCGAACCGACGTCTGCTATACGCGGCTGGTCCGGGTTTTGTGTCTTTGATATGAGCTGCTTAATAAAAGGCACTGCGGCAAGGCTGTCTAAAATATGCTTTGTCAGAATATCTTCAACGGAATCTGCCCCAACTAAATCATATGCCGAATTAAATAAATTTAATTCAGCGGCGTATTTCTCAAACAGAGGGGCTTTTCCCGTATCAATACCAAAAGCAGAAAGAGTTCCGGCGAAAGTTTCGTTCATTGTTACTTCTCTTCTTTGGTAAGATCTATTACTTCGTCAAACGCAGCATCAGCAGTTCTTAAAGTTGCTTCATTTGTCAGCACGGCGTAGCATTCACCGGCATTAATATTTCTTATTGCAGATTCAATTTCCATTACACTTGTGTTTTTTGTCTTCTCAAGATTTGCCTTTAAGTCGTCAATGCTGTAGTTTCTGATGTAATTTACGGCGTTGATAAATGCCTGTGTATAAAGTCCGACAGGGGCTGTTTCCATTCCGTATCTTGCAATTATATATGGTGCAAGCGTGTCTTTTTTAAGACCAAGATCTGCATTTTTTGCCCTTTTATGAATTTCAAGAGTCCGCATCGGGTTAGGGTCTCTTGAAGAATAGGCTGAGAAGAATACACGGTCTGTAATTGAATTAGCTCCGTAAGCACCGCCTTCAAGACGAATTTTAGGAATGTAATATTCGTTTGCAAGAATATCTGAAGCCAGAGTGAATGTCTGAAGCTTTTCAACAGGAATGCTTTGTGCAGACGCAACGTAGCTTACAGAGTCTTTAATTATATAAGCAGTCTTTTTTGCAGGCTGGCTGATTGCTGTATAATTTGTGTTTGTCTGCCCTGTATATTCGCGGAGACGCTTTGTGATTACTTTGCCTGCATTTGAAGCTTCTTCAGAATTAATGCCGGCGGTAATAATTATCGGTGAATTTGCAACAAGCATCTTGTCTCTTACGGCAATCATCTTTTCAATAATAACAGAAGGATTTTTGCTTACTTCTTTATAAGCTTTTTGAATAAACTGATAATATGGAACGCCTGCAAGATGGTCATAAAGCGCATAACTTTGAGCACATGCTGCGCCGGCTCTGCTTAATGCATAATAAATTGCGTTGCTTTGCAGATTGCGGTCAGCTCTTGCCTTTTCCATTGAAATAAGAACCTTTATGCGCGAAGGATCAAGAATCGTGTCATAGAGAATTGTTGATACAAGCTGTTCAGCTTTTCTTGCGTTTTTCAGTTCTGAGTACCAGCTTAAATTCATAACCGGGTACGAGTTCTTTCTGTCATAGCTTGTGTAGAATGGCTCAACTGTTGTATTCAAGCCTAAAACAAGCATGCTGAGCTGATAGTCAACCTGTTCTTCTGTCATAGAGCCTGCGCCAAGCTCGCCTGTCAGAGTCATGTAAAGGCTTGCGTAGTGCAGTTCTTCCGGCGTTAAGTCTGAAAGATTGAGATACAGCGTTGTGCGCAGTGCAGGGCCTTTTACGTATGAGTGAATATGGCGTACAGAGCCCCATGTTTCTTCTTTTATTTTGGCAGGCTCTATATCTGTATCAAGATTTTCCGGTGTAAGCACCTGAAGTTTTTTAACGCTTTCCTGTCCTTTTTTGTCTTCGCTCTTAAGCCATGAATTAAAAGCTGATGTCTGGGTTACAAGCGCGTTGATTTGAGAGGCAGACATAGAAGCTTTAAGTTTTGCAAGTCTGTCCTGCTCGGCTTTTTCCTGCTCTTCGCTGAGCCCCGGTTTCGGGTCAACAATTGCAAGAACGCTGTGGTTGTTGTTCACAAGAAAGCGGTCCACCATCTTTGTGATGTTCTGCATTGAAACGTTCTGAACATCGTAGTTTGAAGTTGCAATTGCATATTTTGAGCCGATAGACATTTCGCCTACAGCCATGCTCTCAAGAATATCAAGACCAATTCCTGTGTTTTCTCTTGCGAGAACTGCACCTGCATAAAAGTCTGCTTTAACTGAATTGAACAGTTCAGGAGCAACGCCTTCTGAAGCTATCTGCTTTAATGCAGTAACAACAATATGCTCAAAAGTGCTTGCCTTTTCAGGCGTAATATTTTGTGCAGTAATTTCAAATTGCGGCTGGCGTGTTGCCATTGATACGTTGATAAAATAGCGGTCTGCAAGATTTGATTCATCAAGCGCTTTCATCAAAGGAGAATTGTCGTTATTAAGAATGTTTATCAAAAGCATAAGAGCCGGCATTTCTTTTTCGTTTATTCCGGTAAGTGCATAGGCTTTTGAAATTACAGCCTTGCCGTCTGCCTTGTATGATGCCGCAGCCGGAAAATTCCGGTATACAGATTTCGGTTTTGAGAAAGGCTTCTGTTCCGGAATCTTTACAAGCGAAATTGATTTTTCGTATTTTGAAAGCCATTCCTTGTCAAGAAATTCCAGGAATGAAGCTATGTCCAAATCACCGTAAATGCCAATAATTGAATTTGACGGCACAAAATAAGTTTTGTGGTATTTTCTTACGTCTTCAACAGTTAATGTCGGAATTGTCTCAGTTTTTCCGGCTGAATCATTTTTTACAACTGTGTCAGGGAAAAGTGCTTCTCTTACAACATTGTTTGCCTGTCTTAAGATGTTGCCGTTTGCGCCTTTCATCTCGTTATAGACAATTCCGTTTATTGTGATTGGTGAATCTTTTGTCGGCATTTCGTAGCGGAAACCTTCGCGCATGAAAATAAAGTCATCGAGAGTAGGCTCGTAAACTGCTGAAAGGTAATAGTCTGCAAGCTGCTTGAACTGGCGTTCGTCAGTTGTTGAGAACGGAAACTGAACGTATGTTGCGGCAGTCTGTGCGTTCATGTATGTGTTCAGCGTTGTGTTTGAAGCGCCGAAGAATACTTCTTTGCCCGGGTAAGAGCGTGTAGACGACAAAGTCATGTGCTCAAGAACATGGTTTGCGCCGTTGTCGTGTTCAGGCGGTGTAGAAACTGAAATTGTAAAGCTTAAGTTTTTGTCGTCGTTGTCAATGTAATAGACTTGCGCACCGCTTTT
>CAMJMF010000045.1 GCA_946406925.1 uncultured Spirochaetales bacterium | reverse complement strand
CAAGATAAATGCTCCATCTTAATGTGCACAAGCCGGTAAAAACCAAAAGACCTGCCGCAAACATGCAGAGAGGAACTAATATAGAAGAATATCCATAAGCTTGAAAGAGCACAGCCCCAATTTTAAAGACGGCAGGCTGCTGTTCGCCAAAAGCAAAAAACTGCATCAATATTGTGCAAATAAAGAATACTGCAATTGCTTCTAACAAAAAACCAAAAACTATTGAAAATTTATCTGACCGATTCATTAAAATAAACTCCAAAACCATAACCGGAAAAATCCGGCTAGATAGACTTTATCATTATCGGAAATAAAATCTTTGATATTAGAATGATTTTAGAAGGAATTTTCAAAAATATTTTTAACTTTTTTCATTGTGACAGCTTCTGCCCCGCACCTGAACGCGCCAAGTCAGGCAGAAGCCGGCGGCCAAACAGCTTAAACTGTGCCTACTCCCAGAGCTGTGGCTTTTGTTCTCATCGCCAGAATGCAGCGCTCAATTATTTCGTTATTATCAATGCCCGGAATAACTGCCTTCATAAGCTCCATTCCGTTGGAAATTATCTCGCGGTTACAGCCGGCGGCAAATGCGGGTGTCTTAAATTTCTTTAAGACAGACTTAACTTCAAGATCCATTACGCTTCTAGAAGGTCTTGCCATGGCGCATGCAAAAATAAGGCCGGTCAGTTCATCTATTGTATAGAGCACTTTTTCCATTCTATGAACAGGCTCTACATCACAGCAGATATTCCAACCGTGGCTCTGCACAGCATGAACCAATTCATCTGTAATGTCCGGGAAATTTGCTTTTTCGCTTTCAAATATGTCTTTTGCTTTTTTGCAATGCTCGTCCGGAAACTGCTCAAAGTCAATGTCGTGCAGCAAACCGACACATTCCCAGAATTCAGGGTCAACTTCGCCAAGTGATTCAGCCCAATATTTAAGAACAACAGAAACTGTAAGACAATGTCTTTGAAGTGTTGTACTAGTTACATATTTTGCAAGCAGATCATGCGCATCTTTAATTTTCATATATTTCTCCTGTATTAGCTTTCAAACAGAGCTAATTGCAATGTAAAAGATAGCTCATCAGCCATTATGTTTCAATCAGGCAGCATATTTTTAAAGACAGAGTGATGCCTAAAATGTTATAATGCAGCCATGAAAAACAAGAAATTACATGAACTTGCTGTATGCGGCATAGAAGCAGTTAAAGCTTTAGAAAAAGCCCACGGCGACATTATTACCCGTCTCTATTTTAATCAGGAAAGAGCGCCTCAATTCGGCGGCTTATGCAAGCGTCTTGCAAGCGCAAAAAGGCCTTACAACTGCGTTAAAGACGATTCTGAGCTTGAAAAGCTTTGCGGCAGTGTTCACCATCAGGGTGTTGTTGCAATGATTCCGCAGCCGGAAATTCCGCAGCTTGATTCCAGAGTTGTTGCAGGATGGGTCAAAAATAAAGAGCATGTTATTCTTTTAGACCGTGTAGGAAACGCCAATAATCTTGGTGCAATTATCAGAAGCGCCGTTTTTTTCGGCATTGACAATATTGTTATTCCGTTGGACGAAGCACAGTCCAGCGTTACCACAAGCAGCTACCGCGTTGCGCAGGGCGGAATGGAATATGTCCGTCTGTTTACGGTTGCTTCTATTCCAAAGCTGATGCAGGACCTTAAAGGCAAAATGCTCCGCCTTGGAACTGAAGTCAGGGCTAAAAAAACGCTGGAAGATCTTCCTTCTATTGCAGACGGCAAACCTGTTCTGCTTGTTCTCGGCAACGAAGAGCACGGTATTTCACAAAGCGTAATAGACAACTGCGACGAGCTTATCCGCATTGAAGGAAAAGAGCAGCCTTATTATGGAAACACAATAAGAACAGCGGTTGAAAGCCTTAATGTTGCACAGGCTGCCACTTTGTTTATCTATGAATTAAGCAAACTATAAAAGTTTTTTTAACGGCTATACCAAAACTTTTGGACTGATTTCTGAACAAGGAATCAGTCCTTTTTTTATGCCTAGCCTTTAACTGTATAGGTTCTCTTCCATTTAACACTTTCCTGCGGATCTACTTTAAATCTATAGAACATTTCAGGGCTTATTGCCTTACTGTGACCCCAGAGATTTACAGCGTCCGGCACAAAAGAATCTTCTTCTTTTATCAAAAGCCCGGTTTTTGTATCTTTTATAGACCAGCTTGAAACTGCTTCACCTTCAACTTTAGATTCAAAAATGCCGCCTAAAAAGAACTCACCTTCAGGCTCTTTGGTAAAGCTTATAGATTTGCCGTCTGTAACAAGGGCTTCTGCATCCTTTCTTTCGGCCAGTTTCTCCGGTGCAAACTGCCACCCGAATTCAAGTGCAATATTGCCTGATATTTTTCCGTTTCCGGGACAAAAAAAGTTATGCACATATTCGGTTGTTGAAAAGCTTTTTTGCCCTACATTCTTTAATTCGTAGTCAATTGCAAAGCTGTCTTCAGACAATGTGATTGTCTTTTTATATTCATAGGCGTATCCATTCTTTTCTCCGGATTCGCAATAAAACTCTGCAATATCAAAGCGGGGTCTTTTTACCGAAAATTTCAACGGCTCAAGTTGATACTGTGTATAGAAAAAGTATGGTTCATCATCTTTTTTCAGCCAGCCTGTTCCAATTTTTGGAAACAGTCCGTCAGCTCCTGCATCATCATAGCCGATGCAGTCATTTATACCGAATTCATTGTGAAGTCCGCGGCCGTAGATTTTTGCGTTTCTATAAAACAGTTTTTTCTCTTGTCCGAGCAACGGAACACCGCGGAAATAAACTTGAGTTATTGTACCGTTCCAGTCAAAGCGGCTGCCTTTGTAGCGTTCGCCGGCCGTTTCAATTACCAGAACTATGTCTTTATTCTTAATTTTTATAGCCATGAACTTATGTTACAACTTCGATTATCAAATATCAAGTTGTAGAAGAAAAACTTGATTAATATAGGTTTCTATTTATAAAAACTAATTTAACTGTTGTCTTTTCAATCGCCAGAAATAACATAACGCCACTTTTTGAATTGCTCTGGACTTACATTGTTATAAAGCTCATCTTGAAAATTATCTATGAAATCATATATGTAATGTATTGTACGAGGTGACATGTTTTCACAGGCATTGCAAAATCCATCATATTTCTTCTGCTTAAGCAATTCAGCCAACTCTTTTACATTCATCGTAAAATCTCACTTAATCAACTTACATATAAGGACAATTTATTATACTCAGTTTTTATCCTACATCAAGTTTCACTTCCGCTTTAGCCCAATCACAAACCCTTTACTCTTGAGCCAAATCGCAAAGCCGTTTATACTTTGCTTATGCACAGTACTGATATATTCACAAAAGCAGAAAGTATCCGCGACGTTATCCGCTATATACGCCTTTTTAAAAGCGCCACGCTGGTAATTCACATTGACGACAGCATTATTGATTCGCCGATATTTGCCAGCCATATCCGCGACATTTGCTTTGTCAAAGAAGCCGGCCTCCGCGTTATCATTGTTCCGGCTGCAAGAAAACGCATCAATCAAATTCTTGACCGCGAAGAAATTTCATGGAAGATTCTGAACGGATACCGCATTACAAAAGAAGAAGCCATGCCGCTTATTAAGATGGCTGCTTTTGATGTTTCAAATCAGATTATGACTTCGTTTGCCGCTGAAAAAAATACAGCCGTAATCGGCAACTGGGTAAGAGCCCGCGGCAAAGGCATTCAGAACGGAATAGATTTTGGTACTGCCGGCGAGATTGATAAGATCCAGGTAGATGCAGTTTCTACGGTTCTTGAGAACGGTTTTATTCCTATTTTTCCATGTATCGGCTGGAGCATAGCAGGAAAGCCTTACAATATTTCGTCAACTCAGCTTGCGGCAGCGCTTTCAGTTAAGCTTAAAGCAGACAAGCTTTTCTTTTTAACGCAGAACACAAGCATAACAAACAAAGACTTTGACATTCCGCCTAACACAAAAATCTCGCAGGAAGGTAATGTGCTTGCCCTCAATGTTGATGAAATTCCTGAATTTCTGCGTCTAAACGAAGACAAGGTAAACAGCTTGAGCGATGAAACTTTGCATAATTTAAGTCTCAAGCAAAGTGTGTCTTTGCTGCGTCTTGGGCTTACGGCTTGCCGTGCCGGTGTTTCGCGCGTGCACATTTTAAACGGCTCATATAATGGCACTATTCCATGTGAATTGTTCTCAAACTTTGGTTCCGGCACAATGATTTATGAAGACAATTACGGCGGAATAAGGAACATGTCTATTGAGGATATTCCAGATGTTCTGAACGTTATGCGTCCGTTTATCGAAGAAGGCATTCTGCTGCCGCGCACAGAACTTGATTTGTCTGAACAGTACAACGACTATATTATTTATGAGCTTGACGGCGGTATAAAGGCTTGTGCCTCACTGCACATATACAACGAAAAGCAGGCTGAAATTGCGGCTGTGGCTGTAGACAAGCGGTGCAGTCATATTGGCGTAGGCCCAAAACTTGTGCATTATCTTATTGAAAAAGCTCAAAAACAGAACATCTCTGAAGTCTTTGTACTCACAACTAGAACCGCAGACTGGTTTGAGCAGCTGGGTTTTGCGCCTGTTCCAATTGAATCTCTCCCAGAAGAACGTCAGAAAAAGTGGAAACCCGAGCGCGGCTCAAAAGCTTTAGCTCTGAAGCTATAATAAGATTGTTTCGTCTACACCTCGCAATGACGCATTGTTTCACGTGAAACACTTTTTTTAAAGGTGTGCAATCGTTTCAAGCTTTCGCGAAGCGGAAAGTTGTTGCAGTGCGCCAGATTAAACTATTCTTGTAGAACAATCCTCACGCATTGTTTCACGTGAAACAAGTTGCATCTCTTATCAAGTTTCATGAAGTGAAAACTTACAGGTTTCGTCCAAAAACTAATTTTGTAGATTCCCAATCGCGAACCCGTTAATGTGTTGCGTATACAAAGCTTTCTGGAAAATTCATTTCGATAATCTTTTTTTTGCCAACAAACAGAATATAATCAAGATTTTCTTTATTCATTTTCCGGTTCTTCAGATAACATTCTGAACTTAGAAGTTCAACGGTATTGTCTTTTTTATCAATAGAAAAAGTTCCTGTTCCATCTAGAGTATCGAATCTATAAATATTTTTTGAGCCACTACTGTATTTTGTCATCTTTACAACCACTCATAGTTGTATTATTGTCCGCTCTTTATCTGTTTGTACAATACGCATCCATTGTTTCACGTGAAACAAATTTGTCTTTTCAGCAAAAAATTGAAGTCCTTTTCTTTATCAGATACACAAAGCCTTTTTCGCATTTTGCTTCATAATCAGAAGCAAAAACAATGTTCTGTTCTGATCCTGTTCCGGGCTTTGTTTGGGGTTCGGTATTTTCCGGCGCATTATAAACGATAACCGTTTTTGGGCTAAACACAGCGTTTATAAACTTAAGAGCTTCTGACAATGGGTTTTTGCCGCTGATGTCTGCCAGCCCGATTTCGCCTGCCCTACCTTGAAAACCTGTCAGCACTTCGGTTTTGTATATCAATCCGCAGTGAATGCCCGTCTCTGAAATATTAAGGCAGACCGAATATTCATCATCTAAAAACTGAATTTGCTTCTCAGAAATATTGCCGTAGCAGACTAAATTTATCTCTTTTTCAATGAATATCGGAACTGAATATTTTTGCTCTAACTGCGCTTTCAGGTCGAGCTTATTCCCGCCGTCATCATATACAATTCCGTCTTTAACTGAAGCTTGAATGCCAATAGCTATGCAGGCAAGATTGTGTTCAGCGCGGATATCATCAATGATTTCAACCAGCAGATTCAGTAAATCACTTTCCGGCTTTTCCCTGCTGGTTCTGGCAGCCACAGAATAAGTTGAATCAAAAACTATGCAGTCAACTTTTTCATCGCCAACTTTTACGCAAAGAAAAAACGAATAGTTTTTGTTTATAATAAATTTGTTCAAGCCCTTTTTTTGTATTTCGCCGGCAGCAGTCATTTGCTCTATAAGACGGCACACAATTTTCAGAGGCAGCTGTGTCAGCTCAGCAACTTCTTTTTGGGAAAATTCTTTACCGGTTTCAAAAGTTTCTTTTACTAATGAATAACTGATGTTATCCAATGTATCAGAATGGCCTGAGAAATGTTTCATTTACAGTTCCAGAATATGTTTACCATGTAATTCTTTGCATGATAAAGCGTTATTAGTTTATAAAAAAACCGGAGTTTGAAAGAACAAACCCCGGCTGCCTGATGCTTCTATATAATCACCCCACCCTCCAAGGCAATTATACAATTTTTACTTGTTCGAAAACTCGGTTAGTTTTCGAACAAGTCTGCAATTTTTCAGGCAGAAGCCTTACAAAATTGCAACTTTCTAATGTTCGTTTTCAGAAATCTGAAATTTCTGAAAACACTTTATTGGGTGCATTGGTAATGCTTTTTAATATAGCCGATAATAGTCTATATTAATCATTGTAAAATAGTCAACTCTAATCTTCTGAATCTTTGTCATTTTCAGATTCAGCAATTTTATCAAGACCAATAACCATATCCGGCTGATCTATGTTCAGAATGCGTACACCCTGAGAAGTTCTTGACTGCTCTGAAATTTCAGAAGCTTTTACACGCAAGGTCTTGCCCTGGCTCGTCATGCAGACCATTTCCTCGTTTTCACTTATAGTAATTGCTCCGATTATTTCACCAGTCTTTTCTTTAACTTCATAGACTTTCTGACCGCCTGTTCCGCGGCCATGTCTGCTGAACTCATCAAAGTCAACGCGCTTGCCATAACCGAATTCAGTCATGATAAGCATTTTTTCATCTTTCTTAACTTGAAGAGCAGCGGCTACTTCATCGTCTGTCATAAGGTGAATGCCTGTAACACCGCGGGAAGCACGGCCCATTGCACGCACTTCTTCTTCGCCTATACGCAGTGCCTTGCCTTTACGTGTTATAAGCACAACTTCATCATTACCGGATGTAAGCTGGGCTGTAACAAGCTTGTCACCCTCATCAAGACGGATACCGATGATACCGCGTGTTTTTGCATTTGCAAACTCTGAAGTCTGAACCTTCTTAACAACACCGTTAGCTGTTACCATGAATAGATACTGATCTTCTCTCATTTCTTTCATTGGAACAACTGTAGTGATTTCTTCGTTCGGTGAAACCTGAAGAAGGCTCTTAATATGTGCACCGCGCGAAGTACGGCTTGCTTCAGGAATTTCATGAACCTTAAGCCAGAACGCCTTTCCTTCGTTTGAAATGAACATTACATAGTCGTGGGTAGAAGCTGTAAAAAGCTGATTTATAAAATCATCTTCAACAAGCTTTGCGCTGTTAGAGCCTTTTCCACCGCGGCCCTGTGCTTTATAAGCAGAAGCTGAAATTCTCTTGATATAACCAAGGTTAGAAATCAAGATAATAACTTCTTCTTTCTTGATAAGGTCTTCGATGTTTATCTGTTCAACTTCGTCTGAAATTATGTCAGTTCTTCTGTCGTCGCCGTATTTTTCGGCAAGCTCATTTGTCTCTTCTTTGATTTTGGCAAGAATCTTTTCATGATGAGCAAGCAGATCTTCCAAATAAGCTATCAAAGCTTTGATTTCAGCCATCTCTTTTCTGAGTTCGTCAATCTTGAGATGTGTCAAACGCTTCAACGGCATATCTACAATTGCCTGTGTCTGCTCTTCGTCAAAGTCAAAACGTTTCTGCAGCTGTGCCTTTGCGTTAGCTTCATCACGGCTTCCGCGGATTATCTTGATTACTTCATCAATAGCATCAATTGCAATAATTAAAGCTTCAAGTATGTGCTCGCGGTGTTTTGCTTCAGCAAGCTCAAACTTTGTGCGGCGTGTAATTACCTCGTCTCTGTGATCAACAAAGCACTGAATAAGCTGCTTTAAGTTTAATACCTGTGGACGGCCTTTTACCAAAGCAAGGTTTATTACGCCGAAACTTGACTGTAATTCGGTCTTAGAAAAAAGCTGATTGATAACAATCTTTGTAATTGCACCGCGTTTCAGGTGAATTACAATGCGCATTCCCGTTCTGTCAGATGATTCATCATTAATTGCAGAAATACCTTCTATTGCCTTATCTCTTGCCAAAGCACCGATACGCTCACAGAGAGTTCTTGTATTAACACCATACGGAACTTCTGTAAAAACGATTGATTCTGCGCCGTTTTTGTTTACTTCAATATTGAATTTACCGCGGACAAGGATTTTTCCGCGGCCTGTTTTATAAGCTGTTTTTATTCCCTTTCTTCCAAAAATAATGCCACCGGTCGGAAAGTCAGGGCCTTTAATGTGAGTCATCAGCTCATCAATGGAAATTTCCGGGTTGTCGATGTATGCGCCGATTGCTGAGCTTACTTCGCGGAGATTGTGCGGCGGTATATTTGTTGCCATACCGACCGCAATACCCATTGAGCCGTTACACAGCAGAAACGGAAACTTTGTCGGCAGAACAGAAGGTTCTGTTGTTGTGTCGTCAAAGTTTGGTACCATATCAACAGTATTCTTGTTGATGTCGGCAACCATTTCTTCAGCAATGCGTGCCATTTTTGCTTCGGTATAACGGTAAGCAGCAGGCGGGTCACCGGCAATTGTACCAAAGTTTCCGCCCGGCTCAACAACAATATATCTCTGGCTGAAATCCTGACCTAAACGGACAAGAGCATCATAAACAGAAGCATCACCATGCGGATGAAAATGACCTAATACATCGCCGACAATTGTTGCACACTTTCGGGTTTTGCCGCTGTAATGCAAGCCCTGTTTATTCATATCATAGATAATTCTACGGTGAACAGGCTTTAAACCATCACGAACATCCGGCACAGCTCGGCTTGTAATAACAGACATTGAATAATCGATAAATGCCTGCTTAACTTCATCTTCAATAGGAATCTGAATCAGCGTTCCTTTATTGTTATTTTCTGTTCCTTCCATGTATTAATCCCTAAGTAAGCCTTAAATATCCAAATTAGCGTATGTTGCGTTTTCTTCTATAAAGTTACGGCGTGGCTCAACGTCTTCGCCCATACAGATTGAGAATATCTGATCTGCAGCTGCAGCATCTGGAATTGTTACAACTTTCATATGCCTTGTTTCAGGATTCATTGTTGTGTCCCAAAGCTGGGTTCCGTCCATTTCACCAAGACCTTTATAACGCTGAACATCAGCTTTATCACGCTTGTCGCCAAGTTTTTCAAGTTCGGCATCGCGTTCTTCATCTGAATAAACGTAAACAGTTTTTCTGTTATATTCGATTTTGAACAAAGGAGGCATTGCAAGATATACATAGCCTTTTTCAATTAATTCAGGCATATATCTGAAAAAGAACGTCAGCAAAAGCGTTCTGATATGGCTTCCGTCAACATCGGCATCAGCCATGATAATGATTTTGTGATAGCGGAGCTTTTCAATATTAAAGTCTTTGCCAAAGCCGGCACCAAGACTTGCAATTATAGGCTGAAGCTTGTCGTTGTTTATAACCTTGTCCGGGTGTACTTTCTCAACATTGAGCATTTTACCCCAAAGTGGAAGAATAGCCTGTGTTTTTGCGTCTCTGCCCTTCTTGGCAGAACCGCCCGCAGAATCTCCCTCGACTATGTACACTTCGCATTCAGACGGGTCTTTGCTTGAGCAGTCGCTGAGCTTGCCGGGCAGCCCGAATGAATCGATGCCCGACTTTCTGTTTGCTTCAAGCACTTTGCGCGACTTAATGCGTCCAATTGCTTCATTGACAGCTTTTTCAAGCATCAGGTTAAACACCTGCGGATTCTGCTCGCACCATAATGTGAGCTTTTCTTTTATAAGCGAATCTACAATTGTTCTTACTTCTGTATTGCCGAGCTTGGTCTTTGTCTGGCCTTCAAACTGAGGTTCAGGCACTTTTACAGACAGAACAGCTGTAAGGCCTGTGCGGATATCTTCACCTGTCAGCTTTTCTTTTACGACCTTATCTTTGTCCTTGCTGTCTTTTGAATCTTTCAGCTTAGGATTCAGTTTTTTGAAAAGCTTATCATTGTTCTCAAGCTGCTTGTTGAAGACAAACGTAAGTGCATTCTTAAAGCCATCAAGGTGCGTGCCGCCTTCGTGAGTGTTAATATCGTTTACATAAGAATAAATCTTGTCTAAATCAAAGCCTTCGTTATACTGAAGCGAAATTTCTGTAATAACGTCATTCTGCTCACCGGAAATATAAATAGGCTCTTCCGGAACAACTTTTTTTCCTTCATTGAGGAATCTTGTATATTCGTTAATACCGCCTTCAAATTTAAGCTCAATCTCTTTTGGTGTTTCAAGGCGTTCATCTCTAAAAATGATTACAATTCCAGGATTAAGGAACGCAAGCTCGCGTAGTCTTGCTAAAAGTACGTCAAAATTGTATGTGGTTGTTTCTTTGAATATTTCAGCGTCTGACTTCCAGCGGATTGTGGTTCCATGAAGTTCTGTATCGCCGAGATACTCAACTTTTGAAACTGGAACACCTTTCTCGTATTTCTGGCAGTAGCGTTTGCCTTCTCGGTTTACATAAGCTTCCATCCAGACAGAAAGCGCGTTAACACATGAAACACCGACACCATGAAGACCGCCCGAAACTTTATAATTAGACTTGTCAAATTTACCACCGGCATGAAGGCGTGTTAAAACAAGCTCAAGGGCACTTACTTTTTCAGTCGGGTGAATATCTACAGGAATACCGCGTCCGTCGTCTTCTACACGGCAAACATCATCACGTTCAAGGGCTACAACAACCTTTGTACAATAGCCTGCCATAGCTTCATCTATAGAGTTGTCAACAACTTCATAAACCAGATGATGAAGTCCGTTAGGGCCTGTTGAACCGATATACATACCAGGTCTCTTTCTTACTGCTTCAAGACCTTTTAAAACCTGAATATTATTTGCGGAATAAGAAGATGACATTTTACTTCCTTAAGAAATAACTTTAAGCATTCAATTTGTGAGAACTAATATTTAAAAATCTTTATAAGGCAATAATTTACCGCAAAGACTTTTTTTGCTTTTTTTTAAAAGATTCAGTAGAACACAAAAAACATGCTTTATATAGTAGAAACTTGTAAAAGTCAGTATAGCCATATTGCGAAAAAAAGTAAAGGCAGAGTATAATACGCACATGTCGACATTTGATTATAGCGATTTCTGGAATGAAGCTTACAGGCTTCTTCATGAGGAATTTGCAGCAGCTCAAAAAGAACAAGAATTTCTATTATGGTTCAATATTGAATACGTATCTTCTGTACAGGGAATTATTACTCTGTCAGTTCCGTCTGCCTTTATAAGAGACCAGCTTCAGAGAAAGAACTATATCTCAATGATTGAAAACAAGCTTTTTGAAGTTCTTGGACAGCCGATAAAGACAAATTTTATCGTAAAGCCTGTTCAAATACCTCAGCAGCAGAACTATTTTCAGAATTCGGGCTTTCAGAATCAAAATAATCAGATTAATTCAGTTTCTGATAATTCTGCTCAAAACAGCGGATTTCAGGGCAATAATTTTCAGCAGACCAATTATCAACAGGCTGTCAACAACTTTTCACAGTTTCAAAACAATGTTTCTACAGGTTTTCAACAAGAAGCAAAAGATTTTCAAACCCCGGCAAAGCCAAAGCATCCTAGTTTAAACACCAAATACACATTTGATAAATTTGTAACCGGCGAAAACAACGCATTTGCTTATAATGCGGCTATTTCAGTTTCAAACAATCCCGGAAAATCATATAATCCGCTTCTCATTTTGGGAAACGTCGGTCTTGGAAAGACCCACCTTATGCAGGCTATAGGTAACGCCATCTATAACAACATTGGCGGAAAAATCATCTATATTACGGCAGAAAATTTTACTAATGAATTCATTGAGTCTATAAATACGAAATCCCAGCAAAAATTTAAGAACAAATACCGCAGCGCAGATGTTCTCTTAATTGATGATATTCACTTTTTGCAGAACAAGGAAGGCACACAGGACGAACTTTTCTCAACTTACGAAGCATTGTATGGCGCAAACAAGCAGCTTGTGTTTACCTGCGACCGTCCTTTGTCAGAGTTGAAAAACCTGACAGACAGACTCCGCTCAAGATTCGGGCGCGGCCTTACTGTAGATCTCAACCTGCCAGACTACGAAACAAGATGTGCAATTCTTGTTAAGAAGCTTCAGGAGCAGAACCAGACACTGCCGAGAGACGTTATTGAGCTTATAGCCAAAAATATTGCCTCAAACGTGCGTGACCTTGAAGCATGTCTTACGAAAGTTGTTGCCTACATAGAGCTTACAGGCCAGAAAGCCACAGTTGAAAGTGTGCAGCATCTTTTAAGAGATTCTTTCAATTCATCAAAGAAAGAGAACATCTCAATTGAGATAATACAGAAAGTTGTTGCAGAAGCTTATGGTATTTCATGGATAGATCTTAAAGGCAAAAAACGCACAAAGAACATAGTGCTGCCAAGACAGCTTGCAATGTATATCGCCAAAGAAATGACAGAATATTCTACAACAGAAATCGGTTCAGAATTCGGCGGCAGAGACCACACAACTGTAATGCATTCCCTTGATAAAATAAAAGACTCTATAAAAACAGATTCGTCTTTGGATCTTCACATACAAAGTCTTAAAAGAAAGATAGAGGAGTATCAGAAATAACCTGTTGATAAATATGAATTTTCCAGTGGATAACAGTGGAAAACTTAAAATCAAAAAGAATATGTGGAAAAATAAAGAAAAACTTAATAATAGTTATAAACAATTTAAAACTCTATGTTATAATTATTTATATAAGTTTTAATCATTTGCACAGACATTACTATTACTACTACTTAAATTTATATAAATATAATATAAGTTCGGAGGATTTATGAAATTCACATTTGACAGAGACGCCTTATTAAAAGAAATAAGCATTGCACAAGAAATAATCTCAACAAAAAATGCATTATCAATACTTTCAAATGTTTACTTTAAAGCTGAAAATGGAACACTGATTATAAAAGCCACAGATACAAAAGTGAACTTTGAGACACGTATTCCCGTAGACATTGAAGAACCAGGTTCTACTACAGTTTTATGTGACAAGCTGTTGAACATTCTGAACAATCTTCCTTCTGGTGATATTGAATTCAATCAGGAAGACATAAACATTTTTATTAAACCTATTTCTAAAAAAGCAAGTTTCAAACTGAAAAGCATTGCAAGCGACAAATTTCCGGAATTTTCATCAAATGACACAATTCCTTATTTTGAAGTATCTTCCGGCGAATTTAAGAAAATGATTACTCAGACAATTTTTGCTGTTTCTGATGATCAGACAAGATATTTCATGAACGGTGTTTCATTTGAAAAACGCGATGAAAACCTTGTAATGGTTGCTACTGACGGAAGACGTCTTGCTTATATAGCCAAACCTTTAGTTCAGGGAATAGACGACTTTAATCAGATTATTATTCCAGTTAAAGTTCTTAACATAATTCTTAAAAGAGCACCTGCTGAAGGAAATATTTTTATCTCTGTTTTAGACAAAACAATTTTCTTTAAGTTTGGAAATTACGACCTTTCTTCAGTTCTTATTGACGGAGCTTTTCCTAATTACCAGCGTGTTATTCCGGAACACCAGGAATTTAACTTTGAGATTGATAAAAAAGAGCTTACTGAAGCTTTACGGCGTGTTGCTCTTCTTGTTGAGCAGAAATCACACCGCGTTTATTTTGAAATAACACCGGGAACATTGATAATAAGTTCTCAAGAATCTGAAATAGGTACAGCTAAAGAAGAAATTCCATGCCGTTATGACGGTGAAGAAGTCAAAATTGCTCTGAATTATCTTTACATTGAAGAACCTCTGAAAGTAATTGATTCAGACAGAATCTGTATTGAATTTACTGAAAAGATGCATGCAATAACTTTGAGACCAGAGCCTGCAGAAGACTTCTTCCACATCATTATGCCTATGCAGATGGAGTAGAATTTGCCTTTTCTGTCTCTTTCACTAGCAAATTTCAGAAATTTGAATAATGGGACTCTTGATATCTCAGCTAAAGAAGTCTTTTTTGTTGGTGAAAACGGACAGGGAAAAAGCAATCTGCTTGAATCGCTTTATTTTGCCTCATATGCCAGTTCTTTTAGAACTCATACAGACTCTGAAATTGCAACTTACGGAATGAAAGATTTCAGTGTAAGAACACAATTCAAAGACATGAATGATAAAACAAGTTTTATCGGCATTTATCTAAAAGACGGCAAAAAAAAAATTGAAAGAAACGGCAAAACGGTAAAAGACAGAAAAGAGCTGGTAAATACAATTCCATGTGTTTTGTTCTGCCACAGTGACATGGAATTTGCTTCCGGTGAGCCGGAACGCAGGCGTTTTTTTATAGACCAGTCTCTTACAATGCATGATTCGCTTTATATAGATACACTGCGCTGTTACAAGAAAGTCTTAAAATCAAGAAATATTGTCTTAAAAGAGCAGAAAACACAGGTGCTTGAGGCTTTGGATCTGCAGCTTGTGGAAAATGGTCTTGAGATTCAAAAAAAGAGAAAAGAGCTTATCCGTTTTTTTGACTTGTATTTCTCAGATTTGTATAAAGAAATTTCAGGCATTGAAAATGTACATGTAGTCTATGCGCCGTCGTGGAAAGCTGAAACTTCTGTAGAAATTCTTGAGATACTGTCGCAAAAAAAAGAGATAGATCTTCAGATGGGAACTACAATGTCAGGCCCTCACAGGGATAACATAAGATTTGTAAAAGACGGAAAGCCTTTTGTTGCCGGTGCTTCAACAGGACAGAGGCGGCTTCTTTCAATTCTTCTTAGAATAATGCAGGCAAAATATTACATGGAACAGACACAAAAAAAGCCTGTTCTGCTTATGGACGATGTTCTTCTGGAACTAGACCCCGAGAAAAGAAAGAGAGTAACGGCTCTTCTGCCTGAATACGACCAGCTTTTCTGTACTTTCTTGCCCGGTGAACCGTATGACCGTTACAAGAAAACAACCACAAAGATTTATTTTATACAGAATGGACAATGGAATGATTGAGAATTTTTCTAAAGCTTCAGATTTGATTAATGAGTTTTTTGACAATAATTCTCAGTCTAAAATGTCTTTGCTGACTGTATGGGTAAAAGTAGTTTCAAGTGTTAAGAATAACGGAATGCAGCTTGCTGACCACAGCCGCGTTGTAGATTACAAAAACGGAACACTTCTTGTTGAAGCAGATCATTCAGCATGGATTCAGATATTGCAAATGAACAAGAAATACATCATTGTAGGCTTGCAGCGCAATTTGCCGCAGCTTGAAATACGGAATCTGATGTTCAAGCTTTCTGGCCAGGTTTTCAAAAAAACTGAAAAAAAAGAACTTTCAAAAGCTGAGCTTCTTGATATTCTTAATAAGAAATATGCACCACTTGAAGAAGAAATTGAAAAAAACTATAAAAAAGATGACAGTAATGATGTAAAAATTAACGGTCAGCTTAAAGAACTTTTTGATAAATTAAAAAACAACATTCAAAGTTGTTGACCAATTAAGATTTACTATTTATACTATGTAACCTATTTTACGCAGAAGTAAAACAACAAAATTCAGGCAGTTCAAAGAACAGCCTTATCATAAAAGGAGACGTGTTCAATGAAAAGAACATATCAGCCAAGTAAAGTAAAACGCAACAGAAAATTTGGTTTTCGTGCACGCATGAAGACAAGAGGCGGTCGTCTTGTTTTAAAACGCCGCAGACAGAAGGGACGCTATAAGCTTACTGTATCTGACGAAAAGAAGCCTTATTGATTTCTGTAAGGTGAATGAAAACGGACTTTCAGAAAACCGGTCTTTTTAAACGTGAAGAACGGATAAAAAGATCGGATGATATCCGAAAACTTTTTAAGGAAGGAAAAAAAGTAAGTGCCGGCGGGGCAAAACTTTTTTTTTATGCAAACAATTCTGAAATAAACAGAATAGGCTTTGTTCTTCCACGTGGATACGGCTCGTCTGTAGAAAGAAACAAATCTAAAAGATTGAGCCGTGAAGCTTATCGTCATTTAAAATCACACCTGAACACCGGTTATGATATGCTTATTTTAGTATATCCCGGAAATGATTCGTTCCACTCGCGGTGTGAACTTATAAGATATCTCTTTATGAAAGCCAATCTGATTAAGTCATGAAGCGATTGTTATCACGTATCTTATGCGTTCTCATCAGAGCTTACCAAATCGGAATATCTCCCCTTTTGCCTAAAAGTTGCAGATATTATCCAACTTGTTCTCATTACGCTATTGAAGCCATAAACAAATATGGACCGTTCAAGGGCACTCTGCTTGCATCCAAACGCATTTTACGTTGTCACCCTTTTCATAAAGGCGGCTATGACCCTGTTCCATAATGTCAGATATTTCAAATAAGCTTTCTGCTGTTTGAAATAATCTGCATTTTTGGAATTATTTAAAAATCTGTTTTTCAGCTTTTAAAATGCCGCTTTCTGTCAGGAGTTAATTTTTTTAATGGAAAAAAATACAATTATTGCTGTTGTTTTGTCATGTCTTGTA
>CAMJMF010000044.1 GCA_946406925.1 uncultured Spirochaetales bacterium | reverse complement strand
CTCGCAGCGAAGCTTCTAGCGGCGTCGGGGTATCAAACCCTCGGCACGAATGAAGTCAGTTATTTATAAGTCTTTTCTACGTAATTCTTTACGCCGTCAAGACCGTCTTTGCACAATGCGCTTATAAAAGGACGTGCAATCATAACCTGCCTTGCGCCAAAATAAGAAGCAACAAAAATGTCGCGCTTTTTTCTTATGCCGCCGTCAATCCAGATTTCGCCGCAATACTGCTCCAAGGTCTTGTGCTGTTCTGCAAGAAAATCGATTGTGCTGCCTGTGCGGTTGTCCACTCTTCCGCCGTGATTCGAGATTGCAACAATATCGGGCTTAAGAGCTTTTACAAGCTCAATGTCCTGTGTTGTAAAAATTCCTTTTAGTGCAAACGGAACTTTAAGAACGCCGTTGACGTACTGCTTTATTTCTTTAAGAAGTTCCGCATTCTTTTTTTCAAGGCTGACAAGATTCCGCATTGTAATGATATTGTATGCGTCGATGTCGATGCCGATTATTTCTGCAATGTTTGATGCCCATTCAGCTCTTTCTATGATTTTTTTGTTTGCATAAGGCTTAATAAAAACGGCGGCTTTTGTTTTCTGCTTTTCAACAGCAGTTATGCCGCTTTTTAGTTTAACATCAGGGCAGCCGTCGCCAATGCTTAATGCAATGTCTGCCCTGCAGCAGGCTTCTATCATGTCATAGTAGAATTCTTCTTCTACAGCGTAGCCCACATTTTCACAACCGCCGGTAATTGGTGCAAGTCTTATTGTCGGAGGGTTTAGCTTATAAAGTTCCTCGTCAGATACTTCGTTTCTTGGATAAATGTCCCAGTCACTGCAATTAAGCTGAAAATTGATGTTTTTGCGGATGCCGCCCGTTCCAGGCAGTTCAGAAATGCAGCCGGTTCCTCTGCATTCGGTACAAAAGTGACATTTCGGGGTAATTTTGCTCATATCTAGTCTATCGGCTTTTTTGTTGACTGCTTGAGCGCGTTTTAACTGCCGAGCGAGATGCGGCCGCGGAAGCTTCTCTGCAAAGTGAGCTTGTCCGCATATTCAAGGTCACCGCCGACGGGCAGTCCTGAAGCAAGGCGTGAAACCGAAACATGAAGGTCAGAAAGAAGTTTCTGGGCATATAAAGCTGTTGTATCGCCTTCAATTGTTGGG
The DNA here is from genome assembly GCA_946406925.1 of uncultured Spirochaetales bacterium. Taxonomy (GTDB): domain Bacteria; phylum Spirochaetota; class Spirochaetia; order Treponematales; family Treponemataceae; genus UBA1240. Next base: position 15,480 of record CAMJMF010000044.1, on the reverse strand, counting down.
TTTGTGGCAATAATGACTTCCTGAATATTTTCGGTTTTTACACGTTCTATAAGCGAATTAAACGAAAGCTGTTCAGGGCCAATGCCTTCAAGCGGGGCAATAACGCCGCCAAGCACATGAAAAAGTCCGTGAAATTCGCGTGAAGCTTCAATTGTCTGAACGTCCTGCGGCTGCTCAACAACACACAAAAGGCTTCTGTCGCGCAGCGGGTCTGAGCAGATGTCGCATACGTCTTTTTCTGTATATGCGCCGCAGACAGGGCATGGATGAATGCGCTCGTGCAAGGTTAAAAGCTGCTGTGCAAGATTCTGTGCGAAGGCTTCGTCTGTCTTTAGAATATGAATTGCTATGCGGGCGGCGCTTTTTTTGCCTATGCCGGGCAGCCGCGAAAATGATTCTGTAAGTTCTTCTAGTGCATTCATTTATGCGTTCAATCCCGGAATATTTAGTCCGCCGACCATCGGGCCGAGCTTTTCAGTAATTTCTTCTTTGATTTTAGCCAGTGCATCTCTGTGGGCGGCAATAATTAAATCCTGAAGCATCGGCACATCGCGCGGGTCAACAGCCACAGGGTCTATTGCAAGTGCAGTAATTTCCATCTGACCGTTTACCGTCAGTTTTACTATTCCGCCGCCAGAAGCACCTGTTGCGGTTAAAGTTTTAAGATCTTCCTGAACTTTTCCAAATTGCTGCTGAAGATTCTGTGCGTTTTTCAAAAGTTCAAATGGATTTATATTCATAATTGCTCCTATAAAAACCGCAGTGGCGGTGTTGTTTTTTTATTGTGGAATCTGCTTTCCTTTGAAAACCTGGCAGAGAAGATTCACTTCATCCGGAATGTTTTCTGGCTGTTCGTCTTCTTGAATTGTCTGCGCTGCAATCTGCGCATCAAAAATCATTGGGCTACCTTTAATTTCAGAAAAAACTGAGCTGATGTATTTTTTTTCAGCGTCTATCTGGTTTTTAAGAAAAGGCTTTTCTATAAAGCAGGTGACTTTGTCGCCGTTAAATGACCATCTTATAGCGTTAAGCAGAGCTGTGCCAATAAAAGATTTTTCTGAAGATATGCGGTTTATTGCTTCATCAAGCAGAATATCGGTTTCAGAAATTTGGTCAGATTCGTTCTGTTCTGAAGGTTCAGGCGCCCTTCTCTCTTTTGGGTCAAAGCTTTGAAGGGCAGAATCTACATTTGAATTGTCCTGCATATAAGAGGAATCTTCATATTCGTCTGCAGTGTAATCTGCTTCAGGCTGTTCGTCTGAAGCAAAATGCGCAAAATGGTTTTCTTCAGTCTGCGGTGCTTGAGGCTGTGGAATCTGCGGCTGTGCTTGAGAAATTGCAGAACCGAAATTTTGTACAGCCTGTGTCTGCTGGATAAACTGCTGTGACGGAACTTGCTGAACTTTTGGTGCTTCTGCTTGAATCTGAGTCTGCTGAGGCTGTTCAGCTTGAAAAGCCGGCTGTGAATTGTTCTGTGCAAAAGGCTGCCTGAAACTTTGAGAAGGTTCAGCCTGAAACTGATTTTTCTGCTGTGAAAAGGTATTTCTGCTGTTTGCACGCGGAACTTCACCGGCGTTATCAAAGACATAAGACGCTGCCTGCATGTTTATCTCAGAATTAGCATGAGAACTGGCGGCAGGCTTCTGCTGAAAACTTGGCTGTTCAGCGTGTACAATTGGCGCAGGCTGTTCTATTGGAGCTGTCTGCTGTGCTGGTTGTACGGGCTGCTGGGGAATTGCCTGCTGAGAAGCCGGCTGCATATAAGGCTGTGCAGCATTTACAGGCTGACTGTAGCTGAACTGAGTTGGTTGTCTTGTAAACTGAGGTTTTGGTTCTGTAATATTCCGGCGAATCTGATCAAAAGGGTTTGTGCCGTTCGGAGCAAATGCGGTTCCAGTATTATCTTTGCTGAAACCGCCCAGGGATAAAGGGCTTGAACCACCTTGGTTAATTCCCTGTGGCGGCGGATTTATTTTGGAACCGGCTAACAGAAGGTTTCTTGCGGAATCAATTGCCGCCTTGACTTCAGCCGGTGAAACATATCCGGCAAGAAAAGCAAGTCTAGAAAGCGCAAGTTCAAGCTCAAAACGCGGTGAAAGCGAATAACGTATGTCGCGGTAAAGCTGAAGGAACATTGAAAGCGCTCTTTCGAGTTTGACGGAATCCCATTGTGCAAGAACTTTCTGTGAAAAACGTGCAGCAGACTGCCCGAGCAGAGATTCTTTAGTTACGCCGTTTTGAATTAATATAAGGCTTCTAAGATAATCTGAAAAATTAATGATAAACTGTTCGATTGATACGCCTGACTGCAAAACTTCATCGAGTTTTTCAAGCGCTGTGCCGCTGTTGCCGTCAATAAAAAGCTCGCACAATTCGTTGAGCTTATCAACGCTTGTAAGCCCAAGTTTGTCGCGTATCTTTTCAAAAGTTATGTGGTCGCCTGAAAAAGCCGCAACCTGGTCAAAAAGCGTATAGGCATCACGTACAGAACCAGTAGATTCACGCGCAATCCAATAAAGTGCCTCATCGTCAGCCTGAATTTGCATTTCTGCGGCTGCATCGGCAAGCAAACCTTTTACAATTTCCGGGGCAACAAGGCGGAAGTTGAACTGCTGGCAGCGGCTTTTTATTGTAGCCGGAACTTTGTGAAGTTCGGTTGTTGCAAAAATAAAGATAACGTATGGCGGCGGTTCTTCAATTGTCTTCAGCAGCGCGTTGAAAGCACTTGTTGAAAGCATATGAACTTCGTCGATTATATAAATTTTATAGCGTGAGCTGTTCGGCGGAAAAAGCACTTCGTCTTTAATCTGGCGGACGTCGTTTACGCTTGTGTTAGAAGCACCATCAATTTCAATAACGTCTAGATTTGTTCCGCGTGCAATTTCGCGGCAGGTGTTACATTCACCGCAGGGAGTTGCATTCGGGCCTTTCTCGCAGTTAAGTGCTTTTGCCAGAATGCGGGCACTTGAAGTTTTACCGCAACCACGTGGACCGGAAAACAAATAAGCATGTGCTATTTTTCCGGTTTCAATTGCGTTTTTGAGTGTTGCTACAACAAATTCTTGACCGACTAAATCTTCAAAAGTCTGAGGACGCCGTCGGGTTGCTGTTACTTCGTAAGCCATGTTAAGAGAATAACGCAAAAATCACATGTATACAAGGCGTTTAGTAAGGTATGCTTTCGCCTGTTAAATCTTGAAAAGCCTTTTCGTTTGGAAAACGCTTTTGTGCTTCGGCGACAACAGCTTTGATTTCTGAAGGCTTTGCGTTTGTCTTAAGGTATTCAATATAACCTGTGTAATAAACCTTTAAGTTTGAAACAAGAACCTTGTCTTTCGGCATATATTCAAGGCAGTCGAGTGTTGTTTCAATTGCTTTTTTATAGTTCTTTTGATTATAAAGCAGGTTACTTTCTTTAACAGTGACACTTCTGTAGAGCTTTAACAAATCAGATTTAGAAAGAACGCCTGCGTCCATTTCAGAAAAAATAAGCTTGCGAGCTTCGTCAAATTTCTGTGCATCAATAAATTTTACAACTGAATTATTTGTCAGCATCAGTCTGAAGCGGATATATTCACCATTTTTTTGCGTAACGCCGTAATTCAAAGAGAGGTCAAGCGCGTCATAGCCAATCTGATAATTATCAGCTTTTTCAGCCGCGTTTACTGCTGCAAGATAAGTGTTATTCAGCAGGGCACGTTTATTCTGTGTTTGGGGCAAATCCTGAATCCATTTGAAAGATTCCTCATAGCGGCCTTTTTTGTTGTTTTCTCTCGACATATAGCTTGCAAGATTAGCAAAAGAAGAGGCGTAACTGTTTTTTCCTGATTCATCATCTCTTATTATTTGAAGAATATATGCAAGATTTGAAGCTTCAAGATATTTCTTCTCTTTTGTCTTCATAAAAACGTCATTCTGAATAACAAGAGCAAGCAGTTTTTTCATGGGAAGGTCGTCAAAAAGCTTGTATCTTCCCGGCGCAACGTAAGTAAAACCTGTTGCTTTACCAAAATTAGACTGAAATTCCTTTTTGCTTCCCGGATCAAAACCGTAAAAGTTGGTTGTTTCAACAAAAACGTCTTTTGCTTCAAGAATAACTTTTACAAGCACGTGGTCGCTGGTTTCAATTGCGCCGCAGGGAATATTCCATCTTGTAAGCAGAGCTGCGTATAAAAGCGAGGCACTTACGCAGTCATAACTTTGAGAGTCTTTTAAATCTGCAAAAGTAAAGCTGTTTTTGTTATAGCGTCTTAAAAAAGTGCGGTGCATCTGCTGATTTATGGTGTCAGCCAGAAGATATTGTGACTCATAAGAGGAATCTTCAAAAATTTCCGGGGCAAGCTGTTCAGTCAGGGCTTCATCAAAGGCTTTTGTCTGTGTTTCATAAAAATCAAGCAGCTCTTCTTTGCGGTCGTTATTGCTGCTAACCGTTATAAACGCTTCAATAAGTTCTTTATCTGTATATTGAGAAAAATCTTTATCAAGGACTTCCTGAAATTCAGGGGTAATTACAGAAACAAGTTGCATTGTTTCTTCAAATGTAGTCAGTTCTTCTTGTGCAAAAGAAAACAAACTAAAAGCGGCAAAAATTAAAGCGGTAAAGCCTGTTACTTTGTATATATGTTTCATATTGTTTAAAACATCGGCACATATGTTAAGTTTCTGTAAATCAGTTTCCCGCAGAAAGATTTAAGCAGATTTTAATCAAGTGTTTGGAGCAGTTGGCGTTACAAGCCCTAGTTTTGGCGGAGATTTAAAGTCAGACTTGAAATCTCCGTCAAAAACAGAGTCGTTCGTTCTGCGGTTTTAGAAAGAGTGTGAGAACGGCAACTATAAAGCTAAAAACTGACGGTTGAAAATTTTTTGCAGTTTATAGATTGTTTCCAATGTCGGATTTGTTTTGTGGGGATTTTCCAACCGCTGATACTGCTGATAAGTCATACCGGCTTTTTGAGCTACTTCTTTTTGAGAATGATTTGCCCTCGCTTTTCTAAGTTCTAACGCAAACGCAACTTTAGGAGATACTTCTACAGGATAACCGCCATTGTATTTCGGTTCTGAAATAGGATAGCCGTTATCAATATGCGAGGCAAGAATACCGTTAAGAACATCTTGTGCCATAAAAAGCGCATTTTCCATAGAATTCCCAAAAGTAACAGCATTCGGCATGTCAGGAAAACGGACAACAAATTTGTCGTTCTCTTTTGTAATGTCACAGTTATATGTCATCTTTCAAACTCCTTTAAAGTATTAGGATCTATGTTTGCCTGTTTTAAAATTTCTTTTGCAAAAAATCCCAAGTCATCATCTTTTCCTTTGTGGAATGGAACAGGAACAGACCGCATATAACCGTCTTTTTTAAAAATATGGTGGGAACTTTCTATTCTGTCGAGCTTCCAACCGTTCTTTTTAAGTATTTTCATTACCTGTTTTGCAGTCATTCCCATACTAAGAATATACAACATATATGTTGTATGAGCAAGAAAAAAAATCTTTTTAACTGTTTGATGTTTATTGGCAGGGTATAGTCTTATAATGGTGTCTGTATAAGTGGAATGCCACATTATGGCTGTACAACTTATGTGCTATTACCATAGTTCATTTTGTGGTTTTAAGCATAAGCAGATTTTAATAATTGATTTTAGCTTTTTCTGGAAACATGTCTTATAATAAAGAACAGGAGATATTTATGAAAGATACTATGAATAGAATGCGGGAGGGTAAAAAGCTTTTAGTAATTACAGTCCTCCTTTTTATTGCTTCAATTTCTATTTTTGCACAGAGCACAAAGACTTACGAAGTTGATTTGAATAAGTTCCCTGCCGTAAATGACAACAAAACGACGACTTTTGACAAGGCGACAAAGACTTTTAAAGTTAATAGCGAAAATACCAACGAATGGACCGGTATATATCTTTGGCTTAATAAGCTTGACATCAGCAGTTACAACATCGCAAGAATCAAGTACAAAGCTACAGATTTCGGATTCCAATTCAATTTTGATTACGATGACAACAACACTTTGGAATGGTATGAAAAAGCTACATATTGCCCGACATATCTTAATGAAATGATAATTCCGCTTAGGGAAAATCAAAAAATTCTAAAAGGAATTTCTTTTCAAGGTGTATATGTTCCTTATCAAAAATTTGTTATTGAGTCAGTTACTTTTGAAAAAATAGAAAATCCTGTAATAACAGATATTTATGGAAGCAATGAACCGCCTGTAGTTGATGCTGCAACAAGCGTAACAATAGACGCAAATCTTGATGCATGGGATTTTGTAAAAAATATCGGCGCCGGATTGAACTATCAGATTTTTCAAGATTGTCCACAGCTTCTTAATTTTGGTGTTGACATTCAACCGGACATGCTTTCTCGACCGACAAAGGCGCAAATTCATTTTATGAAAGAAAGCGGACTGAATGCCATCAGATTGCAGACAAATCCTGGTCATGGAAAAATACTCGATAAAAATTATAGACTTGCACCAGGGTTCATCAGGAACATCAAGCAGGTTGTTGACTGGTGTATTGAAGAAGATATGTACGTAATTCTCTGCGGACCGTTTGCCGAGTACACAGTTAAGGAAGAATATAAAAAAAGAATTGAATGTGGAGATTCACATTATGCCGCATTCTATATAAACGAAAACGACAAAAAAGAATCCGAGAATTTTTTAAAAGCTGTCTGGGAACAGTATGCAAAAGCGTTCAACAATTCTTATGACGAGCATCTGATTTTTGAGCCTTTCAACGAGCCTGCCGATATGCTGCATGAGCATAGTTGGATGCCTAAAGATGACTGCGCTGTCTGCAGAAAAGATTATGAAATCTTGAATGAATATAACCAGCTGATTGTAGACACAATCCGCTCAACAGGCGGCAATAACGCAAACCGCTTTGTTTTGATAAATGGTATTTGGTCAAAATGGGAAACTGTCACCAACAAGAACTTCAAGATGCCAAAAGATAAAGCAAAGAACAAGCTGATTCCGACATACCACGACTACTCAATGGGAGGTTCAGCATCTTCTGGCGAGTATAGTGATTATTACAAAAACAGCATTAAAGAATCGATTAGCAAAAGATTCGAGGCTTTGGACAAAGCTTTTTTCTCCAAACATATTCCGGTGCTTATCGGTGAAGTAGGACAATCCCGTCGCACTCCGATTTTGGAGCGCATTAAGTGGATTAAAGACTTGACGGCGGAAGCTTCAAAACCAAACCGTTCATGCGCGGCTGTGCTGCATAATGATAGCGCATTGGTAGATGACGGACGTTTTTTCAGCGGATATTATGACAGCTGGAAGCTCAAATGGTATGATAAAGAATTTGTCGATACGCTCATTTACGGTATTCAGGGCAAGGAGTTCCCGTTAAGTGCTGAATTCATCAAAAATAACGAGGTAAAAGTTGAAAGCATAGTCGGCAAAAATCTTTTGAAAGAGCCTCTCGAAAGAAGTGGGGCGTGGGATTGGGACAATATGTACAGAATAAAGTCTGACACGTTCTTTCGCTCAACACCTGCTAAATATAAGTTAAAGTTTGCTATTGAAAAAACAGGCTCTAATCCGCAATTGCAGTTTGCATATCTTGATTTGGATCGAAATTGGCATGATACGGATACGTTAAAGAATTTGAAGGTGAAAGGTGGATTTATAGTAGACGGTAAAATAAAAGTCCAGTCAGGTACAGTAATTCTTAACATAGATGAAAAACTCGCCGACGAGCTTGCAAACGGCATGACCGTTGAAATAAACGGACAGAACATCATCATCAAGTCAATGACTGTTGTGGAATAAAACAAAAAAGGTTCTCACTACTGTGTGAGAACCTTTTCCTTTTTTCAGCTGCTTCTTACCGTTCTGTTACGGTGCCGTCGGCGTGGGCTACAAAAACTGTCGGAATGTTCTTGCAGAAGAATCCGTTTTCAACTACGCCGACAATTTTGTTGATTTCAGCTTCCATTTGGGCGGCGTCAGGTGCAGACTTCCACAAAAGGTCTAAAATCAAGTTGCCGTTGTCTGTAATGACCGGCCCTGCTTTTTTAACGCCTTGGCGCAGTGTGCATGTAGCGCCAAGCTGTTCAAGAGCCTTTATAACAGGCACGCGGGCTTCTGCAATAATTTCAACAGGAAGGGCAAAAACCGTACCGATAGAAGCCACGTCTTTAGACTGGTCAGCCACAATTACAAAGCTGTCTGCATTGTATGCTACGATTTTTTCAAGCAGAAGTGCCGCGCCGCCGCCCTTTATAAGCTGCTTTTTCGGGTTTATTTCGTCTGCGCCGTCAATTGCAAGGTCAAGATGGCCGCCAATTTCTTTTGCGTTCATTGAAAAAACCGGAATACCAAGATTTTCGCAGGCGATTGTTGTCTGAAAACTTGTGGCAACGGCGCAAATATCTTTCAAAGTTCCGTCTTTAATGCGTTCTGCAAGGCGTTCAACAGCCGGCATTGCCGTAGAACCTGTGCCAAGACCAATTTTCATGCCTGAAAAAATACGTTTTTGTTCAATAAGCTGGTCAACTGCATATTTGCCAACTAAAGCCTTCTGTTCACTCTGCGTCAGATTCTTTGTCATAAGGAACTCCTGTAAAAAGCTCAAAGTGCGCCCGTGCCTGTTTATGAATCATCTCAAAAGAGTTTGCCGTATTACAGCCTGCCCTTTCGGCGCGGACAAGCAGCGGGTTTTGTTGAGGATTATATGTGCAGTCAAATACATATTCATTTCCCGTAAATTCATAAAAAGGAATCGGGTCGTAAACAATATCAAGACCGCCGTAACGCACAATATCTGCGTTTTCTGTTTTGGTTTGAATTATCAAATCAGAGTAATCACCAACTTTAATCGATGATTCTTCTGAAAGAGATGCGCTTTTGAAAGAGAACATGTCTGCAATTTTTTTAGCCTGGCTTATCGGGTTGTTGAAAACACAGGCTTTGCCTTTCAGAGACTTAACCACATAGGCGGCAGTTCTTGCCTCTGCGCCTGAACCGATAATTGCAACCTTCATTCCGGAAAGGTTTTTGTGCCCGATAAATTCGCAGAGTGTGTCGCTCAGAGCTTTTGCACAAAGGTTAAAGCCGCTCCAAGAGTCTTTGTCATGCATAATTGCATCGCAGGTGCATGAATAGCCTGCGTCTTCGTCTATAGTTGGAATAAAATCTTTTACCGTATTTTTGAACGGTCTGGAAACTGTCATGGCTTTTATGGAAAGCTCTTCTGCAAATTCAATAGATTCTTCTATCTTTTGCGCCCTAAGCGGAATAAACACATTGTTCATGTGATGTGCATGATAGGCTTCATTATGAATTTTTGGGCTGAGCGCATGCAGCATCGGATAGCCGGTAATAGCAAAAATATTTGTGTTGTTGTCGATAGAGTCAAAATGATAGATTTCAGAAAGCGAAATCGGGTCAATGCCGCCATGCGGGCGTTTTTCGTCCAATAGTTCTCTCGGAAGTGTGTAAGTAAAAAGCGAATGAAGCTTTGTTGCAAGAATGCGGCTCGGCAGAGCAAGCTGACCGCGCACAGCTATAATCTGGTCAAATTCCTTGAACTGCTTTGTCTGATGAAAAAGCTGCGTAATGTCAGAAAGGCTTCTCGGCTCATAGGAAATTTTGGGAATCTCAAAACCGGCAACTCTAAGGCTGCTTATGCGGTTGTTCAAGTTTCCGATGGGCTCTTCTTTTATGTAGGAACTTCTGATAATTCTTGTGCCGAATGCCAACGCAGCGTCTTGAATGCTTGGAACGTTAAAATCTGTTTCAATGTCGATATAAGCAAAGTTTTTGCGGCTGTCCTGGTTTGCAAAGGCAAGACCGCGTGCAAAAAGCACTGTTCTGGCAGCTTCACCGTCTTCAAATCTTCCGCCGTCAATTGTGCGGCGTATGCTTAATATACATGGAACTTTTGCTAATTCCGGGAATTTTCTGATTTCAAGCCTTTCATCAGGATTAAGATAATCTGCTCTTAATTCTGCTATATCAATCCATTTACGGTATTTGTCTAGAATGGCAAGATCTTCTGCCAAAGTTGATCCTGTAAGGCTTAAACAGATTTTTGAGCGTATCATGCTTGCTCCCATAAAAAGTCAATGAGAAAATATTCGGCTTTAAAACTTCCTCAAATATTTTTACCATAACTTTCTAAAAAAATGAACAGGCTGAAGCTCTAAGAGCGTAAATGCCGGGCAAATTCGGATAGGGATTTGTGAATTAAGACAAAAAAAAGACTGCCTAATGATTTCAGGCAGCCCCTTTACTGACTTTGTTAGTCTTCGTTAGGTCTTACTGTAATTTGAGAGAATTCCTTGCCCTCAACATAAAGAATAAGAACTGTGTTCTTTGGAACAGCATACGGAATTGAGAGGCTTCCGCCCATGTGCGAGAACTTGACTACAGAAGAGCCTTTTCCGCCAGAAGGTGGAAGAGCCATAAGCTCCATTTTGAGCGGATAGGCGTATTCAGGCAGAGTCTGCTTGAAAATGCCGTAAACTGTTGAGCTCAAACCTTTTGCTTCAGGGAAGCCGATAACAGCTTCTACGCGGCTGTTCTTTGAAAGAACTTCATCTGCAATCGGCATTTGTGAGAGAATCTGCGGTTCACTTGAATCTGTCTGGCCGGCAGAAAAATCAAACATAAGGCTGCTTGATGCCATCTGATTGTACATTTCACGCAAAGAAAGTGAAACAATATTCGGCACAGTGATTTTTTCGTTTTCCGGACCGCGACTTACAACAAGCTTAAGCACAATCGGGTCAGAAATGCTTTTGCCGGCCGGCGGGTTCTGAGAAAGAACTGTACCAGCTTCAGCGGCGTTATATTCATAAATTGGTTCTGCAAGAGTGATAAGCGGCTTTGACATAGCGGCAAAAAGAGTTTTGAGATGGCTTTTAACATCGTCGATGTTCCAGCCTTTAAAGTCCTCAACCTTGTCAACAACTGTACCGCGGCTTACTGTCAGGTTAATGCGTTTACCGGCTTTTACAATTGAGCCGGCAACAGGTGTCTGGTCAAGAATAAAGCCCTTGTCTTCCGGGTTGTCTGAATAACGCAGAATAATCTTTGGATAAAGCTCTTTTACCTGCATTTCAAGCAGTGCATCGCTAAGCTCTTTTCCTACAACCTGAGGAACCATAACTTCTTCCTCGCCTTTTACAGAGGCAAAAAAGACTGCAATGCAGATGAGTCCCATAAAAATGATGACTAAGACTGCATAAAGAAAAAAAGAAGCTCCACTTTGCTGCATTTTTTCAGCTGCAGCAGAAATACTGAATCCTAAATTTTTTTTATCTTTCATGTTTATTCCTTAAGCTCCTGAAATTATTGCATGTTTTCAAGGAAACTTCTACTTGCAGATTGAACCCACAAAATTGCGGGCGCCGTTCATAAAGTCTTTCCAGTTCATAGCCTTCTTTGTCTGCCATTGAAGGTTCTGCACTGCCAGAATTCCGTTTCCTGTTTTGAACAGGATTCCGTCTTTTTTGTCTGAGAACAACACTGTTCCAGGTTCTTTGTCTTGAGCATCTGCAGCATTGTAGCTGCCGCCTTTATAGACTGTAGCCCTGTGGATAATCAGGTTTGTTCCGTTAGAAACAGTTGAAGCCCCCGGCCATGGCTCAAAAGCCCTTATTTTAGCGCAGATGCTTTCGGCTGAATCCTGCCAGTTTATGGCTGAATCTTCTTTTTTAAGCATGCCGGAATAAGTTGCATCTTCTTCGTTTTGGGCTGTTTCTTTTATTGTATTATTTTCTATTTTTTCAAGAACTTCAAGAAAGAGTTTTCCGCCTTCATTAGAAGCCTGTTCAAGAATGTCTTCGGCATATTCTGTTCCGTTTAGCGTAAATCTTGTCTGCAAAAGAATATTGCCGCTGTCCATCTGCGGTGCAAGACGTTGAACCGTAAAGCCTGTTTCTTTGTCTTGGTTCAAGATTGCAGCCGGAACAGGTGCGCAGCCTCTATAACGCGGCAGCAGAGACGGATGAAGGTTTATGCCGCCGAGCGGAAAAATTGCCATAAACTCAGGCTTAAAAATCTTGCCGTAAGCAAAGCAGACCAGAATATCCGGCTTGAGCTCTTTTATTGCATCCTGAACTTCCAAAAGCTTATTCGGCTCAAACAAGGCAATTTCAGACTCACCGTTCTGCTTGCGCTCTTGGTTTATCGCCGCCAAAGCCTGTGCAACTGGTGTGCTTACAAGCTCTTTGCCGCGTTTTTGTGCAGCAGGTGGGTTTGTAAGAACACCCACAATCTGGTGCTTTTTGCTGTGAGCAATTTCAATTAACGGTTTTGCTGCAATTGCAGGGCTTCCGGCATAAATAATTCTAAGCATTCGGTGGATTACCGCCTTTTTTTGCGAGTTTTGCCTGAAGCTTTGCCTGCTTTGCTTTTTTCTGTGCCAGTTTTGCTTTGCGGCGTTCTTCGCGTTTTGCAAACTGCTCTTCGACCTTCTTTTTAAAGTCAGCATCGCCCTTGTCTATATACAAGATGCCGTCAAGATGGTCATTTTCATGCTGAATAATTCGGGCAAGCAGTCCGTCTGCTTCAAGTATGAATTTCTTGCCGAATTCGTCCTGCGCCTGAACCGTAACTTTTTCCGGACGCATGATTTTTTCGTAAACTTTAGGAATGCTCAGGCAGCCTTCTTCAAATGGAACAAGTTCGGCTGATGTTGATATAATCTGTGGATTTATAAAGACACGGCGGACGTCGTCGTCTGCGATAATTACAAAAAATCTTGATGATTTTCCGACCTGCGGAGCGGCAAGCCCGACACCTTCGGCTTCAATCATTGTGTCAAACATTTCATTGATAAATGAGCGCAATTCATCTGTAAATTCTGTTACAGGCTCTGCTTTTTGGCGAAGAACCGGGTCGCCTAAGTGAACTACTTCCATGTGCTTAATAGTATACAAAGCTTTGAATTGCGTCAATCTTAGGAGATGCTGGTTGATGCCATTATCGGGCTTGGCCCGATAATCTATTTGATTGTAATACAAGTGGTTATAGATTGCCGGATCAAATCCGGCAATGACAGACTGTAATTAATCAGCACTTCCTTTAAATGATTATTTTTGCTGCGCTATTTTGTGTATTTGTCGAGCAGTGCAAGAAACTTCTGCGTGTCGTCTTTTGCAGTCTTGATAAAGCTGTTGTCCTCAACCTTGCCGAGCACCGCGAAGCGTTCCTTCTGGTTGCGGTAAGTGCAAGACCTGAAAGCGTTTGTGTAATCCTTAAGCTTGGTCACATAAACCTGCTCTTCGATATAGGCGCGGATATTACGGGCTTCATCGCAAGCTTGCTTCCATACATCTATGGATAAATCGCTGTAAACAACTTTGAGGGTTTCTAATGCACAGCAGGCGGCATCTAATTTGTAGTTCGTCCATGCGTTGTCATATTCGCTGTGGAGATCCTGCCAGGTCTTAAAGCTGCCGAGCACAATTTCGTTTCTAATCTGTTCAAAACGCTTTTCCGGCATAAGCTGTCCGCCAATATTAATCCAGTTCAAATCCTGCTTGTTTGTTTTTGTCTGCATAAAAGCGGCAAAATTTGAGCCCGATTCTTCAAAATAGGCTATAAGCGTCTTAACTGCAAACATTACGAGCATCTGCCTGTAAGCGTTATATGCTTCGGCTGTCTTTATAAGATGAACGGCGCGTTTTGAGCGTTCCATGTTCTCGCCGGTAATCGTAAGCTTCTGTACAACTTCCTGCTTGTTTTTAAGATAAGCGCGGCCGCGGACAGCAACTTTTTCAAGGTTTTCAGGCATGCTTTCGCCAAGATTGCGGAATATTGCTTTACCAGTCCATTCTTCAAGAAGCTGCATTGCCTTGATTATTTCTGTAGCTGTGTCCGGGGCAAGATAGTCTGTAACAATGTGCTGTGTCTTGTAAAAGCGCTTGTCTCTTGTCTGATATTTCCAGCTGTTGCGCTCAAGCGCGTACATGTTGTACATCCAGTAATAAGCCGGCATAACTTCAAGGTGATTTGCCTGCGGGTTTTCAATAAGCATAGAAAACGGCAGCGGAATATTCAGCTCATTCGGATAATTTCCCTTTGTTATGAGCGTATAGCTTGCAAAGCGGCTGTTGTGCTTGAGTGTACTTGAAAGACCCGGCCAGAAGCCTCTGCCTGCAATAATTTCGCCGTCATTACCACGGCTGTTGTGGTTTGAACCGACTGTTGCGCCGGCTGCCATGTTTGACTGCCCCATAATGAGGGTTGCAATCAAGAAAGAGTTGTTGTGGTGCTGTTCGTGTCCCGGGAAGACAAGGTTGTTCAAAACTTCGCAGCACGAAATAGTAGAGTTGTCGCCCAGAATTGAGTGGATAAGTCTTGCGCCGTATTTCAAATTTGAGTTGTTGCACATTACAAAGCGTACAGCTTTGCAGCCGTAGAAAATGCGGCAGCCGTAGCCGATAATACCGTTTACAAGTTCTACACCTTCGCCAATCTGTGTGTCGCTGTTTTCGTCAGATTTTATAGTAAGGTTCTTGAGCTTGTTTGCGCCTTTTATATATGCACATTCGCCGACAGCAACATCTTTGATGATGCGGCAGCTTTTAATAACAGAGTTGCTGCCGACTGTGCCGTAAAAACCTCTGCGGAGGTCGTAGCTTCTGTTTGTCATGTCGAAGAATGCCTGCATAAGAGCCTTGTCATCGCGGTAAATTGTCCAAAGATATGCATCGGCGCAGATCATGTCGCTGAAAGGCAGCACTTCGCGTCCGCCGGCTTCATTCAGCGGTTCTATCCATACACGGACGGCTTCGTCTTCGCCCTCTTTTATAATGCCGTTGCCGAATTTTGAATGGTTTGTTGTGTCCATTTCGTCTATGCGGTGAAGCATGACGTTGTTACCTATAATATAGTGAGAAAGATAGTTGCAGTTGTGAATGGCGCAGTGATTACCGATGTCGCATGAAATTATGCAGCTGTTTGAAATTCCTTCGTGCAGCACAAAGTCATGGTAACGCAGCAGCCCTGAACCGATGTCGCCGATGCGCACAAGACCATAAAAAGAGCTGTCTTTTATTGAATTCGGGTCAAAATTCTTTGTAACAAGCACATTCTGCCAGTTTGAAGAAGTATTGTTGTTCTTTTCAAGAATTTCGATTTGGGCAGCGGTCAGGTTTTGCCATTGAGGCTGTGTATTATGCAATACAGTTTTCAGCTGTTCATTTCTAAGGTAATATTCGTCTTTTCCGTCTGGAATGAATTTGTCTTCTATAAATCTATAGCCGTAGTTCTGGTTTTCTGAAATATAATTTACACTCATGGAATAAAGCATAAAGTTTTTTTTGTTTTCTGAATAGTAGCAAGCCTGTTTTTCGTTAAGAATTTGTCCGTTATAAAAGCTTTAATCTTGTTTCAGGTCTTGACAAAAATGCCAGAAAATACGATGTATAGATATGCGAAATTCAGAATTTACTGCGTCAGGCAGTATCACACAGTTTATTTCACAAGACACA
>CAMJMF010000043.1 GCA_946406925.1 uncultured Spirochaetales bacterium | reverse complement strand
ACAATATGCGTAAATTTTTCTTCTCTTGAAGATCTAGATTCTTCAATAATACAGCTGCTTTATGCACTTTGCGCACAGGCAAAAAAAGAAAGCAAAGAAATTGTTTTTGAAGGAACTTTCACACAGTCTGTAAAAAAACGGCTTTATGCTGCCGGCATAATATCTAAATTGGAATTGAACGATGAAGTTATCATCAATCAAATTTCTGAAAAAATAAGGATTGCGTCATGATGGATAAAATGGCTGAAATCTTCTTAGATGAAGCAAATGATTTATTAGACAAACTTGAAGACCTGCTTTTGGAGCTTGAAAACAATCCTGAAGACATCGAAACAATTCAAGCCGTATTCCGCATTATGCACACAATCAAAGGTTCTTCAGGAATGTTTGGTTTCGATGCAATTTCTCACTTTACCCACGAGGTTGAATCTGCCTTTGACGGCGTAAGAAACGGAGAAGTTGCCGTTACGCCAGAGCTTATTACACATACATTAAGCGCAAGAGACCATATCAGAAAATTGCTGGACGACCCGGAAAATCCTGATAATGAAAGCGATTCAGCAAACTTAATAGAAGTTTTCAAGCTTTATGTCCAGCAGCACAGCAAGACACAGAAGCCAAAAGAAGAGCCTGAACAGAAAGTTCAGAAACAGGCAAAACAGCCTGCTGCAGAAAAACAGAAAGAAGAATCTACATGGCGTATTACTTTTGCGCCTGCCCAAGATGTGTTCAAAAACGGCACACGCCCGATTGCGCTTCTTGAGGAACTTCAGGGCATGGGTAAATGCTCTATTACGCCGTTCTTCTCAAAGATTCCAAGATTAAGCGAAATTGACCCGACTGTCTGTTACCTTTCATGGGAAATCATCATAACTACAACAGCAACAGAAGATGATTTAAAAGACGTTTTCATTTTTCTTGATTCATCAAGCACTGTTCAGATTAAGCACATTACAGTTGACGAAGACCAGGGCGACCAGCCGAAACTTATCGGTGAAATCCTTGTTGAGCGCAACGTAACTACTGCTGACGTTATCAACGAAGTTATTTCTGCCCACAAGACAATCGGACAGGTTCTTACTGATTCAAAAGTTGTTTCAAAAGAAACAATGCAGGCAGCTCTTGCAGAACAGAAACACTTGCGCGAACTGCAGGAAAAGAAGCAGCAGGAAACTTCTAATCAGACAATTAAGGTAAATTCAGAAAAGCTTGATAAACTGATTGACCTTGTCGGCGAGCTTGTTACATTCAACGCAAGACTCGGCCAGCTTTCGCAGTCTATTCAGAACGGCGAGCTTTCTACGCTTGCAGAACAGGGCGAGCGGCTTATTCTTGAGCTGCGTGACACAACTATGGACATGCGTATGCTGCCGATCGGCACAATCTTTTCTAGATTCAGACGGCTTGTCAGAGACCTTTCAAAAGACCTTAAGAAAGATATTGAGCTTGTTACAGAAGGCGCAGAAACAGAGCTTGACAAAACCGTTATCGAAAAGCTCAACGATCCGCTTGTTCACCTTATCCGCAACTCTGTTGACCATGGAATTGAAACACCGGCTGTACGCGAAGCCGCGGGCAAGAACCCGCAGGGAACGGTTGTCTTAAGAGCAGAGCACAACGGTGCGTTTGTTTCTATTGCAATTGAAGATGACGGTGCCGGGCTTAACAAAAAGGCAATCCGCCAGAAAGCTATTGAACGCGGTGTAATAAGCGCAAATGACGAGCTTACTGAAAACGAAATCTACGAGCTTATTTTTCAGCCGGGCTTCTCTACAGCGTCTCAGGTTACTTCAGTTTCAGGCCGCGGCGTCGGCATGGACGTTGTAAAGAAAGACATAACTGCACTTGGCGGCACTGTTTCTACTACAACCGAAACAGGCAAAGGCACAAAGTTTACGCTGAAGCTTCCGCTTACGCTTGCCATTATCGAAGGCATTCTTGTTAAAATCGGCAATGCGTCTTTTGTTGTGCCGCTTTCAAATGTTGTTGAATGTCTTGAATTTGAGCGCCCGGAAAACACCAAGCTCTGCGCTTCGGTTAATATCCGCAACGAAGTTATTCCGTACATAGATTTAAGAACCTTCTTTGAGATAGACGATCCGCTTCCTGCAATGGAACAGATTATTATCGTCAATGACCAGGATTCCAGAATCGGGCTTGTAATAGACAAGGTAATCGGTAATTACCAGACTGTAATCAAGCCGCTCGGACGTCTGTACAAAAACACATTCGGTTTCTCCGGCGCTACAATTCTCGGTGACGGTTCTGTCGCACTGATACTTGATATATACAAGCTGTCTGATATTGTTAAGAACATGGAAATTGCGAATACTTCAGCCATGACAGCAAAGCAGACTGCCGAATAAGGACTTATATGCAGGTATCAAATTATCCGATTCAGGCTGTGCAGGAATTGAGCGACAAAGAATTTCAGACTATCGCCAGTTATATAGAATCAACTGTCGGCATTAAAATGCCTGCTACAAAGCGCATAATGATGCAGTCAAGGCTGATGCGGCGGCTTAGAATTCTCAAGATGAATTCGTTCAGCGAATACATTGATTATGTCTTTAACAGCAACAACTCAAAAGAGCTTGTGCTCATGATTGATGTGCTGACAACAAACAAGACCGAATTTTTCAGGGAAAACGAGCATTTTGAGTATCTTACAAATAAGATTCTGCCCGAATTTGCGCAGAAGAAAAACACCATAAAAATCTGGTCAGCAGGCTGTTCTTCAGGCGAAGAGCCCTACACTATCTCGATGGTAATCTCCGAATTCATGAAAAACAATCCCGGAAAGATTGTGAATTTCAAGGTTACCGGCACAGACATTTCGACAAATGTGCTGGACAAAGCTTATAACGCCGTATACGACCTTGATCTTGTTGAGCAGCTTCCAATGCACTTAAAGAAATCATATTTTTTGAAATGCACAAATGAAGACATGCATTGCGCGCGCATAAAATCAGACCTTAGAAGTCATGTCTCTTTTAAAAGGCTCAACTTTATGGACAATGATTTCCGCATGCCGGAAGCTTATGACATTATTTTCTGTCGGAATGTGCTGATTTATTTTGATAAAGAAACACAGGAAAAAGTTATCAAGAAATTCATGAAATATCTTCAACCTGAAGGCTACTTGTTTTTGGGGCATTCAGAAACCATATTTTCTATGGATCTGCCTTTGCGCACTTGTATTCCAACTGTCTATAAAAAGGTGATTAAAGCGCTATGATTAAAGTAATGATTATTGATGATTCAGCCGTTGTGCGCGAGACTTTGACAAATATTCTGTCTAATGGGAAAGACTTTGAGGTAATTGCTACAGCAGGCGACCCGCTTATTGCGCAGAAAAAGCTTAGCATGCTTGAGCCTGATGTAATTATTCTTGATATTGAAATGCCGCGTATGGACGGCATAACCTTTTTGCGCCAGCTTATGAGCACCAAGCCGATTCCGGTAGTTATATGCTCAAGCATGATTGAAGACGGCTCTGACAACGCGCTTCACGCTATGCAGTACGGCGCTGTTGAACTGATTCAAAAACCAAAAATGGGCACAAAACGCTTTCTTGAAGAATCAAGCATTCACATCTGCGACGCCATAAAAGCCGCGTATCTTACTAAAAGCAAAATTAAGCGGATAACGCAAAATGTAAACAAAGCTTTAAAGTCTGTAAATATACAGCCTAAGCTCAGTGCCGACGTAATAATGGAAAAACCAGATCCTACGCATATGGTTCTTGACACAACAGAAAAAGTTGTTGTTGTCGGCGCTTCAACCGGCGGCACTGAAGCCCTGCGTGTTTTTCTTGAGATGCTGCCTGTAAATGCGCCGGGCATGGTAATTGTACAGCACATGCCTGAGAACTTTACGCATTCATTTGCAGAAAGGCTTGACTCATTGTGCAAGGTTAATGTCAAAGAAGCTGAGAACAATGATTCTGTTGTGCGCGGCCGCGTTCTTATTGCGCCCGGCAACAAGCATACAATTCTAAAGAGAAGCGGCGCAAGATATTTTGTTGAAGTCAAAGACGGACCGCTTGTTTCAAGGCACAGACCGTCTGTAGACGTGCTTTTCAGGTCTGCGTCGCGTTATGCAGGCAAAAATGCTGTCGGTGTAATTATGACGGGCATGGGCGACGACGGCGCAAAAGGAATGCTTGAAATGCACCAGATGGGGGCTTATAATATAGCACAAGACGAAAAATCCTGCGTAGTCTTCGGCATGCCGGCAGAAGCAATCAAACTGAATGCAGCAGACGAAGTTGTAAGTCTTGAAAAAATTGCAGAAGAAGTACTGCGCCATTGCAGTTAATGTGGTATAATAATAGAGGTTATCTCTTGTTCATCATAGAAAGGCAGGCTGTTTTAAGGAGGAAAAGATGGCTAAGAAAATTTTAATTGTCGATGACTCGATTTCGATTCGAAAAAGCATTTCTTTTGTATTGGCAGAAGAAGGCTACGAAGTTGTAGAAGCAGAAGACGGTTTGGATGGTCTTAAGAAAGCAGAAGCTTCACAATGCAATCTGGTTATTACTGATATAAATATGCCGAACATGAATGGAATTGAACTTATCAAGGCATTGCGCGAAAAACCTGAATATAAGTTCGTCCCTATTATTGCATTAACCACAGAAAGCCAGGACGGCAAAATGCAGGAAGGCAAAGAAGCCGGCGCAACTGGCTGGATTGTAAAACCATTCACAACAGAAAAACTTTCTGCAATCGTAAAGAAAGTTCTGGGCTAAGTGCCTGAAAAACTACAGGCTTGACGGATAGGCACTATCCGTCAAGTTCTTCTATTTCTTCTTTGGATTCTTCCGTCCGCTCTCTTTTTAATACAACTAAAGTTACATCGTCTTCTCTTGCAATTGAACCTGTATGGCGGTTCAGCTCAGAAAGCAGAACATCTATAATTTCACGAGCTGTCTTGCCGGAATTTTTTACAAGAAGATCTGTCACGCGCTCTTTGCCGAACTGCTCTCTTGATGCGTTCATTGTCTCAACAAGCCCGTCCGTATAAAGCAGAAGAATGTCGCCGGGCTTCATATCAAATGAAATGAGCGGAAACGAAACATCAATTCCTTTTATGCCGATTGCACCGTATTGCTTGGACTGATCAGCAGAGCGCAAGAACGATGCGCTGTTGGTTTCCGCTGAAAACAGCAGAGGCTCTGGATGGCCGGCATTTGCAAGCTCAATGCTGCATTTTCCGTTTTTATGAAATGCCCCGATTTTTAAGAGCAGACCAGTCAAATAGTTGTCAACATTGCCCTTCTCTTTTATTAGCACCTCATTCACTTTTTCTAAGATTTTAGAAACAGACTCGCTCTGACTGCAGCCGTCTGTGTAAAGGCGCAGAACTGTGGCTTTTGCAAGCATTGTAATAAGACTTGCGGCAATGCCGTGGCCGGAAACATCAAAAAGCGAAACGCCTGTAAGTTTTCCGCCCTGCATATAATAGTCGTAAAAATCGCCTGAAACAGAAGAAACCGGTTCATAGCAGACTGCTGTATCCCAGCCGGCAAAAGATTTTGCAATTTCTGGCAGGAATTTCTGCTGAACAATGGCAGCCATTTCCAAATCGGTTTTTGCCCTTTCCATCTGGTGCTCAAGATCATCTTTTGCCTTAGAAAGCTCAATTGTCTGAGAAGCAACTTCCTGCTCAAGCTTTTCGTTCAAATACTCATTGCGGTTAAATACACGCGTGTATCTCACGCAGAGCACATAAAGGAACATAATAACAGTGCCCTGCCAGCCAAAAAGCGTAAGATAAGGCAGAACATCGGTCTTGCATATTACCCGCAGAATAACGTCTGCTGTGCCTGTAATAAAGGTTGAACTAAAACAGACTAAAAGAATCAGCGCACTGTTACGGAGTTCAGGCTTAAAAAGCGCCTTTACAAGAGCATAAAACCCGAATGAAAGCTGTGCAAGCAGCAGCACAATAACAAACGGACATATCCGCATAAGCCCTTCATATGTTGGAATAACTGCCGTTGTAATAACAGCCGCCGCAAAAAGCACAAGACGCACTGCAAGCTGCTTTTTTGTTTCTTCAAGCTTTGTAAAGTGAATCATTACTGATGACGCAAAAAAGACAATGCAGCTTGAACAAAAACATAAGCCGAATTTGATAAAAGCCAGAAATGAAAGCCCCAGCCCTGCAAACCACGGAAGTTCCTGCGCAAAAAAGTACGCCATAAAAAAGAGCGTAAACAAGTTCAACAGGGCAAAAGATATGTATTCTTTTGTCTTTTTCTGCATAACAAACAAGATGTAAAACAGAATAAAAGCGCAGAACAAACCGCCTTCAAACGGCATATAGACTTTTGAGTAAAAAAACGAATAATCGCTTGCAAAGCGTTTTGCCTTGTCAACTTCAGAAATGAAGGTTCTGCCTGAAAGTGAACCTTTGCCGACAACATAAACTTTTATAAGAATTGTGTTTGTGCAGGTCTGGTTCAAAACTGTTTCCGGCAGAGCATAAAAATGCACCGCATATTGTGCGCTGACAAGATCCGGCGGAAATTCTCCGTAGCCGCCCAGAAAAGTGCCGTTAAGCCAGACTTTTTCTGCAAAATGCAGATACGGAATAACATAGCCGAGCGTTTTGTGCTTTAAATTTTCTGGAATCTGAAATTCCGATTTAATCCACATATAAGCGCCGTTTTTTCCGGCTATTTTTTCGAGGTTTCTGTATGAAATGTCGTTAAGTTTTTGAAAATGCCCGGCTTGTGATTCTGCGTCTGCACAGTCAGAATCAGCGCCGCACATGAGATAGCTGTAAGTGTCGTTAAGAAAAAGCGTAGAATCTTTGTTCTCTTTGTCTGCACATGAAACAAAAATTAATGCGAAAACCGCTGAGAAACAAAAAATAGCTTTTCTTATAAACGAATGCATAACCTGATTTATCTGTTTTTCCTGATTTATTTGATAAATCTGCGTAATTCAAGAATCTGCTCTTTGACTTTTTCTGCAGCAGGGCCGCCTGTTGTGCGGCGCGCTTCTGCACACTTGCGCGGGTCAATGCGCTCAAAAACGTCGTTGCAGATTAAGTCTGAACCGGCGGCTTCTCTAAGCTCGCTCAGAGACATATCTTCAAGATTCTTGTGTTTTTCTATGCCTTTGCGCACAGCGCTTGCCGCTACAGCGTGGGCTGTTCTGAAAGGCATGCCCTTCCTTACAAGATAATCAGCCAAATCTGTTGCGTTTGCATAGCCGCCCACACAAGAAGCCGCCATGCGGTCTTTGTTCCAGCGCGCAGTGCTTATCATGTATGTAAAAATGCGTACACAGCTTAATGCGGTGTCATAAGCCTCAAACAGGCTCTGCTTGTCTTCCTGCAGGTCGCGGTTATAAGAGAGCGGCAGACCTTTCATCATTGTAAGAAGAGCAATCAAATTGCCGTAAACTCTGCCTGTGCGTCCGCGGATAAGTTCCGCAAAATCAGGGTTTTTCTTCTGAGGCATAATCGAAGAACCTGTTGACCATTTTTCGCTTAAATCGATGAACTTAAATTCTTCTGTAGACCAGAGCACAACTTCTTCGCAGAATCTTGAAAGGTGTGTCATTAAAAGTGAGAAACACGCTGTAAGCTCAATGCAGTAGTCTCTGTCTGCAACTGTATCGAGCGAATTTGCTGTTACACCAGAAAAATCCAAATCTTTTGCGGTCATTTCTCTGTTAAGCGGAAGTCCGCTGCCGGCAAGCGCACCTGCACCAAGCGGCGACAAATCTATTCTTTTAAGTGCGTCGTCAAGTCTGCCGCAGTCGCGGACAAGCATCTGACACCATGCGCAGAGATGATGTGCAAGAGAAACAGGCTGTGCGCGCTGCATGTGTGTGTAGCCGCTCATAAGTGTATCAAGATTCTTTTCAGCAATATCAACCAATGCCGAAATTAAATCTGTGATAGCCTTGCGCAAATCAGGCACGGCATGCTTAAGGTAAAGCCGCTCGTCAAGCGCAATCTGGTCGTTGCGGCTGCGGCCTGTATGCACCTTGCGGCCAGCGTCGCCAAGCCTGTCTGTCAAAACGCCTTCTATAAAAGAATGAATATCTTCTGCACTAGTGTCTATTTCAAGCTTGCCTGTCTTAATTTCAACAGCAATCTTTGCAAGTTCAGCAGAAATTGCGTCTGCTTCTTCAGACGGAATAATGCCTGTCTTGCCGAGCATTGAAGCATGTGCAATACTTCCGCGGATATCGTCGAGCGCCATGCGCGAATCAACATGAATAGAGGTTTCAAAAGCTACTGCCTCAGCATCTGGACCTTCTGCAAAACGCCCATGCCAGAGGGCAGCATGATTTCCGCCGTCAATGGCTGATTTTTTTTCACTCATCAGTTTTCTCCAAAAAAATTTGCATTTTTCAAGTTTGTGCAATACTTTAAATTCTTAATTGATTATACATAAAAGCAAACTGTTTTTCCACTATAATTGCTTTTCGCATCAGTTTTTTTGCGATTAAAGTCTAACCGGCGAAAAGTGTCGGTTTTTGTTTCACAAAAACTGTTTCACAAAAACTGCTTCACCAAAACCGACAGTCTTTGCGTAACAAGGCTTTATTCCAAAATTGTAGATGAATCTTAATGCAAAGACTTGTACGAGGGACAAAAAAGCTGTAATCTAATAATGCGCATGAAAATGCCCTAATTTGATATAAGCAAAGAAGGAATCTAAATGAACTTTGTTGAAGAAATGAAAAGCAAGGCAAAAAGCCTTCAGAATTCACTTGTTCTTCCTGAAGGAACTGAAGAACGTACAGTTATCGCTGCAGGAAAGATCATTGCAGAAAAAGTTGCCAAAAAAGTTATTCTTATCGGCAATGTTGATGAAGTAAAAAAAGTTGCAGCAGCTAACAAGGTTTCGCTTGACGGCGTTGACATCATCGACTCAACATCATCTGAATGGAATGATGATTTTGCTAACGAATATTATGAGCTCCGCAAAAAGAAGGGAATGACTCCTGAGCAGGCTAAAGAAGACATCAAGAACCCGCTTCGTTTTGGTGCTATGATGGTACGCAAAAACAAGGCAGACGCAATGGTTGCAGGTGCTCTTTCTGCTACAGCAGATGTTCTTAGAGCAGGTCTTACAATCATCGGTACAGCACCAGGAATGAAGACAGCTTCTTCTTGTTTTGTTATGGATACACACAACCCAAAATGGGGCGCTGACGGTGTTCTTATTTTCTCTGACTGTGCTGTTATTCCTACACCTACATCAGAACAGCTTGCTGACATTGCCGGCGCAGCTGCAAACTCTTGCAAAGTTATGCTCGGCGCAGAACCAGTTGTAGCAATGATGAGCTACTCAACAAAAGGTTCTGGCGGAAACAAAGACGAGAACATCCTCCGCGTACAGGAAGGTGTAAAACTTGCACATGAAAAATTCCCGGAACTTCTGCTTGACGGTGAACTTCAGGCAGACGCTGCACTTATTCCGTCTGTTACAGAAAAGAAAGCACCGGGCAGCCCAATCACAGGCAAAGTAAACACATTGGTTTTCCCAGATTTGGGTGCAGGCAACATCGGTTACAAGCTTGTACAGCGCCTTGCAGGTGCAGACGCTTTCGGCCCTATTCTTCAGGGTTTTGCAAAGCCAATCAGTGACCTTTCACGCGGCTGCTCTGCTGACGACATTGTTACAACAGCAGCTATTACACTTGTTCAGGCTGGCAAAAAATAACAAGTTTATGCTTAATTTACGGAGTCAAGACTAAAGATTACGGCTGGCTCCGTTCCAGTTTTTATTCAATAAAACGAATTGAACAATCTTGCAAATCCTCCGGCGCAGCATTCAGTCTGTTTGTTCCGGAGGATTTTATTTTATACGTAAATAATCTCTCTCAAAGTGAGAAGGCTGCATTTTTTGCGGAAAATGTGTTTTTGCTGCGCGGCGAAATAAAGGACAATGTCTTTGACATTCTTGAAGCAAACAGCGCAGTGCACACACCGCACAAATTTGCAAAGCAGCTTGCCGATGACAAATACAAAGCTTTCAGCTTTTTCAAAAGCTTATCTGTTCCTGTGCCTGAAACCTTAAAAGCTGATTCAGGCGACATACAAGAGCAGTTTCTTCTGGCAAGTCAAAAGCTCGGGCTTCCGTTTATAGCCAAGCCGCGCTTCGGCTCAATGGGCAGAAATGTGGCGCTTATCAAAAACCTTAATCAATTTGAAGATGCTTATAAGAATTGCAGAGACCTTGTTTTTCAAAGCTTTATTGAAACAAAGACAGAAAGCTTAAACAGATATGACCTGCGCTTTTTTGTGATTGGCGGCAAGGTAGCGGCATCTGTGCTGCGCATTGCCCCGGACAGCACAAGCATAGCAAGCAACGCACATCAGGGCGGCGTAATCAGGCTGTACAAAGCTTCGGACAAGCTTGAAGCAGAAGCTTTGGGCATAATTAAAAGCGCAGGGCTTGATTACGGCACAGCTGATTTTCTGCTGCCTTCAGAAGAACCTGAAAAGCCCTTATTATGCGAAATAAACGCGTGCCCAGGTTTTGAAGCTTTGGAAACGCAGCTGCACATCAATATTGCTGAGCAAATCGTAGATTATGTGCTGAAGCTGAAATAACTGCGGCCGCGTAGCGCATCAGTTTAAAAATAAAAAAGCTTTAACCTTTCGATTAAAGCTTTATGCGGGAGACCAGACTTGAACTGGCACAGCTCGCGCCACTAGCACCTCAAGCTAGCGTGTCTACCAATTCCACCACCCCCGCAAGTTCTGGTGAACGATAAGTAATATATATTTTAACAGAAAAACTGTCAATAGCTCTGCCATATTTTTTTGAAAAAAAATGGCATTCGATTGTATTATAACCGTGGTTGAAAAGGCATTATAACTATAGTTTTAATACCCTTTCATCCGCGGATAAAAGGGTATTACATCAGGCGTTGTAACGTTTTTATAACCATGATTAAAGGTTATTATTTTCAATTGTCCCTTTCAGCTTGTATAATAGAAAAGACATATGAAAACAGATTCAGCTATTTTGATAGGCACAAGCGGCTATGATTATCCAGAATGGAAGGGCGTTTTTTATCCTGAAGATTTGAAGCGCAAAGATTTTCTTTCTTTTTATGCTACTCAATTTAATGCGCTTGAGCTAAACAGCACATTCTATAATATGCCCACAGCAGAAAAGATGCTTTCTTTTTATGAACGCTCTGAAGGAAAGCTTAATTTCAGCATAAAGGCAAACCGCCTTTTGACGCATGAAATAGGCACACAGTGGCAGACTGCCACAGACGATTTTATAAAAGCTGTTTCTCCGCTTTCAGACAAAGGCGTTTTAAGTGCAGTGCTTTTTCAGCTTCCGCAGAGCTTTCATTATACAGACAATAACAGAATATACCTTGCAAAGTTAATACAAAAGTTTGAGGGTTTTCCTGTTGTGGTTGAATTCCGCCACAGGGAATGGCTTAAAGAATCTGTTTTTGAAGGGCTTGAAAAACGCAATGCCGGAATTGTCTTCTGCGACATGCCGCGGCTTAAAAACCTGCCGGACGGACAGACCGCAAAGACACCGTTCTTTGGCAGCAGCGCATACATAAGACTGCACGGACGCAATGCAGACGCCTGGTATTCGGACAACAACAGAAACAACGGCAGTGCAAGATACTGCTATGACTATTCAGAGCAGGAATTAGCTTCATTTGTTCCAATTATACAGAACGCCGCTGCAAAGGTGAAAAAAGTTCATGTGTTCTTTAACAACCACCCGGACGGCAACGGCGCAAAGAACGCACAGAAACTAAAAGAAATGCTGTAATAGCTTTTATTCCACAGCCGGAACATTGTCCAGGTCAGTTGTAACACAGGGGCTTAAGAATTCACGCTTCATCTGCCAGCCGTCTCTTGTAAAGTATTTGGCAAGTGTTATAGCACGCCGCCCGTACTCGGCTGTAATTGAATCACAAGCTTTCATAAGCTGCTGTTTCTTAATGTCTTCAAGCGGGTCTGTCCAAAGCCAGCTCTGATACTGCGCAGGCATAATCTTCATCAAGTTCACCATTATAACCTTATAGCCGTAGCCTTTGCGGTAGATGTGCGGAAGAATTGAGCGCGCAGCGTTCACAATGTCCGGCGTATAAGAAGTAAGCCTTTCAAGCTCCACAGCGGCGGCGTTGGAATACTGTTCTTCCGGCTTGTCTGAATAATAGTTGCATGTTGAAATGCAGATCTGCACCATCTGACACTCTGACTTCTGCCTGCGGAGCCGTTCAACAGCAAGCTGTGTATATTCAACAAGCGCACATTCAAGAATTTCTATGTCATAGACTTTTACAGAAAACTGGCGGCTTGCTGTTATTACGTCCTTAACCTCGCGAGAAACCTTATCAAGCATTCTTATTCCGTTAAGCTCCTGCACAGTGTCAAAGCCTGTAACGGTAAGCAGCTTTTTAGCCTTATAAAGCGGCATCTGCTTTAACATCAGTGCGTTGCGTATTCCGTTCTGTGCAAGCTTTCTTGCACTTGCGCGCCCTATCCGCCATATATCGCCGCATTCGGTCTGCTCCAAAAGCGCATCAACCTTTGTTTCGTCATAGACAAAAACTCCGCCGTGCTTTTTTGCGTTTTTGTTGTAAAGCTTGGCAAGTGTCTTTGTAGGCGCAGCACCCACGCAGATAGGAATGCCTACTTCTTTGTAGATGCGCCTTTTAAGTTCATAGCCTATTTCTTCAAAGTCTTTTATGCTCCAGTTGCAGTTGTCAAAAAAGAGAAAAGATTCGTCTATTGAGTATTCTTCAATTTCGGGCGCGTATTCGAGGTATATAGAAGTTATGCGTCTGCTTATGTCTGCATAAAGAGTATAATTGCTTGAAAAAACTGCTATATTGTGTGCATCGCAGATGTAACGCACCTTAAAAAAAGGGTCGCCCCTTTTTATTCCGCAAAGCTTTGCTTCTTTGTTCAGTGCAATTATTATGCCGTCATTGTTAGAGAGAACCGCAACAGGTTTTCCACGCAAGTCAGGTCGGTAAATCTGCTCGCAAGATGCATAAAAAGAGTTTCCGTCTGCGTGAAGAATCATGTTCTTACCGTATGGATAACATGGGTTACTGTGCCGGTAATATAAGCTTCGCCCTTTATGTTATAAACCCTGCCCAGCACAAAACGTCCGTCTAATTCATAAACAACAAGGCTGTTCCGCGTAATCTTAAGCGCGCGGTCTATAACTAAAAGATCACCGTTATAGATTCCCATGCGGGTATAGCGGGAGCTTTCTATGTGCATAAAGACTGTAGAAGCCGGGTGCTTTATCATGTATGAGTTTAAGTCTATTGAGCTGCTTTCATAGCCCTGCGCAGGGCTTGGGAATCCTGTTGTCATAATTGCCTGTAAAAATGATGATAACACCGCTGTAATGAATTGTCAATCTATGTAATCATTCGGTTACACAAAACATAATAATATATACAAAATGAATTAAATGAAGTATTATCGAGTACATGGAAGCAGACGTTTTTTGGAACAAGGTTAATAAAAGGCTTGTAGAACTTGGAAAAACAAAAGACTGGCTGTGCGAAACAATCGGAACAAATTACGGTTCAATGCGCAACAAGATACACTTACGCCGTATGCCGAGTTTTGACGAAGCCATGAAGCTCTTGAAAGCCCTTGATCTAACGATGGAAGGATTTGAAGCTTATCCAGCAACGGCTAAAAGCGATGTTCTGACACTGCCTGTTTATGAACAGGCTTTTTCTGCCGGAAGGGGCCAGTATGTGCCCGATTCTGCTGAAGTTCTTGAATATGTGGCTGTACCCAGGGATTTAAGGCGCTATGCCCAGAATCTCCGCGCTGCTTATGTCCGCGGCGATTCTATGGAGCCTACCCTTTTTGACGGCGACAGAATCATCTTTGATGATTTGGGCTATGACGGACAGGACGGCATCTATGCGATTGTCTATAACGGAGCCGGCTATGTTAAACGCCTTCAGCGTGGTAAAGACATATTGAAGATTATCTCTGACAACAAATTTTACCCACCTATGGAAGAATCAGGCGAAAGCGACAACTTCAAGATAATCGGCAAAGTGCGCTACGTTGTGCATAAGGTGCAGGGATAGGTTTCTAAATACCGGAATATTTTCCAATAACTCCAATTTAATAAATTTCTTCTATTTTCTCTATTTTAATAGCTTTTTTTCATAACCTATGATAGAATAAAGCAAAATAAAAAAGTTTTTAGTGGGAGAGGCTTATGCCTAGAAATACAGTCGATTACGCCAGATGGCGGAAACTAATCTACAAACTCCAGCTCGTTGCAGCGTTCACAACATTCGCTGCTGAAATCGTAATAAACACCATTCTTTATGTAACACGCTCGCAAGGTTATGCGCCCGAAACAATTGTTGCAAAGCTTCTGCGTTATCTGGTTCTTACATCGTTCATCAATTTTGGTTCTATTTTTACAGGTCAGATTATTCTAAGGCACATTCCTGAAAATTCACCGCGCCAAAGATATGTGCTTGTAATGACGATTCATATTATCTGCATTGACGTTGCGTATTCGCACTATCAGTTCGGCGTTACGCTCGGCATTTTTGTTATTCCTGTGCTGCTCTGCATTTTGTACGAGGATTTTAAGCTTCATAGAATAACTATAATCGTAAGCATATTCGGGCTTCTTGCGGCGGCCATTGCACGCGGTCTTGACCCGGGCTATAACACCGACATAGTTCCAGAGACTATGATTGCGTTCACAATGTTGTTTGCATTTTCGTTCTTTTCAAGAATTATCATCACTGTTTTGAAAGAAAACCGCCAGGAACTGCTGCGCGTTGAAAAAGAAGCTGAAAAAGCCAAATATGTTGACGAACTCAACAAAAAGAACCAGGAACTGGCAAACGAAAAAGAAAGGCTTAACGACTTAACCAGAGAAGCAATTCTTGCGCTTTCAAATGCCGTTGAATTCAACGACCACTACACGAACGGTCATCTTCAGCGCGTTGCAAATTATTCTAAATCGATTGCTGAAAAAATGGGGCTTGAGCCTGCAAAGATTACAGAAATCTATTATGCGGGGCTTTTGCATGATGTAGGAAAACTCGGAATCAACAACGAGCTTATAAACAAGCCCGAGCGCCTGAACGATGAAGAATATGAAACTATAAAACTTCATACGCCTATGGGCTACAAGATTCTGCGCGACATGTCTGAAAAAACTGATTTTAAAGATCTTTCAAACGGCGCAAAATGGCACCACGAGCGTTACGACGGCACCGGCTATCCAGACAACCTAAAAGGCACGGAGATTCCGCTTATAGCCAGAATCATTGCAGTTGCAGACTCTTATGACGCAATGACCTCAACAAGAAGCTACCGCCAGAGCATGAACTGCGAGCAAGTGCGCCAAGAGCTTGTAAAAGGCAAAGGCACTCAATTTGACCCTGAAATCATAGACATAATGCTTGAGCTGATTGACAAAGGGGAATTGAAGCACTAAAAGCTTCTGCTATTTTTTCAGCATAGGCTTATAATACGATTTCGATACTTTTTTGTTATCTGTATTTTCTAACACCATTTCAATAAATTCTTTCTCAGTATAATCTGACTGTTTTACTAAATAAGCCAAAGTCATATTAGATATTTTAAATATTTCTTTTATGTCCAATTTCCATATATCATTTTCTTTTTGAAAAATGAAATTCAAACCAGAACTTTGTCCGTTCTGCATAACTTCAATAGTTGCCCAGTCACCTTTTATCTTGATCTCTTCTGATATTTCAATGTTTATTACAGATGATTTTCCGATCCAGCCTTTTTGTATTGAATAGACAATTAATTGTCTGCCATTCATCTTTTTTAGTTCTTTGGCAGTAAAATTCATTCTTAACCTTAAGATCATTAACTTATCTAAAATTGTTCTTTCTTCAAATTCAGATTCCTTTAGGTATAAAGCATCTTTCAGCATATCATCATAATAATTTATGCTTGCCTGATTTAAATATTGCACAGCTGTTTCACCATCTCCTACAAGAATTGCCGTACGGTACTGTTCAAATGATTCGTGAACTTCATCAGCAAATAAACTGATAGCTAAAAAACAACTGATTAATGCAACTAAAAACTTTTTCATTTTAATTTTCCTTTATTAAGCCCGAAAGGGAAATAATTCTCATTCCTATCGACAGACTCTTTGAGATAAAACAGATTCTGTATTTGGCTGAATACCAGCTTCTTTTAAAAACTGTTCAGCTTTGGCTTTATAATACGAGCTCTGTTCTGCAACTGATAAATTTTTAGTCTGCTCATAATTGTATTCGCGAATTTTGTGAATATCATCGATTGTAAAATCTGGAGAAATATCAGGTTTAGTCATTTTCATCTCCTTTAATGAGCATTTCTGGTGTAATCTTGGCAGACTTGTTTATTGTTCAACCGAAACTTTCAGCTCTTCTGCAAGTTTTTGTACACTTTCCAGAGGCATGTCAATGTAATCTGATATATCTTCCAAACTGAGCTTGTTTTTTATAATCATATTCCTAGCAGCTTCAAGCTTGGCTTCAGAGCGTCCGCGTTTTTCACCGATGGCGATGCCTTGTTCTTTTAGGGAATCGGCGAGAATGCAATAGTCCATGTATTCTTTTCTTTCACGTGCTGTCATTTTTATCCGCTGCTCCTTTTCCTTAAGTTTTGAACAGAGGTCTG
>CAMJMF010000042.1 GCA_946406925.1 uncultured Spirochaetales bacterium | reverse complement strand
CAGATTGCAGACACTGTAGCCGGAAGTATGGACGAAATGTCAGCTGGTGCTGTTGAGATTAATAAATCTGCTCAAGACGTTTCTAACATGGCAAAGCAGACCCGCGACAACATCGATACAATGGAATCATTGTTCGGACGCTTTAAAGTCTAAGCGTTTTGCATTAGTTTAATCTATTATTTGGGAATTATCTGGCAAAACGGCCAAGTTTGCGCTTAGCGCAAACTTGTAACGGGAGTACATAGGGTCGCGCATTTTGCACAACTTATAATGGGTGGAAGTACAAATGCGCGCTTTGCTGTATGCTAATTTTTTGGTGAAACACCGTGCGAAATTAGCATTTCTCTTAGTCTTCTAAGGGCTTCTTTGATTTTGGCTATGTCGGTGGCGTAGCAGCAGCGTATAAAGCCTTCGCCGCCTGCACCAAAACAAGTGCCAGGAACAACAGCTACACTGTACTTTTCTATAGCCTCAGTTGCAAATTGCTCTGAAGTCATACCCGAACACCTGATGTCAGGGAACATGTAGAACGCGCCCTCCGGCTCAAAGCAGGGCAGCCCCATGTCAATAAAAGCTTTGTACATAATATTGCGTCTCTGCTGATAGCTTATGCGCATTTTTTCAACTTCTGTCCAGCCGTGTCGTAGCCCTTCTGTGGCGGCATACTGGCTGAAAATCGGCGGACAAATCGAATTATAGGCATGAAGCTTGCAGCATTGAACAAGCAGGTCGTGCGGTGCGGCGATATAGCCGATTCGCCAGCCTGTCATGGCAAAAGCTTTTGAGAATCCGTTGAAAATAATTGCATAATCTTTCATTCCGGGAAATTTTCCGATTGATGTATGCTTGTGCCCGTCGTACAAAAGCTCGCAGTAGATTTCATCGCTTAAGCACCAGATTTGGTGTTTCTGCACAACTTGCGCGATTTTTTCAAGCTCTGCCGCCGGAATTATTCTGCCTGTCGGGTTGCTCGGAGAACAGAACATAACAGCTTTTGTTTTAGGAGTACAGACTGCTTCAATCTGTTCTGCAGTCGGGTAAAAGCCGTTAACGCTTGTGTCAAGGTGAATGACCTTTGCATCGCATAAGGCAGCAAGCGGCTGATAGCTTACGTAGCATGGTTCACAGACGATAATCTCATCGCCTGGGTTGAGAATTGCGCGCAAAACCAAGTCTAAAGCTTCTGAAGCACCAATAGTCGGTAAAATTTCAGTCTTGTAATCGTAAAAAAGCTCGTAACGCTGAAGATATTTAGCTATTTCCTCACGCAGTTCAAGCAAGCCCCAGTTAGACGTATACGAAGTGTGGCCTTTTTCAAGATGATAGAAGGCTTCTTCGCGCATAACCCATGGAGTTGAAAAATCCGGCTCACCAACACCAAGCGAAATGATGTCGTCGTGCCCGATGCACAGCTCAAAGAATTTTCTGATTCCAGACGGCGGAATCTCAACCATTTTGCTTGAGAATTTGTCCTTTCTGTCGTTCATTAAGCCTGAACTCCTTCACGAATATCCCGCTCGTTCTCAACGTATACAATGTCGTTTTCTTTGTAAGTCTTAAGTACAAAGTTTGTCTTTGTTGAGCGCACACCTTCAAGTGTAGAAAGTTTTTCTGAAACGAACAGAGCGACCTCTTTGAGGGAATTGCCTTCGATGATAATCTTAAAATCATAACCACCGCTCATAAGATAAAGCGATTTGACCTGCGGAAAACGGTAGATTCGGTCTGCAATAGCATCAAAACCGTGTTCTCTTTGCGGCTGCACCTGAATCTGGATTTCTGCACAGACTTTTTCTTTTGTTTCAAGGTCTTTTTCCGGGTTTACGATTGCCGAATACTTGAGGATAACACCGTCGTCTTCAAATTTCTTGATAATTGCCTTTACTTCGGCTGGTGTCTTTTTTGTCATTGCGGCTATGTCTTCGGCTGTGAGCCGTGCGTTGTCTTTCAGTAAATTTAAGATTTCTTCCATAAAGAGATGCCTCCAAGCTGCTAAAGTTTAGCATAAAAGCGGTTCAAGGGGAAGTGAACCCCCTGCCCATTAGGCTGGTGCAAAATGCGCGCTTTTTTACTGGAAATTATGAAAAATTTTACAAATTTTGGGGTAAATTTGCGCGAAACTACACTATGGAGGGATTGAAAATTACTGGAATTAGGTTATTATTTTTTTTGTATACTTACACAATTTATTTATACCGAAAGATTTATTATGTTATTTTTCATGTTGAATGAAGGAAAATTGTTTTGAGAAAAAACATTTCATTTTTAATAGTTATCTATCTCTTTGTATTAACAGTAATTACCTCATGTGGGGGGGGGCGGTGGCGGCGGAGCTGTCTCTTTTCAGGATAATCCCGGATTTCATAATGGCGGCGGAAACAGCGGCTGGGGCACAGGAAACCAGACCGGTGACGGCTTTGGAGGTTCAGTTATTGAAAACGGAGAGCTTCTTATAAGCCAGATGGCTGCACTCCCCGGTATAACAAGCGTAAGAATAGAATTAGTAATAAACGGCGTAGCGCAGGAAGCAATAATTGCAGACGCTACCACTAAAACAGACGTCCTTCCAAAAATCAAAATAGGCGACAAAGTTTCAGGCAGAGCCTATATATATATAGCCGATGCAGAGCCGCGTGTTGCGGAACTCGACCAAACCGAAATTGTTCTTCACAATACACTGAAATTCAAAGTTCCATATAATTATGAATGTTATGACTATACCAACACACTAGTTGCTCAAGGCACATATTATGCAAGAGACGGAATTAACCTTTCGGCGCAGACTGTATCGCCTATTACTGGCTGGCAGTCAGATGACGGTATAAAACATTATGGCAGTCATTTAGGCGGTTTACGCGGAGACGTTATCCTTACTGCACTATATGGTTCTCCAGACTGTGCTATAGAAGTAACTCCGGCAAGTGGAGCAATAGAAGTTGCAACCGGCGTATACAAAATTACAGATCTTTCACATAGCTTTGGCTTTACATTGTCCGGCTATTCATCTTTGCCGGCAACTGCAAGTCTTTCATGGCAGGTGAACGGAACACCTGTTTCTGGCGCTGCACCGGATGCCCGCTCTGCAAGCCCTAATGATGCAAGTATTTCCGATACTTTTATTGGTACTAATACAGGAAATGCTTCTGATATTGTTGTTTCATGCACAATAAGCGGCTTACCGGGTCAGCCGTCAGTAACAGTAAACAAGACCATAAAAGTCTTTAAGCCGGTTACTCTTACAGGTTTTGATATTTATGTTGATTATAATATGTACACAGGAATGGCATATCCTGTTTATAATACTGCAACACCTGTTAATTTCTCTGTCTTTACTGCAGAAGGTCTGCCATTAGGCACTGTATATAACTGGACAATCACCAATGCTGTGGACGGTACGGTTGTTACAAGACACGGAGCTGGACTGGACAGTATCGATGTGACACCGGCGGAGATGGGCAGCATTGGAAATAGCGAATCAACCGCAACAAGCTTAACTGTAAGCTGTACAATAAGCCATCCTGACAGTGCTATTCCGGGAGATACTGTAACCGAAACAATGTCACCAGAATTTAAGGTCTATAAGGTTACGATTCCGAATATAGTGGTTACGCTGAACGCTGCTCCTTCAGGACTTAGTACAAACACAGACGGCGCATATCTTTTGACTGCAGCCGACTTGACATCAAATTTTAAGTTCAAGGTAAATCCTGCTTCGGGTGTACTGCCGAGCGGTGTAAAATTTGCATGGAAGATAGGCTCAACAAATCTTAACACACCGAGCGTAACAGATCAGATTATCACCAAGACTCTTAGCGATTTGGGTGTTACGTCTCTACCGGCATCAGAACAGACGCTCACCATAGAATGTACTGTAAGCCATGACAACCTGTCGGCAGGCAGCAGTAAGAGCAATTCTATCGATATTAAGATTGCCCCAAAACCAGTCATTCCTAATTGTACTATAAAACTGACACAGGCTCCGGGGAAAAAATCATATAGCTCTTATAACGGCTATCCAGCCAATCAAGGTGATAATCATACTTATAAATTTAAGGTGGAACGGACGGACGATCCGTCTCTGGACTTCCCCGCAGGTACAACATTTGAATGGGTTATCAAGTCAGGAACTAGTGATACAAGCTGGGTTATAGGTAGTACTTCTACTCATGGACCATATACCACCCCATCATTAACTTTGTCTACAGGAAGCTTCGGTAGTGGCAATGACGCTGTAACCTATGGTGTAAATGGTGGAAGATCGCGGGGTCTTTGGTGTACAATAAAGATGCCTGGTGCTGATGACCTTATTGAAACATACTCCATCACTTTCGTTAAAGGTTACTAGAAAAACTGGGATAAGCAAATGCACAATTTGCAGCATGGTGTACAGTATAGGCGCGCGCTATTGGGCGCGGGTCTCAAACCAGTTTTCTACTTGAAGAGCGCTGACTTCTTGAATGGCGGTGAAGTGCTTTGTGTTACGTGTAACTAAAACCATGTGATTCGCAAGGGCAATGGCGGCTATCTGGCTGTCTTCTTTTTGAGTCGGGCGTCCAAGTTTTTCAAGCTTTACTCTTAGATCTGCATGAATATCAGCTGCTTTTTCTGTGTAGTTTTTTATCTTAAATGTTTCGTGGGCATCTTCCTTTAGAAATTTTTCAAGGTACTTTTTATTCAAACCTTCCGGCAGCCGGTATAAACCGAATAATAATTCCTGCCACACAGGGGCACAGATTGCGCAGTCAGAGTTATGTTCAGTAATTTTTTGGATTACATTAAAATCAGGTTCCGGCTTTATAATTTCAGAAACAATATTTGAATCCAAAAGATAATGTGGTTCTTCATCGTTATAGTCAGTCATCAAACACTCCGTCAAAAACATGGCTTTCGTAAGTGTCTGGAGTACTATCCCTTACATCAAAAATTCTATCAATATCTTCGTTGGTAAAGAGCCCGGATGTTTTTCTGCGGAATTCTGCGGCCCGGTCAAGGATTGTGTCCTTTCGGTTTTTGGCAATAATCCTGTTGTAATCTTCAATAGAAAGCAGCACGCCTACAGTCTGATTACGGCGGGAGATAAAAACCGGTCCGGTTTCTTCTGCCTGATGCATAAAAAGCGGTAGTTTGTTTTTTGCTTCATACATTGGAACTGTGTTCATAGCTGACCTCCTTAGGAAATCCTGCTTTTAGGATAAAACAAGATAGCTATGATGTCAAGTTTGAGATAGCTATGTAATAGGAGCTGTATACAGACACACTGTATTGTATTTTTTGTTGATTCTACATATACTTGGCTTATGTTCCGTCTTTATATTGAAAGAAAATCAGATTTTTCTAATGAAGCAAAGCGTATTTATTCTGAAATCACAGGATTTCTCGGAATAAACGCTGTTAAAGCTGTACGTTATTTGAACCGGTACGACATCGAGAATGTTTCGGAAAGCATTTGCCGCGATGCCGCAACCCGCATTTTTTCAGAGCCGCAGAGCGATGTATGCTATTTTACGCATTTTCCGTTAAACCCGAATGAAACGGCAATTATCTGGGAATATCTGCCCGGTCAATACGACCAGCGCGCAGACAGTGCAGAACAGTGCCTTTCGCTGCTTGCTGCAAATGCCGGAGAAAAAGATGCAGCGCCTAAAGTACGCTGTGCAAAGATTGTTCTTCTTGAAGGTTCTGTCAGCGAAGACGAGCGCAAAAAAATCGAACATTATTTGATAAACCCTGTAGATTCAAGGCTCGCATCGCCTGAAATTCCTGAAACACTCACAATGAATGTTACAAAGCCAGGCGATATTCCTGTTTTTGAAGGTTTTACAGAAATGAAGCCTGCCGAGCTTTCTGCTCTGCGCGAAAAAATGGGTCTTGCCATGGACGATGCAGACCTTGCTTTTATGCAGGCTTATTTCAAGAAAGAGGGCAGAAACCCTACAGAAACAGAAGTCCGCGTTTTAGACACTTATTGGTCTGACCACTGCCGTCATACAACATTCAACACAGTTCTTGATGATATTAAAATTGA
This sequence comes from uncultured Spirochaetales bacterium, assembly GCA_946406925.1. Taxonomy (GTDB): domain Bacteria; phylum Spirochaetota; class Spirochaetia; order Treponematales; family Treponemataceae; genus UBA1240. Next base: position 10,962 of record CAMJMF010000042.1, on the reverse strand, counting down.
AGAAGGCGGAATTTCTGCACCGCTTACGGCTTCTCTTGAAGAGTACCGTGCAATCCGTGACGAGCTTTACGGCGAGCGTGCAAAGAAAGGCGCTGCAAACGAAAAGCCGCTGACTCTCATGGATATGGCATGTATCGGGGCAAAATACCTTAAAAAGCATGGAAAACTTGACGACATTGAGCTTTCTGAAGAAATAAATGCCTGCTCTATCTATATTGATGTTGATACTGCTGATTATTCAACAGGCGTAATTGAGCCTGAACATAAAACAGAAAAGTGGCTTCTTCAGTTTAAGAATGAGACACACAACCACCCGACTGAAATTGAACCTTTCGGCGGTGCTGCAACTTGTATCGGCGGCGCAATCCGCGACCCGCTTTCAGGCCGCGCATGGGTTTACCAGAGCCTCCGCGTAACAGGCGCCGCAGACCCTACAGTGCCGTTAAGCCAGACACGCGAGGGCAAGCTGCCTCAGATGAAGCTTACACGCGAAGCCGCACAGGGTTTCAGTTCTTACGGAAACCAGATTGGTCTTACAACAGGTCAGGTTGCAGAAGTCTATCACCCTGGCTTTGAAGCAAAACGCATGGAACTTGGCGCTGTTATTGCCGCTGTTCCTGCTGATGTAGTTATGAGAGAAGAGCCTGATGCCGGCGACTGCATTGTTCTTGTAGGCGGCGGTACCGGACGTGACGGTATCGGCGGTGCAACCGGTTCTTCAAAAGCACATAATGTTAAGTCTGTAACTACTGCTGCGGCAGAAGTTCAGAAAGGTAATGCCGTTGAAGAGCGCAAGATTCAGCGTCTTTTTAGAAACCGTGATGTAAGCCGCATGATCCGCCGCTGTAATGACTTTGGCGCAGGCGGTGTTTCTGTTGCTGTAGGTGAACTTGCCCCAGGGCTTGAAATTAACCTTGACCTTGTGCCTAAAAAGTATGAGGGCTTGAACGGCACAGAACTTGCAATTTCTGAAAGCCAGGAACGCATGGCTATTGTTGTCCGCAAAAAGGACGTTGACGCACTTATTGCCGCGGCAAAAACTGAAAACTTGAATGCAGTTCAGATTGCAACTGTAACAGATACAAACCGCCTTATCATGAAATGGCGCGGCAAGACTATTGTAGATATTGACCGCGCATTTTTGGATACTGCCGGTGCAAGCCGCAATGCAAAAGCTGTTATTGCCGCTGTTAAAAAAGAAGACTCGCCTTTGTGCAGCCCGTTAAAATGTGTTGAAGAAGCCTTTGACAAGGGTGCTTCGCTTAACGATGCATGGATTGCCAACATGAAAGACCTCGCTGTTTGTTCTCAGCGCGGTTTAAGCGAGCGTTTCGACGGCTCAATCGGCTCAAGCACCGTAACTTTCCCGATGGGTGGACGCTATCAGTCAACACCTGAAAACGGCTGTGCTGCAAAAATACCTGTACTTCCGCCTTTTGAGACAAACACATCAAGCCTTATGACTTTCGGCTACGACCCGCGCATTGCAAGCTGGTCGCCGTATCATGGCGCACAGGTTGCGGTTCTTCATTCTCTTGCAAGAATTGCTGCAATGGGCGGTCTGCCTGAAAGCTGCCGCCTCACATTCCAGGAATATTTTGAGCGCACTTCGTCAGAAATTGCATGGGGCAAGCCTGCCGCTGCTCTTTTGGGTGCGTTGTCTGCACAGACCGCAATGGGAACAGCCTCTATCGGCGGCAAAGACAGTATGAGCGGCTCTTTTGCAGAGCTTAAAGTTCCGCCGACACTTGTTTCTTTTGCTGTTACAACTGAAAATGCTGAAAATATTACAAGCGGAGCTTTCAAAAAAGCTGATAATTCCGTTTATTTTATTCCGTGTGCTTACACAGATGAACTTACACCGAATTTTGCTTCATTCAAGGAAACAACAAAAGCTGTTCATGCTTTGACAAACAAAAAGCTTGTAAGTGCATTGTACCCTGTTGCAGCAGGCGGTATTGCTGAAGCTGTTACAAAAATGGCATTCGGCAATAAGATTGGTCTTGTTTTTGACACTGATTTCTTTACAAAGCTTCAGAATGCAATTGCTGTGTTAACAGCAAAATGCAAGGCAAGTGCAGAAAAGACTTTGTTCCTGCCGTTGTACGGCTCAATTATTGCAGAAGTAACGCCTGAAAACTGCGCCGCTTTTGAAAAAGCGCTGCCGACAGCGTTCAAGCTTGGTAAAACTTCTGCTGAACAGAAGATTTTTGTAAACGGCACGTCTGTTTCAATTGAAGAAGCTTATAAAGTTTGGGAACTGCCGCTTGCCAAGGTATTCCCTCCGGTTACTGCCGGAAGCGATGATGCTTCTAAGGCTGAAGCCCTGCCTGATTTTGCACTTGCAGTGCACCCAAGTCTGCAGGACGCCCGCAACAAGGCACATTTTGCTGTCGGCGGAAAAGCAAAGCCGAAAGTTCTGCTGCCTGTTTTCCCGGGAACAAACTGCGAATTCGACATGGCGCGTGCTTTTGCTCTTGCCGGCGCAGAAACCAAGATTCTGGTTTTCCGCAACAAAGACGAGGCAATGCTTGAAGATTCATTGAACGAGCTTCAGAAAGAACTTAAATCAGCACAGATCCTTGCTTTGTCAGGCGGTTTCTCTGCCGGTGACGAGCCGGACGGTTCGGGCAAGTTTATTGCAAACGTTCTGCGCGAAAACCGCATTGCACAGGCTGTAACTTCTTTGATTGACGACCGCAATGGTCTTGTTCTCGGTATTTGTAACGGTTTCCAGGCACTTATAAAGACTGGTCTTGTTCCATACGGAAAGATTCTTGCACCGTCTGAAGAAATGCCGACACTCACTTACAACAGAATCGGCCGCCATATTTCGCGCGTTGTCCGCACACGTATGGTAAGTGCTTTGAGTCCGTGGGCACAGCATCAGTCTGTTGTTGAAAGCCAGACACACCTTATTCCGATTTCTCATGGTGAAGGCCGCGTTATTATAGACAAGGCATTTGCGAAAGAGCTTTTTGAGAAAGGTCAGATTTTTACTCAGTATGTTGATGAAAGCGGCAAGCCTGTAATGACTGAACCTGACAACCCGAACGGCTCTATGTTTGCTATTGAAGGCATGACAAGCCCGGACGGACGTGTTCTTGGAAAGATGGGACACAACGAGCGGACTATCGGCACAGCTCATCTGGGTTCTTCAGAAGAGCTTATCAAGAATATTGAAGGCAATAAGTGCCAGAATATTTTTGCTGCCGGCGTAAGGTATTTTGATTAATTTTTTTCAACAAAGCCTCTGAAAACTATTTTTCAGGGGCTGTTTATATTTGAAGTAAATTGATGTTGTTTTGATTAAAGGAGTTTTTTGTGGAAGAAAACGTAAAAGAAGTAGAGCAGGTTAATGAAGCTGCTGTTGAAACAGTTCAGACTGAAACTGTAAGTGCTGCCGGTGAAGGCAAAAAGGCAAAAAGCAAGAAGCCTGCTATTTTGGGTGCTATCGGTGCTGTTGTTATTGCTGCTTGTGGTGGTGTGGGTGCTTTTTTTGGCTTAGACTTGAATGTTCCGGCTGCCAAAGAATGGGTAAAAGACTATGAAGCTGTTCAGACAACAGCTAAAGAAAGAAACAAGAACATTCTTCTTGCTTTTACCGGCACAGGCTGGGACGGAGTTTCTGTTAATTTTGAAAATGACATTATGCAGGACAAGGAATTCATCAAAAAAATGGGCAAAAAATTCGAGCTTGCCCAGATTGATATTCCTGCCGGTGAAAATGAAGTTTCTGAAGAAGAAATGCAGAAGATTTTTACTTATGCAATGATGTTCAATCTTGAAACAACCCCAAGCTTGATTCTGCTTAGTCCAGAAGGCGTAAGTTATGGTGTTATTGCTTATCAGGAAGAAATGGGCTTAGAAACTGTAATTGAAGCTGTTGAGAATGTAGAGAGCGGCTACAAAGCGCTGGCAAAGCTTAAGTCTGACATTGAAAAAGCAAGCGGCGTTAAAAAGGTTCAGCTGATTGATGAGCTTTATGAAAAATCTTCTGACGAAGAGAAAGCTAATATGACAGATTATATCCTTGAAGTGCCTGCCTTAGACCCTGAAAACCAGAGCGGTCTTGTCGGCAAATACAAGCTTCTGGCTGCTTATAGCGAAGCAGGGCTTTATATGCAGCGCGGTGATGTTGTTGGTGCAAGAAATGTATTGCTCAACATGGTGGAAAGCACTGACGTTGGGCCTGAATATGCACAGGAAGCTTATTATACAGCTGCCTATATTACAGCTCTCGGCGGTTTGCTTACAACTCAGGAAGAAATTGATTACACCTGCTCTTTGCTTGAAAAAGCCATCGCTGCTTATCCAGAAAGCGAGCACATTGAAGACTTGAACAATTTCTTGAGTCTTGTAAAACAGCAGCCTGTTCCAGATGACACTGCTGAATCTGCTGACTCTGCAAATACAGGCAAATAGAACGAATCATTGACGGGGCTGTCTAAAAAAGTTTAGGCAGCTCCGGCATTTTGGAGGCTGTTTTTCTGAACGTTCACCTTGTAATCAGCTTAATTGTTCTTATCATATTGATTCTGCTTTCTATGGTTTTTTCTGCCACAGAAAGCGCGTTCCTTTCCATTAACAAATTAAGACTGCGTGTTCTGCGCGGCAAAAAAAACAAAAAAGCCCTTCGCACAGGCTTGCTGCTTGACTCAAAGACAAAGCTTTTGAACACAATTCTGCTCGGAAACAATCTTGTAAACGTCGGTTTAACCGCGCTTTTGACCGCGCTTGCTCTTGAACTTTACGGCGAAAAAGGCGTGGAAATAGCGACAGTTGTTTCTACGGTTCTTCTGCTGATTTTCGGCGAGATTACGCCTAAAATGATTGCATCGGCTTACCCGGAAAAAATCGCCTTCGGTGTAACGCCCTTTATAAGCTTTCTTACAAAAATTTTTGCTCCGCCTGTTTATTTTTTCGAGAAAATTTCAGGCTTTATAGCGCGCCTTTTCGGTGTAAACATATCGTCAAAGACGGTTTCTTTTACTGAAGAAGACATTAAAACTTTTATAGACGCCGGCGAAGAAGAGGGCGTTATTGAGCAGAACGAAAAAACAATGCTCCGCCAGGTCTTTAAATTTACAGACTTGACTGCAAAAGAGATAATGATTCCGCGGACTGAAATTACTGCAATTCCACTGGATTCAACTTATCAGGAAATTCTTGATTTGGCAGAAAAAACTTCGTTTTCGAGGTTTCCTGTTTATAAAGACGGAATAGACGACATTTGCGGCTTTGTTTATTTAAAAGACATGCTTTTTTTTGATGATGCCGAAAGTTTTTCCGTTAAAAAGGTGATGCGTCCGCCGCTTTTTATTCTTGAGAACCGCCGCATTTCTTCAATTAGAAAAATCTTCAAAGAAAACAAACAGAGCATAGCTATTATAATTGACGAATATTCGGGCACTTCAGGGCTTGTTACCATAGCAAATTTGACGCAGGAAATTTTCGGCAATGTCTACAAAGACGCACCAGAAACCAAAAATGCGCTTGAGGACACAGCGGAAGATTCTTTTGTTGTTGACGGTTCAATGCGTTTAAGCGAATTGTCTGAAAAAATCGGCGTAGAGCTTAAGTCTGAATTCTACGACACAGTCGGCGGTTTTATAACCGAAAAAATCGGCGATTTTCCGCAGGTTGATTCAGAAGTGCAGTTTGATTTTGGTTCTCTTGTTGTAAAAAAACTTGACGGGCACAGGGTTGAGACTGTTCTGGTTAATCTCAAATTTGAGGCGGAGGACGAAAAATGATAGTTTCAGTTCTTCTGCTTTGCTTCTGCGTTGTGTTGGCTGCTATTTTCTCGTCTTCAGAAACCGCGTTTATGTCGCTTTCTTCAATAAGGGTTCGCCAGCTTTTAAAACGGCATGAAAAAAACGCAAGGCTGATACATAAGCTTAAGTCGCAGCAGGATAAGCTTTTAACCACGATTCTGATAGGCAACAACATGCTGCATGCGCTTGCTTCTGCGCTCGGTACGGCTGTAGCAATATCATTTTTCGGCGAATCCGGCATAGGCATTGCAACCGCCATAATGACTGTAGCCATTCTGATTTTTGGCGAGATTGTACCTAAAACGGTGGCTTCAAATCAGCCTGAACTTTCCGCAAGCCGCCTTGCAAAGCTTGTGCTGTTTTTTGAGATTGTGCTTGCACCGTTTGTCCTCATTTTTTCGGGTATCGTCAAATTTATTACAGCTTTTATAAAGCGGTTTTTCTCTGAATCAAGGCCGCTTGTAACAGAAGAAGAATTAAAAACTCTTATTGACGTTGGCAATCAGGAAGGCACGCTTGAGGCGGGCGAAAAAGAGATGATGAACAAAATCTTTGAATTTACCGACCTTCATGTTCATTCAATTATGGTAAACCGCCTGCTTGTAAAGGCTGTGAGCATAGATGCTTCTTATAAAGAGATTGTCGCGCTTTTAAAAGATTCCGGCTTTTCGCGTCTGCCTGTCTTTGAAGGTGACTTCAATTCGGTTTGCGGCTATGTGCATTATAAAGATGTGCTTTACGCAAAGAACAAAGGTGACTCTTTCTGTGTAAAAGATATAATGCGCCCTATATGTTTTGTGCCTGAAACAAAAAGTGCTGCGGAAATGCTGCAATTTTTTATAAGAGAAAAGCAGAACTTTGCGGTGGCTGTTGATGAAAACGGCTGCAATGCGGGCATAATCACAATGGACGACCTGCTTTCGGCTGTTTTCGGCAGGCTTGCTGATGAGTACGATAAAAAAGCGGTTCCAATAGAAGAGAGAATCGAATTTATAAGCCCTTCAGAATTAAGACTGCCGGGCGATATGCTTCTAAATGATTTTAATGACTTTTTTAAGACAAACCTTGAAAGTGAGTATTACCAGACTTTGGGCGGCTGGATGCTCGAAAAATTCGGTGTTCTGCCTTCTGTCGGTGATTTGCTGAGAACAGATGTTTGCACGTTCATTGTAGAGCAGCAGTATCAGCGCTGCATCAAAACTGTCCGCGTAAAATTTGCTGCTTAACAGAGTGTGTCATTGCCGTACTTGTGTCCAGCCCGAATATGACAAATTTTCTTGTTTAATCAATTGTCAGTTTATATGAGAAGCCGAAAGAGTAGTTTGTGTTTCCGGTGCCTCTTCTGCCGTTTTCCTGTCCCTGGCCGCTGACACTTATCTGGCGTAATTCGCTTTTGCCTTTTACGTTCTGAATTGTCTGTCCGCTCGCAAAAAACGAGAGAGTATGGTATCTGAGAAATGACACATTAACTCTTATGTCGCCGAAAAGACCAAAGCCCTGCCGCATTGAATCAACAAATTCAAGGTCTCTTTTCCAGTGCTGGTCAACAGAATTTGCATATATATATGGAGAGGCAGAAAAGCCTGCCTGAATCGAAATAAAGTTGAAAAAACTTGTCTGCATCTGAACACCGGCGGTTGGATACCACATTGTATTTGAGTAACTTATAACTTTACCTGTAACCGGGTCTTTTGGAATATTTTCATTCCAATAACCTGTGCCCTGCGGGTATTGAGAGTATCCGTCAAATGAATCCCAGCTCATGTGGTTGTAATTAATACCTGCATATGGTGCTAAAGAGAAATTTTCATCAAAGCTAAATCTGAACGCTATGTTTCCAGAGGCTTCAAGGCTGGCTGTAAGTTCAGCCCTGTGCTCTGAGAATTTTGTTGCTTTTCCGTCAAAGTTCTCAAAATCCCAGTCATAAAGAACTCCGTTTTGGATATGATTCAATCCAAGAACTGTTGTTGAGAATTCAAGAGGACCGTAAGCTGAGCAGATTGTGCCGCCCATAAGTACTGCAGGTCTGAAATGCCACTCAAGCTGGCTTATTTTGTAATCAGGTTTCCCTTCTTGCACATAAAATGAGTATTCATAAAGAGTTCCGCTTCTTACACCATAAAAAGGTTCAATAGAAAATCTATAACCTTCACAAAACAGTATGGGGAGAATTGAAATAAACAAAATAATAGAAAAGATTTTTTTCATGAAATCGGATCCGTTCCGAATAGTTTTGCAAGCTGTTTGCGCGTAGAATCCAAATCTTTTGAGTATGGGGCTGTAAATGTCATTTCCTCTCCGGTTAATGGATGCTTAAGCGTAATCTTCCATGCGTGAAGTGCCAGCCGCGAAAGCAAAGGTCTTTCTTCGTAAATATCGCCGCGCCATGAGCGCTTTATGTCAGAAAGGCGCACAGGTTTTTGGTTGCCGCTATAAAGCGGGTCGCATAAAATGCAGAAGCCAAGCTGCGAAAGATGCGCGCGTATCTGGTGTGTTCTGCCAGTTTTAGGCTTTGCTTCAATCCACGAATATGGTCCGCATGGGCCTATGCATCTGAAATAAGTCTCGGCATCTTTGCCCATTCTGTTGACAATTGTTCTGTGGCGCAAGTCACCGTTTACAAGCAGCCTCATCGTTGACACTGTTTCGTCCCAGAGCGGGCGGCCGTGAACCAGCGCATGATAAGTTTTATCAACCTGCCGTTTTTCAAAAGCCATAGAAAGTGCGCGCTGTGCTTCCGGTGTCCGCGCATAAACAATTGCACCGGACGTATCTTTGTCTATTCTGTGAACTGCAAAAAGTCTGCCGTAGTTTTCTGAGGCTATTTTATCCAGTCTCGGTGCGTCCAAATCGTAGCGGTCAGCCGCCGTTAAAATGCCCGAAGCCTTGTTCAAAACAACTATTGAGTCATCGCAATAAATTTCAGTAAACGGTGGTGTCTTTTTCATTATAGAAAGAATATAGCATGTTTATGGCTTTCTATGGAAGTTCTGCCGCTCAAACTTTTCAAATTAGGCGCTCGGTACATGCGCCCGCAAGTTTCCGAAGGAAACTTGGTGTTTTGCCAGATAAATCTAAAATTCAGATTAATCCAAAGGCAAAACACTTTTGCTTGAAAATCTGATAAAAACGGTATACTCTGTTTTTTGGGTGAAGAGCATCTTGTATTAAGGAGCAAGCATGAAAGGAAGATTTGATTTTACTGTTGATTCATTGGGCGAATGTAAGGTTCCGTCACCAATTAAATTGTCTAACGAACGTGGTGATTTTATTGCGAACTACGTAAAAGATAACGAATATATCCGCTACAATCTGGATGTATACGAAAACGTTTTGGAAACAGAAGCTGACGCTTATAACAATAATTTGATTTTGAAAGCCGGACCACGCGAATTTATATACTTTAATCCTAAACATGTACATGCGGCAATTTGTACATGCGGCGGTCTCTGCCCGGGTTTGAATGATGTAATCCGTGCTGTTGTGCGCTGCTTGTGGAACAGATACGGCGTCCGCAGAATAACCGGCATCCGCTACGGCTACAAGGGCTTTTTGAACGAATACGGCTTTGACACAATAGAGCTTGATCCGGATAAAGTTGATGATATCCACAAGACAGGCGGTTCTTTTCTTGGTACAAGCCGCGGTGCAGGCAACCGTGTTATTGATATTGTTGATGCAATTGAAAGACTGAATATAAACATTTTGTTTATTGTCGGCGGCGACGGTACGCAGCGCGGCGCTCTTGAAATTGCAGAAGAAATTGAAAGACGTGGTGCAAAAATCTCGGTAGTCGGAATTCCAAAAACCGTAGATAATGACCTTCTGTTCATTCAAAAGTCATTCGGTTTTGATACGGCTGTTGTTAAGGCAACAGAGGCTGTGTCTGCCGCCCACATGGAAGCACATTCGCAGATAAACGGCATTGGCCTTGTAAAACTGATGGGACGCGAATCTGGCTTTATCGCGACAGCAACGGCGCTCGCCAGCCACGAGGTAAACTTCTGCCTTATTCCGGAAGTTCCTTTTGATTTGTACGGCGAGCATGGCTTCTTGAACGAACTTGAACAGCGCATTTTAGAGCGCAATCATGCTGTTGTTATTGTTGCTGAAGGCGCAGGCCAGGAGCTTTTACAGGCAACCGGCGAAAAAGACGCTTCGGGCAACATCAAGCTTGGTGATATAGGCACGTTCTTGCGCGACAAGATTTCAGAGCATTTCAAGGAACGGAACATTCACATTAATCTAAAATATATGGATCCGAGCTATCAGATTAGGTCTGCGCCTGCCGTTGCGGTTGATTCGATTTACTGCGAACGTCTCGGCAACAATGCCGTTCATGCGGCTATGGCCGGCAAGACAAAGCTTGTAATCGGTCTTGTACACGATAAATTTGTTCTGCTTCCTACAAGGCTTGTAACGATTCAGCGCAACAAGGTAAACCCTGAAGGTTCTCTCTGGCGCGATGCAATTGACGCGACAGGACAGCCTCTTTATATGGGTATGAAACCTAAGGCAGAACCTGAGAAACAAGAGAAATAAACGGATAGACTTATAAAGCTTGACTAAATCATAAAAAAAGGATTAAAGTGACAGAGCATAAATTTTGTGTCAAAATGAGATTTATGCCGATATTTTGAAATATGGAGATGAAAATGAAAAAGACAATAGGTATTCTGCTTGTTGTGGCAGTTTTAGCTTTTAGCTTGACTTCTTGCGGCGGTGGCGGCGGCGGAAGCGGTATAAGCGGTATTATTGGTAGAATTACAGGTAACACTAGCAATTCTATAACTTATAGCTTTGCCAATAAAAACTTTGGATACCAGACAGGTAATGCCAATGAAAAGCATTTTAAATTCACTTCAGCTACTGCTGTTACTTATACTGAAGGTACTGTTAATTCTGGTGGTGTTACTACAAAAAACGGAACTTATACTGATGTAAGTACAAAGACTGGTACATTGAGTATTACATTTTCAGATGGATCTACCCTTTCGAAACCTTATGAATTTACTGATGATGGTAACAAAATTACTGGAGTTCTAATAGACGGTTTGGCATATACAAAATACCAATAGCTTACTGTTAAGACTTTCAAAAGAGCACCTGTACAACGCAGGTGCTCTTTTTTTTACAAGCGGTTATTCAGCAAAGCACAGAATTGTCTAAAACTTTTTCAGGGTAT
>CAMJMF010000041.1 GCA_946406925.1 uncultured Spirochaetales bacterium | reverse complement strand
TCAAAGAGCTTCTCGACATTAAGAACACGAACATGCTCACCATAGACGGAATCAAAAAGCTGAACAGCAAGATTAAAGGCATCTGGGATATTGTCAGCATCATAAACAATGTTGCAGACCAGACCAAAATCATTGCCTTCAATGCAGAGCTTGAAGCTTTAAGTTCCGGCGAGGCAGGCAAAAACTTTCACATTGTAGCCACCGAAATCCGCCGTCTTTCTGACAACATCATTGACAGCATCAAGGAAATCAGGGAAATCATTAACGAAATTCAAAAAGCCTCAGATGCACTCATTCTTGACAGTGAAAAAGGTACGGCTCAGATTGATTCCGGCTGCGAAAGCGCACGCTCTCTTGAAAGCGGCTTTGAAAGCATTATGGAATCATCAAAAGCAACCGCCTCAAGCTCTCACGAGATTTTGGACAACGTAAACCAGCTTACAAGTGCAAGCGAGCAGATTTTTATAACGCTCAAGCAGATTGCCCAGGGCATCGAAAGCTTTTCACAGAGCACAGCAAGCGTCTCAATGGCATCAGAAAATGTCAAAGAAATCGCCAGCCTGCTGTAACAGCTTGAAGTGAGCAGGTTTGCCAAATCCCCCTCATTTTTTGTGATTGTGCATATACTAAAGGTTTCTTTTTTGCTGAAAAATTGACGCCGCTAATGTTGTCGAGTATAATAGACAAAAATAACAAAATATTGTCGATTATACTCGACAAACAAAGGGAACTTTATGAATCACGAAACATTAAAACAGATAATTTATGATCAGCATAAAATCATAAAAGATTTTAAGATTGTTAAACGTGATTATGATTTTGATTTGAATGCCAACTATGTGCTTGTAGGTCTCAGACGGGCAGGAAAATCTACCTTGCTTTATAAAATTGTGCAAGATCTTATTGCAAATGGCGTAGAATGGAATCAAATAATCTATATCAATTTTGAAGATGAGCGTCTGGAAGAATTTACGGCAAACGATTTTAACGATATTTTGACACTCCAGAGCGAACTGACAAATAAAGAAGGTTGGTTCTTTTTTGATGAAATTCAGAATATTGAAGGCTGGGAAAAATTTGCCAGACGAATGGCAGATTCAAAGGAACATACTTTTATTACCGGCAGTAACGCAAAGATGCTTTCAAGTGAAATTGAAGAGAGACTGGGCGGACGCTATCTGTCAAAATATATTACTCCATACAGCTTTAAGGAATTCTTGACAGCAAAAAATGTAGATTTTTCTGAAAAATCAATCTTGGGAACAAAGAGCAGAGGTCTGATTAAGCGCATACTTGAAGAATATTTTTATTTTGGGGGATTTCCGGAAAATCTTTTGTACAGCGATAAACGGGGTTATGTTTCAAGCATCTATCAGAAAGTCTTACTTGGAGATATTGCAAGTCGTAACAATATCAGAAACATAGCAGGACTTAAACTTTTAATGAAAAAGATTGCAGAAACGGTAAAGGATGAAGTTTCGTATTCAAAGCTCTACAATATCTTAAAATCAATTGGCATTAACATAAGCAAGGATGTTGTGATTGATTATATCAGTTATGCAAAAGAATCTTACTTGATTTTTGCTGTAAAAAATTATTTCTTAAAATTTGTAGATAAAGAAACGACCCCAAAATATTACTGGAATGACAACGGGCTTTTGAATCTTTTTTTGAATAAGGAAGAACCTCGTCTGCTTGAAAACCTTGTAGCTATAAGTTTGAAGAACAATTTTGATGAAATCTTCTATTTAAAAGCTCAGAACCTCGATGCAGATTTTTTTGTACCGGAAACAGGAACTGTTATACAGGCAGCATATTCACTTGCAAGTATTTCTGATGACCGTGAAACGAAGACCTTGTTACAGGCTGCAAAAACAGTTAAGGAAGCAAAACGTTTTGTGATAATCACCTTCGAAGAAGAAAATGAGCTTGAAATTGACGGCGTAAAAATTGAAGTAATTCCTGTTTGGAAATGGCTTTTGATGATGTAAGGCCTTTTATGCCAGTCGGGGCGCTTAAGGGCTTAGCCCCGACTTTTGGCAAATCTAAAAGAAGCCTATGCGCTTTTCGGTGCTGCCGAGTTTTTCATTTTTGCAGAGATTGCTAAGCTCATCAAAGTTGGGGCGGTTGCCGGTCAGCACTTCGTCCATGGTGATTTTGCGCACAATGTTGTCAATCTGACCGCCGCTTAAATCGTAGTTCTGTGCAAAAGCCGAAAGCTCATTCTCTGAAAGCCAGTTTAGCTTTGACTTCCAGATTTTCTTTTTTGCGTCTACCGACGGATTTTCAAATTTTATCTTGAATAAAAAGCGCCGTTCAAACGCAGCATCAAGATTATCCGCAAGGTTTGTTGTAGCAATCATAATGCCTTCAAGTTTTTCCATTTCTTCAAGGATAATGTTCTGAATGGCGTTCTCTGTCTGTGCCACATTTCCGCTTGAAACATCTTTGCGTTTTGAAAGGATTCCGTCCGCCTCGTTAAAAAGCAGAAGCGGCATCTTGCCGTCTTTTTCGTTTTTGCACGCCTTACATAGATTCTTGTAGTCAGTAAAAATCTTTTTGATATTTTTCTCGCTATCGCCAAACCAACAAGACTTAACACTGCTTATATCAATATGAAGAATCCGTCGTCCTGTGGTTTTTGCAATCTGATAGACACTTTCTGTCTTGCCTGTTCCGGGTGCGCCGTAAAGCAGAACCGCGATTCCTTTAGGCAGCCCCTTTTCAGAAAGCCGTTCCTGTATGCTCTTTAGATTCTCTTCTTGAAGTGATGAAGTAAGACGGTCAATCTCTCTTTGGTTTTCGGGGCTGTAAAACAGTTCTTTTTCCACGATTTTGTCAGGCTGAATTATATTTGTTCCTGCTGCCATTTTGGTAAACAGCTTTGCATTTTCGCCGAGCAGCATTTCTTTTGCTTTTTGCGTAATTTCAAGCACTGAATCAGAGAGACTGCCTTTCGTAGTAAATTCAAGCAAATCATATTTAAGCAGAACATGAGTTTCGTCCATAAAAGATTCGGCAATCTGGAATTTGTCACTTTCTTCATATGTACATTCAATAGTATAATTCAAATCCATTTTATTACCTCTTAAGAAATTGCCGCAGGAATCATAAAAGAACATACGTGCATTAATATCATCCGGCATGAGAGCTTTTATATTTTTTATAAATTTTTCATCTGCATATTTTGCTTCAAGAAATTCGGTTTTGGATCCTTTTTCTGACAACTCTTCTGAACTATCAAACAGCTTAACAATTTTTTTAAGCATATTCAGCAGACTTTCTTCGTCAGCTTTAGTTTTACTTATAATGATTTTTTTGTTATGAAGAACAGCTCTCAAAAGCTCATTAGAAATTTCAAATTCATTTCTTAGACCTATTTCATCTACCACCGTTGCTTTTGTATTATGGATATACCTCTTTGCAAGAAGAGTTTCTACATCTTTTTTGTAGGCTATTGTACTCATTACAGGGCAGTCAAAAAATTCTGATAAATCGTTGAAATTACAGGTTCTTCCATTATTGTCAAAATAGTAGGAAATCATCGCACAGAGCATCCACGTTCCACCTGATGTTGTACCAAAATAGCTGTTCAAATGATTTTCTGCATCGGTAAAAGTCTTAGTCCGCTTGATTTTTAGTTTTGAATCTTCAAGTTTCTTTGCAAGAACCGAAATTGCATTAAGCACATCAAATTTTGGATTTTCATTCTTTTTCATAAAAGCCCCCTCGTGTTATGCCTTACATATAACACAAGGGTCTATCATTTCGTGATATTATGAAAAAACTTTTTGAGCTTTTTCAAACCTGTCGAGTACCGCTATAAATTCCTCGTGCTTAGTTGAAGTAAGAATTTCTCTGCATTGGGCTTTCAGTTCATCACTTATACCTTTTGGGCTGTTCTGATAAAACGCTTCTGCAATTGAACCGGCAATGCAGGCCATTGTATCAGTGTCTCCGCCAAGCGAAACTGCGTTGCGCACAGCATCTTCAAAAGATGTGCTTTCAAGAAACGCAGTTATTGATTCGGGTACACTTTCCTGACAGCTTTCTTTATGAAAATAGTCTGGGCGTATTTCGTCTAAGGTGCGGTCAAGATTGTAGCCAAATTCACTGACAATATATTTGCGGATTTCGTCTTTGCTCTTGCCAGTCCGTGCAAGGAATATTACCGAAGCCACTGATTCTGCACCTTTTACACCTTCAGGGTGGTTGTGTGTAACTTCCGCCGTCCACCGTGCAACTTGGCGTGTGCGCTCTATTGTGTCATAAAGCCAACCGACACTTGAAACGCGCATCGCAGAACCGTTTCCAAAGCTGTTGTAGGGGTCGGCAGAATCGCGTCCAAGCCACCTTACAAATTTTTGTCCGTAGCGTTCCCGCGGATATTTGCGACCAAAGTATTTCATTGAAACTGCAACTTTCTGCTTGATTGTTTCTTCGTCTGCATCTGTGCCTGCATCCAAAAGCGCATTGCATACGGCAATAGTCATGCAAGTGTCGTCTGTACTTCGCAGTGGTTTTCCATAAAACAATGGAAAATCCTTGCCTTTGTAACGCACAAATTCAAATGGTTCTCCGATAATGTCTCCTAAAATTGCTCCGTACATGCTTGTTCCTCCCAAAATGTTTGTATTGCATCTAAGTATTCTTTTAGATGAGATTCTATAAGTATAAAGAATGATTCTGGATTGCGGAAAAACTGCAAGAATTGTTCCATATTCATTTTTACAGAGCCGTATCTGCAATTCCAGTCTTCATTTTCTATTTCACCAGGAAAAAGAGAAGCAAGATATGATTCCAGTTTCTTTTCTTGTTCTGTAAGTTCTCCCTTTGCTTCGATAAAAGTCTTTGAAGCAAAACCGAACACAGGTGCTTTCCAATTATCCCAGTAAAATTCAAAAACTATGTATATGCTGTCCTTTTTGAAACAGAATCCACAGCCCAATATTCCGTCTGAAAAACCGCTGTCGAAAAATTCCACTTTGTATTTTTTTGCAATCAGCTCAAGAACAGGAATAAACGTATCTGTTATTATCTGTTTTTTTAGAAAATTAAGCGGAAGCGGAATACTACAGTTGCCCATGTTTATTGAATTTCTGAAATTGCATATCCTAAGACATTTAAGAATCATGTCATTAAAAAGACAGGCAAGCTGGCTTTTATTCAGGTCTGATTCTGCAATCGTTCTTATAATGTAAGCTGAAACATAAACTTTCAGACTAAACAAGTGAGTGTCTTCGTCATATTCAAAGCCAAGCTCTGATGCGTACTCTTCTACCAGTAAGTCTTTTTCGTCATCTTCCAGAAACAAGAGAATATATTCTGTTTCAACCTTAAACAGACCGCGTGTTTCATTATCATTTACACTGATAACAAAACTGACTGAATTGTAATCATCGTCATCGACTGTCTGCCCGGCATAAAGTTTGAACAATGGAATCATCTGCTCAACTTTGCGCATAATGCAAAGCAAGGAGTTTCTCCATAATCGGACATCATTCATATCTGTTTCTCCTGTTCAACTGAGTTTTTGAACCATTCAAAAGCTCTTTTTTCGTCTTTCGTGCTTAAGATAGCGACTATCTAAAATAGTTTGAGCAGGAACAAAGCCCTGTTTGGCAGCTTTTTTTAACCATTCAAATTCTTTATGGTTATCTTTCTTACACCCTATACCCAAAGAATAACATCCGGCTAAATTAAATTGGGCGGACGCATAGCCCTGTTTTGCGGACTTTATATACCAGTGAAAAGCTTTATTGCTGTTTTTCTTACAGCCAATACCATTTCTATAACAATTGCCTAAAACGTTTTGAGCTATACAAACCCCTTGTTCGGCAGCTTTAGTGTACCAGTCAAAAGCTTTTCTTTCGTCTTTTTTGCAACCATTGCCGCTGGCATAACATGAGCCCAAATTATTTTGACCCAGACTAAAACCCTGTCTGGCGGAGTTTTTATAACTCTCAAAAGCCTTGAGCTTGTCTTTTTCACAGCCATTGCCATAATAATAGCAATTGCCTAAATTGAATTGCGCTGGTGCATAGCCCTGTATGGAAGATTTCATAAACCAATCAAAAGCTGTCTTTTTGTCTTCTTCAGCTCCACACCAACTATTGTAGTAGCACAATCCGATAATATTTTGGATTTCGGCATCATGTTCTGCATGTTCCGATTTTAACAAATCTTTTAGAAGTTTTCTTTCTCTGAGATTATTCTCTATTTGTTTTCTAAGATTATCATTGAACAATACACCTCGTCTTGCTCTTATCAATGAAAGAACGTCGTATTTTTCAAGGTGCTCCATATCTAAATCTTTGGGATCTCTTAACCAAGTAAATTTATTATCCATAAGTATGAATCCTCTCTGTATGCAAAAAGAATAACATTCCACCCTATCATTTTGCGATAGAGTGGAATGTTTTTTAGAAATTCAGGTGAAAATCTTTGTCGCAGATGTAGCCTTTGTGGTAAAAATCGTATTGAATAGGACAGTGCATCCGTTCTTTTAAGAATTCAATGTCGCGGCTTATGGTTGGAATGCTTACATCAAGTGCGTGTGCAAGTTTAGGTGTATTTGGGTATGAGCCTGAACGCATGGCATTCAAAATATGCCTGTACCGTTCAAACATAAAATGCGTCATTCGTGTACGGTCAGAACCGCGCCCAGAAACGCAGCTTGTATTGTTGTTTTGTCTGATTGAAAGATTTGATAAATTCATGAAAGAATCCTCCTTGCAAATAAGTTTTGCGGAAGAGTTCCGCATTTACTTACAAGGAAAATGGATTCTCCAAAATTTTTCTAAAATTTAGCTTTTAATTCAATGGTATATAATGAATTACAGTATCGGTATTTTTAGCAGTACAAATAAAAAATGCCCTGCGTTATAAGATTTGTATAACACAGAGCATTTTGCATTATCTAATGGAATTATACACTTATAGTTTTTAACAGAAACAACGCCTAATCTTAAATCTTTTATTTTGCGAATTACAATTCTTCAAAATATCTAACAGGATTTGCTTCCCCTTGTTTTCTCGGAGGCAATACCATTTCAATATATTGATTATATATTTTTCTAGGAGCCTGCTTTCCATTAAAATAATATCTTCCGGGACATGCGTTAGATTCTATCCAACCTTCCTTATCTGTAATAAAAACACCAACACATTTACCATAGTATTCTGCTATTATGTATTTATAGTTGTTTGCTTTTTCTGGGGATAATTTCCAACTTGCGCGCACAGCATTATAAGCATCTATTTCATGTCCCTTCTCATCCAACTGCCCATAACTTCTATTAACACATATTGCTATTACAGAATTCTTTTTATAAGACTCCGTGTCTTTTCTTTCTATAACACAATTCTCTTTTGATAAATATCTGCAAGGATTAGCTGCTCCCTTCTTTTTTTCAGGAAGTATACAATTCATATATTCTTTACCTTCTGTGTCAGAAACATCTTTACCTTCAAAGAAATAACGCTCGGAGTCATTACATTTCTGCCAACCTTTTTTATTAACTTTAAAAACACCTCTAGAAATACCATGGTATTCTGCTATAACATATTTACATTTATTAGCACGGCTCGGTGTTATAGACCAAGACCCTCTTACAGCATCATAGATAGATACGGGATTTCCATCTTCATCATTTTTTCCATAATATTGATTAATACAGATGCATAATAATTCAGAATCATCATCAATTTGAAGATACGGAAGATTCCCATATTGTTCTTGTAATTCTTCCAGAGTTTTTATTCCAAATTCATTTTCTCCATGTCCAGTAACATCATTTTTTAGACAACAAAAATCAAAATCCTTGTAATTTAAAAGATCAATACATACAGATTCTATTCTATATGCCTCATCTTCTGTTGGAATTTGATGGCGAAGAATATAATAATCTACAGAAAAACCTTCTTTTAAGATTTTCCGAATTGTATCAAGTTTATCAGTTTTAGATTCCTTGTTTTCGGCTTCATTTATATGTTGCAAAACACGATTATGGATTCCTTTACCTATATAAAAAATTCCTTTCTCTTTAGGATGTTTTTTTGTGTATGCTTTAGGATATGCTAAAGCATACACATACCAACCGAGTTCTTCGAATGTTTTCTTTAATTTTTGATTTTCGGGCATAAAAAACTCCTCTTAGATTCTTTAGTTAGAAAGGGAATGTTTCTTATTCAATTTTTTGATGTACTTTGAATTCAAAAATCTCCTACTCTTCCATTCTACCATACATCTGAGAAAATCATAGCAAAATCTACTTCACGGCTTCGCGCAGTTTTTCAAGAACCTTTACCATTGCAAGTGTATCAAGTTCGCAATAGCGCAGAAGGTGTTCGCGCCATTCGGCAAGTTCTTTTTCGTTCATTTTCTGCATGGCAAGAAATGTATCGCTGGCTTCTTGTCCGTTATGAACACCTTCAAGATTTTCATAATTCAGGCTCGGCTCATCAGCAAAAAGCGCAGGCAGAACATATTTAATAGAATAAGAACCTTGCATTTCTTTTGTGTAGTACCAGCGTTTTTGAAACGGAATCATAATATCATTGATGTTGTCGTGAATATTCATCAGATGGTCATGCAAATCTGGGTATAATTCTGCAAGGTCGCGGATTTTTCCTTTTTCAAAGCCCATGTTGTATGCCGTTGTACAAACATCAACAGGAATATCTGCACAAAGCTGTTCTGCAATCTGACGGCGCGGGTCACTTCCCGAATAAGCAAGGTATTCTTTATGTTTAAGTTTTCCGCCTTTTTTCTCAATGTAATGAAGTGAATACTGAAAAACAATCTGCTGATACGGTCTTGAATTGTCATAAAGAGGAATTGCAGGATTGAATGTTTCAAAATCAAGAAAATAGATTGGAAAACTCAATGTTTTAAGAAAACTCTTAATCTGCTTTTTTTCAATCTGTGGAGGAAGGTTAAGAAGTTCAACTTCTACCTGTTGAAGATATTTTCCTTTAAGAACATCAGAATCATAAAGCTGTTTAAAAGTTATATGCCCTTCTTCATAAAGCTTCTGTTTTTCGCTAGTCCTAAGACCTGCAATATCCCAAACAGTCGGTTCGTCTGATTCTGGCAAATCAACAGCGCAGTGCATAAAATAGCCACATTTATATGGGTCAGAACATTGTCCGCCGATCTCACATTCCGGCTCGGTTTCAGATTTAAGATACTTGCGGAACTTTTTGATGTTCTTTTCTACTTCTTGAAGATTAGATTTTGCAGTTTTGGTTAAATCAACAATTGTAAACAGCTTATCCAGTTCAAGCTTTCCGTGGCGGACATACTCGCTGTTGATATGAACGATACAGGCTTTTTTAACAGTATAGCCGAGTTTTGTAAGAACATAATACTGATAAGAAATGTCGTGTTCGTAAATCCACTTAACTTCTGTTGAGCTTTTTACTTCATACAGTTCAACTTTTTTGTTTCCAAGATTACGCAGAATGTCAACGCTGCAAAAACAGCCGTTATAAGCAAATGAAGCTTCGCAGATATTTTTAACACCTTCATCAATCAGTTTCTGTGTTGCCGGAATCATGTCAGAAAGGTGCTCTGAATATGGAACTTCGGTAAAATCGCCGAAAAGCCCCATTGCCAAATCACCTACGTCATTTCCTGTATCAAGAACTGTCTGATTTATAACGCTTTCGTCAAATTCGTCTTCTGGCAGATGTTCCCTGAGCCAAAGGATTTTCGGGCATTGAATACAAGCGCAATAACGCGATTTTGAAAAATGACATACAGACATGATGCGGTCTCCTTTGTAAATTAGTATGGATTCGGCTATTTAGATTTGTCAAATAAAAATGCACAACAAATCAATCTTCTTTGTCACAGACTGCTTTTAGAATTGATTTCAACAGTGCGAAGCCGGTATACCGGTGCTCTATCCCGTAGTTAAAGCGGACAAAGAGATAGTTTCCATCAATGCGTTCTTCGTACATAATTGGAAGATCCAGCATGAACTCTTTCAAATACCAGACAAATTTACGTTTCAATTGCTCAATATCTATATTTACGAACTGCGATTTTATGAACAAACCGGCTTCTGCATTCAGGTCTTCAGGCTGACTGCCACAAAAACAAGGCATAATATAAACTGCAAATTCTTTGTTTTGTGAAATGCTATAAAACCCACTACTCTCTTTCTGCCAGTCAGGCATAAGCGGTATAACATCTCTTTCCAAATCATTCTGCTTCTTTTTCTCCTGTAAAACCGTAAGATATTCCACGGGAACAAGTCTTTTGTGGTTGTTTGCATAATACACAACTGCGACATCTTTGAATTCTTCGTTTTCACGCCAAATCTTAACATTACCCCATTCATCCTGTATTTGTTTGATAAGCAAATCTGCCGAAAAGCGCATTTTCTTTATTCCGGCAACAAAACCACTGAAATTGATTTGCTTTATGTCAAAATATGTCTTTGACAAGCGTTTTACCGGTTCTGTATCCCAGTCAATCTTGCAGTTTTGAACTTCTTTTGTAGAAAAACACCATTCATTTTCTGAGTTTTTATAGAAGCCTGTGCCGTCATGCAGTTCATATATCGCTGCATAGCATTCCACCTGTTTGAACAATAATTCTTTTCTTTCTTTTTCTGTCATAAGGGCTGCACTCCTTTTGAATTCAAAATTCTTTCACATTCAAGAGCTTGAATGTTTTCATCTTTATCTTTTGAGTTCTTTAAATTTTCTATTATGTACCGTGCCATTTCCGGCTGACAGCACTTAATTAGATCTGTGTAGATTATTTTTCTTGTGCGATAATAATTGATATAATCACTCTCTGGTACAGAAATCTCTTTGAGAAAAGCTCTATAGATTTTTACAACCGGCGGCAACAAAGTTTCAGACAGCAAATCACCTGTCTGATGGTGTTTTTTAATCTTTAAAGCCAGGTTATCATCTTTTACGCAATATTCGCCCAAGGCTTTTATGTCTTGCAGACTTTTATCAGTTTCATAAATAAACATTACGCAAGGACTACCATGCCCCCACTTTGCAAAATAAAACAAACCAATTGCAGTGCTATCTGAATAAATGACAATATCGCATTTCATGAGTATTCTCCTTTGCATATCTGCGTCTTAAAGCACAATTCCCATGTGGTACAATGGTACATATTTGCCGGTTTTGTAGTTTTCATAACCCCAGTCGCTGTGCCAGTGCCCGAAGAACCACTTTTTATAGGAAATCGTCGAATCAATCTGGTCGTTAAAGCTTACAGTCGGGTCGGCTTTCAGTTCTAAAAGATTTTCTTCATTCAAATAATACGAATCCGCACACGCAATTCCGGCAGACGAACCTGTATGTGAAAGAACGTAATCAAAACTTCCGCTGCAAGAGCGTATCACGTCAAGACAATGTGTTTTTTCGGTTTCAGTCCATTCTTCCTCTACCCACCATGATTCATGCGGAACTCTAAAAGCTTTGTCTTCACTTTTTGCACCGCCAAGCACAAGGAAGTTTTTTTCTTCTATATTATATGCCTCGCCACGCTTCAAATAGAAAATGTTGCTGCTGACCTTCAGAACTGTTCCGCCGAACATTTCTACTGCCGGCAGTTTTTCTATCATGTCATAGTTTTCGTGGTTGCCCATAACAGCAAGAATCTTGAACGGCTTCTGGTTGTACCATTTGAGAAGGTATCTGTCTGTTCTGTCTGTCGGATGGATTCCGTTTTCATCAACAGGGCAGTCAGACCACGGCAAGCCAAAGTCACCCAGAACAATCGCGGCAGATATAGTCTTAAACTCAGCCTGCTGTTCCATGCAGCAGATTTTCATATTCTTAGAAGCCAGATTAGACATATCTGTAGTGTTGTGCGTGTCGCCGGTTATATAAAGCACGGTTTTCTCCTGACTGTTCTTTTTATAAATGAAATTATACTGACGGACTCTATCATTTCACGATAGTAGGAAAAAGATTTTTGATTTTTTCTGGAAGTGTGGAATGGATTGGGCTTTATCCACAGACAGTGGAATGGCGGATCCACAGTCTGTAGATAGCTTATTCCACTGTCTGTGGACCGGCGGATCTGCGGTCTGTGGATAGCTCGTTCCACTGACTGTGGATAAGCGGATTTGCGGTCTGTGGATGTGGTTGGATTTTGTACGTATGCAAAAAGGATAACATTTCAGAGTATCATTTTATACTAGTACGAAAGATATTTCCGTACATTCTGCAATTAAAAAAAAGCCCTGTGTTACAAGCTATAACACAGGGTATGGGAATAGATACATAGATATATTTTACTTATGCATCAAAGCAGAATAATTTATATTATGCTCTCTTGCGTATTTTATAAAATCTTTTTCTTCTTTTGTCACACGGATTTGAAATTCAAGCGGCAATGCGAATTTCTGCTTTCTGCCAGCGTGTTCTCTTGCACCGCCATGACCGAATTTCTTTTCATAGGAAGAGAGTCCTGAGATTTTCATATACTCTTTTTCAGAAATAATTTTTTCATCTGATGTAACCTCTGATGCAGTTTTTTTGAAAACATAACCTTCTGAATCTTTTACAAAAACATAATCCATAATCAGACCTCCCTTAACCGTTGTTTTGCAAGTTTTATCTTTTCTTTTGGAGTTTTCTGTGTCTTTTTTACGAAAACAATTCCAATTACAACAATTTTGCCAGCTTTATATTTGAATAATGAACGAAGTTCATTTGTCTTTATTTCAAAAATATTGTTTTGAATTGACTTTACACGAACAAATTCAATGCCCTGTTCTTGAATTTTCGTATAATCTGCCTCAAGCATATCTTTTTGAGATTGCTCCAAAGAATCAATTTCTGATTGTGCTTGAGGAAGCTTTTCTACATGAAACTTCATAATTTAAATATAATATGGCCAGTTGAATATGTCAACATTTTCAAAATGTTGTACAAAAAAAGCCCTGTGTTACAAGCTATAACACAGGGTGGTAGTATCTGGATTGAAGAAAGTTTCCGGTTTAATTTTCTTTATTTATTTCATATGATTCATTAGCAATTTCTACAACTGCATTATCGGTAATCCATGATTTGAAAATTCTTTCTTGTTCTTCATAAGTTTTTCCTTTCTGTAGTTCCGAAATTGATATCTTGGCAAAAATAGGGTTCCCATAAGTCGATTCATCCTTAATCGAATATTTTATTTTCTTTTTAGCTAATCGCTTCTTTAGCTTGTCAAGATCTTCATCCTTTACAAGACTTTCTACGATAATATCAGTTTCATCTCTATATAAACCAACCCAAATGCAGTTTTTTCTGTCATACTTTATTGCAAAACCAAAATAATCATTATTGCCTAAAAAATTAACTGCATTTTCTGTATACCCATTTAATAAAAATATGTTCAGAAGATTATCAGACAAAAAACCATATAAAGAATAAAACTCGTCTAATCCCTTTTCTGTAATTTTCAGAATCTTTCGTTCTCCCATGTTATATTCCTCCAAGAAATTTAAATAATTTTGTATCAAAATATCATTTTCAAGATCACATTCCTTTAATAATTTATAAGTTTGTCGCCAAAAAACTTTATCCTTACCTGTATCAAATGACTTTGATTTTGTAGATATTTCATATTTTGTTAGAGTCCTTACGCCCATATTTTTTTTAGGGGCTTTTAATTTTATTGCTTCGTATAACTGAATTTGATCGATTTCACCATATTGATTTAAATCTGAATCAACTTTGTTTTCAATAAAATACACCCTTTCATTATTTATGGAAATTTCTAAATCAGGTCTAGCATAACATTGATATTTTTCAATCCAATATTCATTCTGAGTTTCAATTGTAATATTCTCAAAATCACTATCAGAACAGTCTATATGAAAATACTCATTGAATAACGTTATAACTACAGGGTTTCTTTTTGATATTAGAAATCTTAAAATATACGCAAATAATTCTGTTAGATAGTTTTCAAGCGGTGAGTTTTTTTCTGATTCCCTATATTTGAATAAATTTAAAAATAAATCGTAGTCCATATATTTATTATACCCTACCCATCAAATTCTGTAAAATTGCTTTTTACCCCATCAGTTGTTCACTCAGAAACCGCAGACTGTAGTTCCTGTCAGAAGCATGGTTCTCTCTGAAAGGCTAGCGATAATCCGCGTGTATCTTTCGCGATAAGCAGTCTGTTCTTCTTCGTCAAAACCTAAGCCTTTGAGCATTATGTCACAGCCTTTCAAAAACTCGGCAAGAATTTTTTCTTTCGGCTTGCTATGTTTTTCAAGATTCAGCCGTAACACAAACAGTTCAAGCATAATCTTAGAAAACGAATCAAGCCAGCCGTTTGCCTTTAAAAATGGCTTTTTGTATTTCCAGATATGCTTTTTGTGCGCCTTTCTGGATAAAAGCCGAAAGGCTTTATAAAACAGCTTTTCAATATTCTGCACAGACAGAGCCGTAAACGGAGGAAATTGCCGTACGGTGTAGCATATCGTCTGGCTCTTAAACATATTCCAACTGATATCCGCATCAAGCAAAGCCCCTAAGCATACATTTTGGCATATGTTCTGGCAGAAGTTTTTTATCTGCTTTTTCCTCTGTCGTTTATTCATGTTTTGTTCTCCTTTTCGTGCCGGGCTAATTCCGTATTTCAATGCATTCCACAAAATTATCTGGGTTAAGCCAAAGCAGATCTTCTAAAGTATAGGTTTCTTCTTCCATAAGCCGGTGGAGACTTCGGCTTATAAAATGTTTTTTGTCGGGAATATCCTTAAACATTCCGTCATAATTGAAATTTGTGCTGCGGTCGAACTCTTCTTCGACTGACAGTAACGGTTTATCTGCTGATGTGTATAAACCCATGCAGAATTCAAAATTCGTAACGAAATAAACGTCACTCATCGTGTCTTCATCACCGGTTGGTGTCGCGTAGTCTTCGGCTTCATAACTCAGATATGCGTCGATGTCATAGTATTTATAGTAGTCTTTGCCTGAAGCGAGCAGATTCTCAATATCAGCTTTCACATTTGAAAGCAGTCTGTAGAGGTTATTCTCCTTTTGGATTATTGCATCATTGAGTGCAAGAATACGGCGGAGATTTTCATCTGTCCATTCAAATTTTTCTTTTGCTCCCTTATACCAATGGTTTTCCATCCATTTGGAATAACGCTCCCCAACTTTGCGGTAACGCTCAAGTTCTTTTTCACTATAAAAATATTTCATAGATTACTCCCTGTACATTATTAATAGCACAAAGGTCTATCATTTCACGATAGTGGGAGAAAAAATAAAGATATATTCTAATCTTTAAAAAGTTGTTCAATTATAAATTTCTTTTTTTCTGCTATCACAAAATGATAGTCTGCCATGTTATACTGGCAGCATGAAACAGAACGCAAACACAAAAGAGCGCAAGCTCAACAAGACAATGATTGAACGGCTCATCATTATTCACAATGCTATCAAGGCAGGGTTGTACCCTAATAACGAACAGCTTAGGCGGCTTTACTGCGAGCAGCTTAACACCGAAAAGATGCCGGGAGAGGCTACAATCAACCGCGACATAGATATGCTGCGCACTTATTTTCATGCACCGCTTGAATTTGACCGTGCTAGAGGCGGCTACTATTATTTTGACGATAACTGGGAATTTGCGTTGAACAATATCTCTGCTGAAGAAGTATTCTATCTTTCTGCCGCAAAAACGCTGCTTTCTGGTTTTGCCGGAACACCAATGTACAAGGCAATATCTGAAGTAATTGATTTTGTAACCGACACTCAGGGAATCGGCAAAAGTGCGCTGCTTAATCGGATTGCCGTTCCACCTGCACCGAAAGTAAACATTGACGAAGATATATGGAAGAAAATGCTCGATGCGCTGCAGAACAATCTGATTGTTGAGTTTGACTACAACGGCAGATGGAACACAGAAACAACACATCGGCGTGTGCATCCGTATCAGTTTTTGTTTGACGAAGGCATGTGCTTTATTTTCGGCTATGCAGAAGAACGCAGTGCCAGACGCATCTTTGCTTTGAACAGAATAAAAAACATTATGGTTACGACGGAACATTTTGAACTGCCCAAAGATTTTGATTTTTCGCATAAATGCAGAGGCGGCAAATTCGGCGCGTTTATAGGCAGTGGAGAAAGCGAAAACTTTGTAATTGATTTCTACAATGATTCGCGGATTACTGTAAAAGAACGCATTTGGGCAGATGACCAGAAAATTACCGACTTTGATGACGAAGAAAAAACGCGCATAGAGTTTTCTTCAAGTCAATGGCTAAAAATTTTGGAATGGGTTCTCTCTCAAGGCGCAAACGCAGTTCCTGTTGAGCCGGAATGGTTCGTTGATGAATGGAAGGAGCAGGTTCAGGCTATGTCAGAAAACGCCGGGCTTTTGTGAGCCTGCACAATTTCCAGACTATTGCTATAAGCAGCCAATTCAGTCAATTTCAGGGCAACATATTGCACTTGAATTAAGCGCGCATTTTATATACGATTTTCCAGATGATGATTATAAAAGAGTGTCCGTTTTCGGAAGTGCGCATTTTCAAATTTGACGGTATTAATGATAACCGCGGCTCAAAAAGCAGGCTGTACTCGGCGCATGAGTTTGCAGAGTACGGAATAGACTTTGAGCCAAAAGAAGATGTCTTGTACCGCATTCCGCGCAAAAACACATTATACGGAATTCATTTTCAGCTTGAACCGCACCCGCAGCAGAAGATAATCCGCCTTATTGAAGGCAGCGGCATTGATTATGTCATAGACTTGCGCAAAGATTCACCGACTTATAAAAAATGGCACTCGGTTGAGCTTTCTGCAGAAAACCAGCTTAATGTATTTGTGCCGCGCGGTTTCGGGCATCTTTTTCGTTCTACAGCCGACAACACGCTTATGGTTTTCTCGGTAGACTGTGACTTTGATTCAGGCGCGCAGACTGTGTCTTTCCGCGACCCCGAGATTAATCTGGACATTCGCACGAGCGACATTCCCTTTATAATGTCCGCCAAAGATTCAGCAGCTCCGTTCCTCCATTGAAAATAGCCAATTCT
>CAMJMF010000040.1 GCA_946406925.1 uncultured Spirochaetales bacterium | reverse complement strand
ACAACGCGCATTTCAGGGTTCTGCTTATAAAGTGCCTGCAAAATCTCCCTGAGCTTGCCGTTTGTTCCACCTATAAACGCGTGAGTTGCCGGCACAGGAATGTCTAAGCCTTCCGGCGCAGACGCATGAATCACAGTGACATTTGCCGCCGCAAATTTCTCGCAGTTCTGCTTTATAAGCGCTACCGCCGCAGGGTTTGTCTCAACAGCAAAAACTTTGATTTTGTCAGAAAGCCGCGCCGCTTCAACTGCAATTGAACCTGTGCCGCTGCCTATGTCCAGCAGGCAAGAATCTGCGCAAAGTTTCAGCTTGCACAGCGCAATCATTCTGATTTCTTCTTTTGTCATAGGAACTTCACCGCGGATAAATTCCTCGTCATGAATTCCAGGCGTCAAAAACTTTTTAGTCAATCTGCTTTTCCTTTTGCTTCGGTGCTGTTCGGTTCGGGGTGCTTCGGAATCAAGAAGCCCGAATACAAGCCTTTATGCATTATCTCAAGACAGCTTTCAAGGCTCAAACTGTAAAGTTTTTCGTCCGCATAAGAAAGCTGATAACCTAATTGTACTATGTAATCACAGATTGCGGGGTTTTTCTTTTTTATGGCAAGCAGCTGGCGCGCAATATTCTGAACATCTTCTGCGCCGGACGTGATGAAAAACACAACAGCCCCGGAACAGACTGCGCTGCTCAAGTCGGTAAGCCAGTTTTCCTGCGCCACACCATGAGTGCTTATGATTCTTACATTCTGCCAGCTTATGTTGAATTTAGCCGCCAAATATGAAAGCGACGATATTCCGGGCAGAACGCGCACTTCACTGAAGCCGGAATCTTTGAGTGCTGTGCGCAGGTTTTCTGCACCGCTGAAAAAGCCGGTGTCGCCAGAAAAAAGCACCACAATACGGCGTTCTCCGACCTCTTCAGCCTGAATCTGCCGAAGAACTGGAACAATGTCTTTTGCCAAATAATACGGATATTTTTTTCCTCCGGCGCTTATGTTCTCAAGCATGCGTGACGCGCCGAAAACATAATCTGCCTTCAAAAGAGCATTCTGCACTTCAACAGTTGTGTTTTCAGGGCTGCCCATACCGATTCCGGCAAGAGTTATGCTCAGCCTGCACCCAGCTTTGATTTTCCGCATAAACAAAGACTCAAGAGCTGACGCAAGTTCTTGTATTGAATTGACGACCGCATAATTTTCTGGAACGGCACATTTCGGCTCTACAGCAGGTTTTCTGATAATAAAGCATTTTATGCCTTTTTTGCAGCAGGCGGCTATTTTAGCATCTTCACCGCCGGTTTTTCCGCTTTCTTTAGTGACAAGCACCGAAACATGAAAATCTTCGATTTGGGTTTCGTTCATTGCAACAGAGAAAGGCCCCTGCATGGCAATTATCTGCCTGCCTTCAAGCCCGGCTTCATGGCAGAGCCTGACGCTTTCAACAGCCGGAAGCACGCGCACAACAAGCCGCTGCTTCACTTGTTCGCTTCGGCAGAAAATCGGCAGGTCTTTTGAGCCGGTTGTCAGCAGAATTGTTCCAGTTGTAGCTTCTAAGCTTTCGGCACATTCAGCGGCAGACGCAAAATAAGTGCAGAAAGCGTCTTCTGTCTGGTTTATTTTCCGTTCAAAGCGGTACAACGGAAGGCAGACGGCATTTTGAGCAATGCACTGCCTTATATTTTGCGAAACAGCTGTGGCAAACGGATGAGTTGCATCTATAACCGCGGCATAATCGCCTTTTGCAAGAAGCTCTTTCATTGCAGCTTCAGAAAGTCTGCCTGTTTTTACATGAACAAATTCAGATTCGGCAAGAACTTCTTCACCGTATTCTGTAGCAACACAAACATCACACGCAATTTCATTCTCTGCAAGAAATTGAGCCGTCAGCCGCCCTTCTGTAGTTCCGCCGAATACAAGGATTTTCTTCATATTGAGTACCCGCGCTTTGTTATAAGCTTGCCGTCAAAGACAAAAGTCTGAGAATTGCCCACAAAGACTGTGGTGAACATGTTCACCTGCCTTTCTGCAAGCTCGGCAAGCGTGCAGATATGAACCGCCGTGCCGTCTCTTCCGATGTTCTCAACATAACCGCAAGGCAAGTTTGGAGAAGCACCGGCTTCTAGCATTATGCTGCACGCTCTTTTAAGATGGTCTTTGCGTGTTCGGCTAGACGGGTTGTAAATAGCAATTGCAAAATCACCTTTGACGGCACAAGCAAGCCGCTTTTCAATTATCTGCCACGGCGTCATCACATCGCTCAAGCTTATAACGCAATAATCGTTGCTTAGCGGCGCACCAAGCAAGGCCGCACCGCTGTTTGCCGCCGTTACGCCCGCAATTACGCAAAGCTCAATCTCGGTACATTGCGCGGCCTGCTGCTTTTCAGCCTGCTTAAGCTCAAACATAAGCGACGCCATTCCATAAACGCCGGCATCACCGCTGCAGACAAGCGCAGTCTTTCTGCCTTTAAGCGCATAATCAAAGCAGAGCCTACACCGCTCAACTTCGCGTGTCATCGGCGTTGTGGCAAATTCTTTGCCAGCAAAATGCGGCTTTAGAAGCTCTATATAAACTTGATAGCCCACAATCACATCACACTGCTGCAGAATCTGGTGCGCCTCAAGCGTCATTTTTTCAGGGCTTCCCGGACCGGTTCCCACTATGTAAATTGTGCTGTTCATTTCAGCTGCACCCCCAGTCTGCAATAACAGGCTCACGCTCTGCTACCGCAAGTGTCATGCCGTTTTCCGCTATTTTCTTGAGAATAAGCTTTGAGTTTTTGCCGGCGCACAGAACTGCCGCTCTTTCGCAGACATTTGAAACACCTGTAGTCTTTTCAACAAATTCTGACTCGGAAAAACTGCCTTTAGCTTGCTTTAATTTCTCAGAAGAAAAGGTCACAAACGGAACATGATGATACTGCGCCAAGGTCATCAGCCCGAGTTCGTTCTGCTTTAAGTCTATGCTTGCAACCGCATACAATAATTCGGTTTTAGCAAAATTAGCAGTCAAAAACTGATTGAGTTCTTCAAAAGGCTTGCCCTTTTTGCAGCCAAGCCCGGCACAATATAAACACGGCACAAGCTGCAGCGTACATTCTTCTTTATTTAATGGAACGCTCCGCGGCAAATCAATTACGATGTCTGCATAAGCAGAGCGTTTTTTTTCCGTTATGAGCGTCAGGCATTCCGGCACATTCTTGTCTTTTATGCAAATTTCAGGATTCACCCAAACTGCAAGCTTTTCATTTTTAAGCACTTTCGCCGAAATCTGCTTTATTCCGTCTTTATTTATGATTTTGAGCCCGTTATTTTTGGCAAAAACATCAACAGCAAATTTTGCCTCAACATCTGTAGCCGTTGTAACAACGCTTTGGGCGTTAATGCGGCTTGAAATCAAAGCGGCAAGCTCATTTGCACCGCCCATGTGCCCTGAAAGCAGCGGAATCACAAAACGCCCTTTTTCGTCCATTACAAGGACGGGGCTGTCTTCAAGCTTGTTGCTGACAAAATCTGCGATAGTCCGCACAGCAATGCCAGCCGCTCCGATAAACAGCAGCGGCAGATGCTTTTCAAAAGCAGACTTTGCCCAGTCTTTGAGATTTTCTTCTGCATTGCGGACAAGCCACGTTATTTCGGGCATTTCACGTTTCAGACGGTCTAAAAGGAGCTTCCCATTTTCCGTAAAGAAACAGGCACAGATTATCATTCATTTATCCTTTTTGGGTTTACGGAATTCTGTCTCAAAATCTGCGGCATAAAGGCGCGATTTAGCATAATGTGAATGGGCAATTACATCACCAACCAAGATAACGGCTGTTTTTCTTATTCCGTGTTCTTCCGCAATTTTAGGAAGGCTTTCTACCGTACAGACAAAAACCTGCTCATCAGGCCATGTTGCTTTATAGACAATTGCCGCAGGTGTTTCAGGCTTATAACCGCCTGCAATCAGCCGCGCTGATAAGTCTTTAAGCATTCCGGCACTAAGATAAACCGCCATTGAAGCGTTGTGCTTTGCAAAGCTTTCAATGCTTTCGGTTTCTGGCACAGCTGTTTTTCCAGCCATTCTTGTAATAATCAGTGACTGCGAAACTTCAGGCAGGGTGAATTCAAGGTTGAGGCTTGAAGCCGCGCCAAAACAGGCGCTTACGCCGGGCACAACCTCGTATCCGATATTCAGCTCATCAAGAGCATCAATCTGCTCGCGTATAGTTCCATAAAGACTCGGGTCGCCTGTATGAAACCGGACGGTCATCAGCTTTTTGGTTTCAGCCTGTCTGATTAGCTCTATTACCTCTTCGAAAGTCAGCAGGGCACTGTCATATGTTTTGCAGCCGGCTTTGGCATATTCAAGCAGCGCCGGGTTTACAAGCGAACCTGCATAAATGATTACATCAGCTTTCTGCAAAAGTTTCATGCCGCGCACTGTTATTAAATCCGGCGCACCGCAGCCGGCACCTACAAAATAAACCAAGCTAAATCTCCTCTTCTTTTTTGCATTGTTCAAGCAGTGCCATTGCATTCGGGCTCTCTGCAAGCAGCCCGAACTGGTTGCAATACACCATACAGGCGGTTTCTATCTTGGCGCCGGCACGTTTATTCAAAAAGAACATGATTTTTTCCATAATGTATTCCATTACAGCCTCAAGTCTGCCTTCATTTTTTATGTGAGCCAACGCTTCTTCTGTGGTAACACAATCCAGAATTGTTTTAATTGTGCTTAAAGTGCAGCCTGCTTTTACTGCCGCCGCCGCAAGCAGTTCCATACGGCAGTCACCTTCTTTTGAATGTGTGTTCATCATGCCGCCTGAAACCTTTATAAGCTTGCCGATATGCCCTGTAAGCAGAATGCCCGAAAAGCCGAGTTCCGCCGCCATGTCGATTGTATCGCCGATGAAGTTTGAGCATTTAACGCTGCGGTCTAAGTCATAGCCGAAAGTCTTAAGCATGAATTCCTGGCCGTAATTGCCGGGCGTAACAGCCACGGCCTTATAGCCGAGCGCCTTCTTTTGGTTCAGCTCAACGCGGATTGTGTCAAGCAAAGCCTGGCTGCTCATCGGCTCGACAATGCCGCTTGTGCCTAAAATTGAAATGCCGCCTTCTATGCCGAGCCGCGGGTTGAAAGTTTTTGAAGCAAGCGCAACACCTTCCGGCACAGAAATCTCGATTAAGATTCCGCCGCGAAAATCGCAAACGTTGCAGACTTCTAGCACTTCTTTTTCAATCATTCCGCGCGGAACGTGATTTATGGCGGCTTCACCTACAGGCTGGTCAAGCCCCGGCTTTGTCACTCTTCCGACACCGAAACCGCCTTTTATCTTTACATAAGGCATTCCGTCTGTTTCGGGCAAAAAACTTACAGCTGAAACTACGTGTGCGCCGGTCGTCACATCCGGGTCGTCGCCGCCGTCTTTGATGACAGCGCAAGAAACTGAATTTTCAGCGCGCGCAATGTCAACAATCTCTGCGTCAAAAGTTATGCCTTTCGGGGTTTCAATCTTGATTGCGCGCTTTATCTTACCTGTAAGCAGCATGAACGCGCCGGCTTTTGAAGCGGCAGCCGCACAGCTACCTGTCGTAAATCCGAATCTCATCTCCACCTCTAAGCGCCAAGCCCGTAAAGCAGCGCGTTGCAGATTGCGGCGGCAATTGAGCTTCCACCCTTTCTGCCGGCGCTGATAATATAAGGCACTTTGCCCGAATTAAGGAAAAGCTCTTTCGAGGCTTCAACGTTCACAAAGCCGACCGGCACGCCGATAACGAAGCGCGGCGTAAAAATGCCCTGCTCCATCATCTCGTAAAGCGAAATAAGCGCGGTCGGCGCGTTTCCTATGGCAAAAATCACTGGCTTGCCGAGCTTTGAAGCGCGTTCCATGCTCACCGCCGCGCGCGTAATGTTGCGCTTTTTGGCTTCTTCTGCAACGTCTTCGTCTGCCATAAAGCAGTGCACCTGCCCGCTGAAGCGCTCCAAAGTCTTTTTGCTGATTCCGGCTTTTGCCATGTTCGTGTCTGTCACAATGTCCGCGCCTTCAAGCAGCAGAGAGCGCGCACTTGTCACTGCATCAGGCGAATAGCGCATCGCCGTAGCATAATCAAAATCGGCGCTTGCATGAATTACGCGCATCGTTACCGGCTTTTCGTCTTGCGGCAGAATTATGTTCCTGGCCTTAAGCTCGGCTTCGATTATCTCAAAGCTTCTCTTCTCTATTTCAGACGGAACGACATATTCAATCATCAAGCACCTCTGTCAAAATTATAATACAACATCGATTATTTTTTAAGAGCAGCTTGAATGACAAAACATTGACTTGAATAAAAAGTGCATTTCTATTTGCAAGAGCACAAATAGTGCAATATAATTATTCACAGAGAAGCCGATTTTTTGGAGACTAAATAGTTTATGAAAGACATGAAAAATGATTGGCGATATATGAAACAAGATCGATATCTGCATGACATGAAATTTACATTTAAGCAATATGATATTCCTTATCCTGCACATGATCATTGTGAATTTTGTGGAATAAAATTTGGTGCAGGCGGTGAAATTCAAAAAGGATATACAGATGAAACAGAATATCGCTGGATTTGTCCTCAATGTTTTGAAGACTTTAAAGACTTGCTGCTTGGCGAGTGGCACTGTACATTGTCACAGACAAGCAAAAAAAGCTGGTGAAATTCATGCTGACGATAAAGTAAAAAGATTTGAAGAATGGACACAAACTAAGGATGAAACAAAGATATATCTAGAAAAATATAAGGAGGCTACACAATGCGGAGATTAGTTTTTTTATTTTGCATATTATTACTAAATACATCTCTTTATGCAGTTGGGAAAAGTGAAATAGTAATTCGTGAAGTTGGTATTCAAGTGGTAGATGCAGAAACAGGGCTTCCGGTTCCTGATCTTGTAGTTTATAGCAGCGTAAAAACTTATACATTATCATTATGGACTGTATTAGGTGTTTACAATACTGATTTCTTAACAAAACATCATTATGAAATTGATAAATTTGTAACTGATCAAAATGGATTTGTATTAATTCCTGAAAAACGCATTCATGCAAGTAAATATCAATATTTGGATAACCAGACTATATATATCAATGTTGATGTTTTGAAAAATATACAAAATGATGAAGAAAAGTCTAATATTTTGTTTTATGTAAATTCTAAATCAGATTATAAAAATTATTTGTATTCTCCAAATGAGAATTACAAAATTGTTGAAATTGCTTCTTTTCCAGATAATCCTACATTTTCTAAATCTGAAATGTCAAATGAAGAATACCATTTAGCTGAAACTCATGAATACTTACAATATATTTATAATCCTCATGAACATCCAAACTTTACAGATAGAGAATGGATGAAAGAACCTCGGAGTTTTTTCTGCGGGCGTGAAGAATTTGTAATTAAACTTGAAAAAAGAGAAGATAATGACTCGATTTCGGCTAAAGTAAGATAACTTTTTCCCCAAACCCTTCTCACCATGAAATCGGATTTTGGGAAATGTTCTTTGACAGTTTAGATGAGGCTCAAGGCTGCATGGAGCTTTGAATTTGACAGTCTCGGAAACATGGAAATCTAAACCACCGCTGCTATGCTTTCAAGCAGAAACTGGTTTGCGGCGTGGCTTTTTATGCCGATGCGGTAAAAGCCTTTTTTCAAGCCCTCATAGTCGCTGCAATCTCTGATTAGAATGCCTTTTTCAATGAGTTTTTCTTTAAGCCGGGTTTCTTCCGAATAAAACAGCAGAAAATTGCCAGATGAACCGAAAACCTTGAAGCCTAGCTTTTCAAGCCCTGCACAAAGAAAGCGGCGCTCTTCTTGTATGAGTTTCCGCGAACGTTCTATATAGCCGCCATCTTGCAAAGCAGCAACACCGGCAGCCTGTGCAACAGACGACACGCT
This sequence comes from uncultured Spirochaetales bacterium, assembly GCA_946406925.1. Classification (GTDB taxonomy): domain Bacteria; phylum Spirochaetota; class Spirochaetia; order Treponematales; family Treponemataceae; genus UBA1240. Next base: position 9,746 of record CAMJMF010000040.1, on the reverse strand, counting down.
CCACTCTGCAAGCTGCAGCCGCGTTTTTTCGATGACGCTTTCATCTGAACAAAGCAGATAACCAAGCCGCAAGCCCGGCAGCGCATAGCTTTTGGTGAACGCATCAAGCACCATCACTTCAGGATAATCAGCCAGCCGCGGCACAAACGAGCAAGTATCATAGCCGTCAGACAACGCCATAAAACATTCGTCTATCAAAAGCTTTGTACCAGTGCCGCGGCAACAAGCTGCGAGCCTTTCCATTAAATGCAGCGGCTTCATGCTTCCGTCGGGGTTGTTCGGGTTTGTCACAACCAGAATGTCGGGCTTCTGCGCTTCAACGCATTTTGCAAGCTCTTCAAGCTGCTTTTCATCAAGCTGAAACTTTGACCGCTGCGAAAGTGTGAAGAAGCTATATTCAATGCTGATGCCGCATTCGCGCAAAGACTTGAACGCGCGTTCATAGCCCGAAAAGCATGGCGCAAGCAAAAGACCGCGCCGCACTTTTAACGCGCGGAACAGCGCCGGAATAAGTTCCGATGCGCCGTTGCCGAAAAGAATCTGGCTTTCTGGATGCTTCAATTTATCTGAAAGTGCGGCCGCAAGTTTTCGGCATTTCTGGTCTGGGTACTGTTCGATAATCGAAGAATCGGCTTCAAGAGCTTCTGCAACGGCGCGCCTTACGTTTCCGCTTGCGCCTAGCGGGTTTATGCTGACAGAAAAATCGAGCTTGATTTCGTTGCTGTAAATGTCGCCGCCATGCATCAGCGCGCCTCCGCAAAAACAATCAGAATCATAACCGCAACGCAAAGAGCTTCGCAAATAAAAGCCGCCGCATACATCAGCTTGTTCGCGCGCCTTATGTCGCCGTGCTCAATTTTGCGCGTTTCATCGCCAATAAAGGGCTTTTTTTCGACAATGCCGCCGTAGCTTGCCGGGCCTGCAAGCTTAAGCCCAAGCGCACCGGCGCACGCGCTTTCAGTCTGCGCCGAGTTCGGGCTTTCGTGGTTGAAGCGGTCTCTTTTATAAATGCACCACGCATTCTTAAAACTGAAACTCCGGCCCAAAAAGGCACAGGCTGAAATCATCAGCAGAGCACTTATTCTAGACGGAACAAAATTTGCCGCGTCATCTGTTTTGGCGGCAAACCAGCCGAAATCAATATAACGCTCGTTTTTGTAGGCAATCATGGAATCCATTGTATTCACAGCTTTGTACAAAAAGCCAAGCAGCGGACCACCAGCGGCAAGATAGAGCATGGGCGCAATAACACCGTCTGATGTGTTTTCTGCTACAGTTTCAACCGCCGCTTTTGCGACTTCTTCTGCCGTCAAATTTGCGGTATCTCTGCCTACAATCATAGAAACGGCTTTGCGGGCTTCTTCCAGCGTTCCGTTTTCAAGCTTATCATAAACTTTCATGCTCTCAACTTTCAGGCACTTTGCCGCAAGCAGCTGATACGTCATAACTGCTTCTAGAATGCAGCCCAAAACAGGGTGCACCATATATCCGGCGGCAAGCACCGCAAAAACACAAAGCTCAACGGTGAGACAGACTAAAAGAACAAGCACAAAACCGCGGAAACGGCTGTGCTTTTTGCCGTAAAGCATTTTTTCCAAAACACTGATTAATTTTCCAATTGCTCTTACCGGGTGCGGAAGCCAATAAGGGTCGCCGAAAGCAAGGTCGAGCAGAAAACCGGCGCAAAAAGCTAAAAGATGATACTTCACCTATAACCTCCTGCAGCCGCTGAAACTCAAGCCGGACGCTGACTTAACAGCCGTACAAATGTAGCCTTCGCCGTTTTTGCACTGCCAGTCAAAATAATTGCCGCCACAATAAGCTGACAAAATTGCCATAATGCTGCCGCCATGAACCACAAAAGCAATGTTCCGCAGAGGTTCATCTGCACCTAGCGCCAGCCTGTCAAAAGCTGGAACCGTCCGGCTGATAAAGCTTTCTCTTGCCTCACCCTCCGGAAAAGGCAGAGTGCCGTTGCTTTCAATCCACTGCTGGTACAAAGCAGTGCCGCTCAATTCGTTGTATGACTTTCCCTCAAAAATGCCGAAATCTATTTCTTTGAGATTTTCCTCAACAGTCACAGTCTTATCAGGGAAAATAAGCAAAGCCGTTTCAAGGCAGCGCTTCATCGGGCTTGAAAAAACTACATCGGCGTGCGGATATTTGCCGCGCGCCGCATTTTCTGCAACAGCTTTTCTGCCTGCTTCAGAAAGCGGCTCATTTGTGCGCCCGATATAGCGCTTTTCAGCGTTTCCTAAAGTTTCACCATGGCGTATGAGAATTATTGTCATTTCAATGTCTGTGGAATTCCGCATGAAATTCTCACCACCTTGTCTGCTTTTTGCGCAAGCTTAACCATAAGCCGCCCTGTCAGTTCTCGGTACAGGCGCTCGTCTTTATCCAAAGGCACAATGCCGTTCCCAATTTCGTTGCAGATAATCGCAAGGTCAGAAACGCAGCTTACAGCCTGCATTATTTCAGATTCAATTTCTTCGGTTTTTAAGCCTGCTGAAAGCATTTTCTTCACAATCAGATGAAAATGGTTAAGCACTTTTACACCAGTTTTGCCGGCGGCGCTTTTAAGGCCGTCTAAATCTTCAAAAACCAGACAAGAAGGGTGCCGGCTTAAAACATAATCAAGTTTTCCCTGTGCATAACCGCCGATATATAATTCCATATTCTTTCCTAAGCTTGAAAAAAGATGCAGCAGACTGAAACAGCCGCAAGCGCCGCAAGTTCTGCAACCGCAACAAAAAAGCCGCACAAATCTCCAGTCACACCGCCGAATTCGCGGCGGCTCATAAAATAAAACCAGACAAACAAAAGCAGAACTGCCGCCAGAGCAGAAACGCCATAAAGCATTTTAAGCGAAGAAGCGAAAAACATAAATATTACAGCGCCTGCAAGCTGAACAAGCAGACAAATTAAGACGATTTTTTTGTCTTCGTTAGCAGAAGCCGCTGAGAGCATTCCGTCTTTTTTGGCTTTTGGAAAGCATGTAACCGCAATGCCGCTCAACGCGCGCGAAATGAAAAAAAACGATATTACAACAATGACAGCTTCTTTTCCGTTTATTTCAGAGATAAAAGCTAAAGCAAGAAGCGCGTACACAAGCAGGCTTACAACTGCAAAAGCCCCGATATGCGGGTCTTTCAATATTTCAAGCTTTTTCTCTCGCGGCTGATACGAATGCAAGGCGTCCATTGTGTCCATAAAGCCGTCTACATGAAAACCGCCTGTAACTAAAAGCGGAATAACAAACGCTAAAAGCGCATAAAAAACTGCGCTGACAAAACCACCTTGAAAGAGGCAGAACAAGCCCCACTCTAAAGCCGCAATTACAGCACCAACCCATGGAAAAAAGCAGAGATGATAGTTCATGTCATCGCTTGCCCACTCAAATTTTGGCATTGGAATCTTTGAGTAAATTGAAAATGCAACATCGATAGATTTTAATATTGTCTTCAAAAGCTTCATTTTATTTTCACCGGAATTCCTGCTACAACTTCAACAACTTCTTCTGCGTGTTCTGCAAGCAGACAGTTTACCTTACCCAATGCCTTTATATACTGCATGGTGCTTTCATCATATACATTTCCGTCTTGAAAAACGGAATTACTCACAACAACAAGCGCCTGCGCCGCCTTATCAAGCAGAAGTACATCTTCCGCAACTTTAGAAGCCACTTCGTCCGGGGCTTTAGGCGTTTCAGACTGAAACATTTCATTTGCAACAAGGTTCGACATGCACTCAAGAAGCACAGCCGCATTTTTTCCGCAAATTTCAGCGGCCGCTCTGCCGACATTTTCAGAATATTCCAAAACAGAAAAGCCTTTGCCTTCGCGAAGTTTCTGGTGGCGTGCAATTTTCCGGCGTTCTTCTTCGCCGAAAACCTTCATAGTTGCAATATAATAGCGCGCTGAAGCCTGAAACTTCATTATGCAGTCTTCGGCATAGGCAGACTTGCCGCAGCCGCTGCCGCCGTAAACAAGCTTCATAAGCCGAACCTCTTGTACTGCCCCACGCCGGACGCCGAAAACGGCACGCTGTTCTCGTAGACATCAGCAATTGTCTGAAGGATTCCAAGCATCAACACAGCACCGGAACCTTCGCCAAGTGCCATTTCCGCGTCTAGAACAGCGTCAATCCCAAGCTCCTGCATTATGAATTCCGCGGCAGGTTCGCGGCTTTTGTGCGACGGAATCAGAAAATCAATTACGCCTTTTTCAATTCTTTCAGCGACAAGTGCCGAAACCATGCTTATTACTCCGTCTAAAATGACAGGCATTTCATATTGTTTTGCGCCAAGAAAAACGCCGACCATTCCGGCTATGTCAAAGCCGCCCACAGAAGCAAGCACTTTTAGCGGCTCTCCGCTGATTTCAGCATATTTTTCCGCGGCTTTTTGAATTACGCTTATTTTTCGCCGAAGCCCCTCATCGCTTAAGCCCGCGCCGCGCCCTGTTATTTCGGCGGCATTTTTGCCGAGCAGCAGTGATGCAACAGCCGCAGAAGTTGTCGTGTTGCCTATACCCATTTCGCCCACGCAAAGAATATCGTAACCCCGGCTTTTGCAATCGCGGACGAGGTCTTTTCCAATGTTTATGGCTTTTTCAGTTTCAGCCTCTGTCATGGCACTTTCTTTTAAGAAATTGCGCGTGCCTCTGCGCACTTTATGGCTTAAAACGCCGGGTATAACGGCATCAGAATCTATGCCTATGTCTACGGCTATAATGTCTGCATGCGGGCGGCGCGCCATTATGCCCACAGCGGTTTTGCCCTGCGCAATATTTTCAGCACAAATCCGCGTAACGCTTTTATCTGACTGGCTTATGCCCTCTTCCACAATTCCGTTGTCGGCGCAAAAAACCAGAACGGCACTTTTCTGAAGTTTGGGGTAAACCGTTTTCTGCACCGCCCCGATTTTGGCAAGAATCGTTTCAAATTTGCCCAGGCTGTCGAGCGGTTTGGCAATTGCGTCCCAGTTGTTCTTAATTTCATGGAAAAAATCTTCGTACTCTGCCATAAAATCAGTCCTCAGAATTCTGCTGAATCTGTGCATACGAGAGCATCGAATAAATCTCGTCCATATCCAAATGTTGGCGCATTGTATCTGCAAGCAAATCATACTGCGATTCTTTAAACTTTTTGTAGTCGGTTTTTTCGTTATTGAGCTGAACGCCCTTGTTTTTGGCGGCAACTTTTGCGGCTATAAACGCCGTGTCATCTCCATCAAAAAAGCCGTGAATATAAGTTCCGTAAACATTACCGCAACATGCCCCGGAAACAAAAGGCTGTGCGTCTTTGCCAAGCTCGGTCTTGCCCATGTGAATCTCGTAACCGGCAATCCTTTTACCGGAAAGTTCTGCAAGTTTTCCAGGAACTGCGCCGTTCTGCGCTTCAACCTGTTTTCGGGTCTTGTCTTTTTCAAGCACAGTCGAAATATCGAGCAGCTCCATTCCGCGTATGCTGCCGCCAGCTTCAACGCCGTGCGGGTCTTGCACATCGTTGCCGAGCATCTGGTAACCGCCGCAAATACCGAAAACAAGCTTGTCTCTGGCAAATTTCTTGACCGCCGCTTCCAGGCCGTTCTCTCTAAGCCACTTTAAATCGCCGATTGTGTTTTTGCTTCCGGGAATAATTAGCATGTCCATTTTTTCAGCTTCAGCGGCACTGCTTATATAATGCACACCGACATCTTCGATAAGTTCAAATGCCGAAAAATCTGTAAAATTCGAGATATGCGGCAGGCGAACAACGCCAATGTTGACGAGCTTCTTTTCTTTTTTCTCAAAGCGGCTGCTCAGGCTGTCCTCGTCGTCAAGAGAGATGTGCATATAAGGCAGAACACCGCTGACAGGAATGCCGCCGGCATTTTCAAGCATTTCTATGCCGGAATCCAGAAGTGACTTGTCTCCGCGGAATTTATTTATGATAAGCCCTTTTACCCTTGCTTTCTCTGATTTCTGCAGAAGTTCCAGCGTACCAAGAAGCTGTGCAAACACACCGCCGCGGTCAATGTCGCCCACAAGCAGCACAGGCGCATCAAGAATTTCTGCAAGCCCCATGTTCACAATGTCGTTCTGGCGCAAATTTATTTCAGCCGGGCTTCCGGCGCCTTCTATCACAATAATGTCAGAAGTTTCTTCAAGTTTATGAAAAGCCTTTACAATATCAGGCACAAGCTGCTTTTTAAACGCAAAATAATCGCGGGCGCTCATGCTGCCAATAACTTCGCCGTTTACAATAACCTGCGAGCCTTTGTCTGTTGTCGGCTTGAGCAGAATCGGGTTCATGCAAACTTCTGGTTCTCTGCCGCATGCTTCAGCCTGCATAACCTGAGCGCGCCCCATTTCAAGCCCTTCTTTTGTAATAAACGAATTCAACGCCATGTTCTGAGACTTAAACGGCGCAACGCGGTAGCCGTCCTGCTTAAAGATTCTGCACAACCCGGCAACCACAAGGCTTTTGCCTGCATTAGACATAGTGCCCTGCACCATAATCACTTTTGCAGAAGATTTTCTTCTGACAGCAGTTTCAGCAGCCGGAACATCAGCTTTGTTTTCGGGCTGCAAATGCAGCGTTCCGTCAGCCGGATTGAATTCGCTTTCTTTTATGCCATAAAGCTTCTGAATGAACGCGCCTGAAAAGATTTCATCAACTGTACCGGTCTTTACGATTTTCTCGCCGTCAAGACAAGCCACAACGTCGGCAACCATCTTGACCAAATCAAGCTCATGCAGCGACATGATTATAGCCTTGTGCTTTTCGTGCGCAAGGCAGCGTATAACTTTGAGCAGCTCAAGCTTGTAATACATATCAAGATACGAAGTCGGCTCATCTAGAATTATTATTGCCGTATTCTGGCAGATGGCGCGCGCAAGCATTACAAGCTGACGCTGTCCGTCGCTGACTTTGGCAAAATCTCTGTCTGCAAAACCATCAGCGTGAACCATTTTCAGCGCATCATCAACGGCGCGCCAGTCATCATCAGAAAGAATGCCAAGCCTGCCTGTATGTGGATAGCGCCCTGTGGCAGCCACCTCGCGGCAGGTCATACTTTCAGGATGAATGCGCTCTGTCATCACCATTGAGATAATACCTGCAACATCATGGTCTTTCAGCGCCGCCATGTCTTTGCCGAGAACAGCAATTGAGCCCTGATGAATTTTGAGCTGTCTTGTAATTGTTTTTAAAACTGTGGATTTTCCTGAACCGTTTGGGCCGATTAAAACCATAATTTTTCCAGGTTCAGCTTTGAGGTTTATATCTGAAATTAATGCCTGCCCGTAGCCGACAGCAAGGTTTGAAGTTTCAAGCATTCCGTTTTCTTCCCTGTTTTTTAATCATCATATATATGACTACCGGAACAAGAAAAAAAGCTGTCACGGTGCTTATGCTAAGTTCCGTCGGTGCAAGAACCGTTCTTGCAATGCCGTCGCAGAACAGCGTAATAACAGCGCCACCCAAAAAACAGCCCGGAATAATCACAAGCGGTTTTGCTGTTCCAAAAGCAGTTTTTACAAGATGCGGAACGGCGATACCGACAAAAGAGACAGGACCGGCAAACGCTGTTACGCAAGCTGAAAGCATGCTTGAAAGCAGAATGAGCAGAATCCGCAGCATTCTAATGTTGACGCCCATGTTTCTTGCATAATTCTCGCCAAGCTGATAAGCGCCGATCGGTTTAGACAAAAGAAAAACCGCCGCGCAGACACCAAGAACAATAACCGCCATTATTCTGACTTCGTTCCAGTTTGTACCTGAAAAACTACCGAGCGACCAGTTGTGCAGATTGATGATGTTCGAATCGCTCGCAAAAGTCACAAAAAAGTCAGTAAAAGCCGAACAAATGTAGCCGAGTAAGATTCCGCATACAATGAGCATGGACATATCCCTTACTTTTTGCGAGATAACCAGCACAAAGCCTGTCGCGCATATAGCGCCGAAAAACGCTGCAACAACAAGCCCCAAAGAATTGAGAATTATTCCATGTTTAAGCAGAAAAATCAGAGTAAGGGCGACAGCAAGCTTTGCCCCGGACGAAATACCGAGCACATAAGGCCCCGCTATAGGGTTGCCGAAAAACGTCTGAAGCAGAAAGCCCGAAACAGACAAAGCACCGCCGAGAAGCAGCGCGGCAAAAAGGCGCGGAAACCGTATATTCCAGATTACCCTGTAAGCAGCCGGATCTGCTCTGCTGCCTGAAATTATCGAAAGGATTTTTGACAGCGGATATGAAACACTTCCAATTAAAATGTTCCACACCGAGACTGCGGTAAGCAGCAAAATCAATATGATAAAAAGCAGCAGATACTTTTTCACGCGCATTTTCCTTTTTTAGCTTTTATTCAAGCTTTGTCAAATAAATAAGTTTATCATCTTTGTTTGTTATAATTTTGTTCAGCTCTGATATTATAGCCGCAGTTTCAGTTGTTTTCTGCAAAAATTCAGGCTCTGTGCGGTAAACTCTGCCGTTTTTAACAGCCTTAAAATCTGAAAAAAGCGCGTTCTTGGCAATTAAGTCTGAAACATCATCAACAGTTCCGTCTATGGCAGAATTATAGACAAGAACATCTGCGTCTACAGCCGAAAGATAGAAATCTTCCATCTGAATGTTCATTGTCGAAGAATTTTTCTCATTTTTCAGAGTCTCACCCTGAGCATAACGGCCGCCGGCAAGCTCAATCATCTTTACAACATAATCTTCAGACGTGCGCACATTTATAGCGCCGCTTGAATTAACATAAAAGAATGCGACGCGCACATCAGTCTGTTTGCCGTTAAGCACTTTCTTGATTGACTTGAGCCGGTTCTCAAAAAAAGCGTCAGCTTCTTTCTCGCGGTCAAACAAAAGCCCGTAAAGCTTTATCCACTCAAGCCTTCCGAGCGGATGCTTCTCGTTGCCTGCATAATCTACCATAACTGGAATACCGAGCTCCTCAAGCTTTTCTTTGATTTCGGGCTTGTGATAAATCATTGTGTTCTCAACCGCAAAATTGCAGCCTTCAGAAACTAGAAGCTCAAAATCCGGTGCGCTGTATTTGCCGGCGTACAAAAGACTTCCGTTTTTCATGGCTGAAACAGCTTCTTCTATGTACCACTCTTTTGTACCTGAAAAGCGGAGCTTGTCCATTATGTTAAGCGCCACCATAAAGTCCATTGAGGCACTTGAAACCAGATAAGTCTTGTCGAGCGGCTGCCTGAGCACTGTAACATCGTCTGGAATTTCAGAAGGAACAGAAGCATTCTGCGGAACAAGCAGAAATTTCTCTTTGTCAGCGATTGTAATCAGATTATAAGAACCCGCTTTTTTTATGTTGTACTGAACCGCGTACAAAGGCTTTTTAGTTTCTGAAAAAACAAGCGAGTTGTATGAAACATTTGTTGAAACAGCTGACTCTTTTTTTGCGCACGAACACAGAAACAGGACTAAAACTGCAAAAAATATCGATTTTAGTTTCATGTTTTGTCCTTTAGCGAAGCATTTTGTCTTTCAGCGTAACGACTACTTTGTGGTCGTACCAGGCACCTTTTTTGCCAATCAGTGCAAGGTCAAAGTCACTGTCTAATTTTTTTACTGGAACATCAAATGCAAAAACCTTTTCTGAAGAACCGTCACTGTAAGTAACGGTTTCTTCAACAGGTTTTAACCAGGAAGCTTCATCAGCAGGTGCATCTGCTGCCATTCCCGGATAAAGATTCAGGATTTTCTTACCTGGCAGTCTGATGTGGATGGTCATCTT
>CAMJMF010000039.1 GCA_946406925.1 uncultured Spirochaetales bacterium | reverse complement strand
CGCGAATTGTTCACGCCGTCAAAGACTGTTTCTAAATCTGCCTTTTCAATCTGCTCTTTTATATTCAAGAAGTTGATTTCCTGCTGGTTTTTAATCTGTCTGATAATTTCTTGCATGATGCACCTCTATTGAATATATTGCCCCGACATGGGCCGCAATGCAAGCCCACAATGCAGATTCAAGCGGCAGAAGCTTGCTTTATTTTCTGCTTACATAATACCAGTTGATTCCGAGTGCGCCATTATACAGGTGAATGTATGCTGTTCCGCCGACTACGCATTCTTTATAAGCTTTGTTGCTGACAGAAATCTTTTTTGATTCGGTCTTGCCGTCAATCCATGGAGAAACCGTCAAATAATAGCTTGTACTTTTCCCGTGCGAAACTTTGTGGTCAAGCACCTTTGTTGCGATGATTTCCGGGGTAGAAGTATCAAATTCTTTGTTAAAGCTGAAGACCGCGCCTACAGAAAACATAGTGAACAATATCAGACACGCAATAACGGTTGAGATTTTTCCCAATAGTTTTCCGCTGCCTTTTAATTCTTCTGAATCTGCGCAAAACATGTAGATAATTAAAAGCACAGCATCAACAGCTGCTGTCCAATACAAAATCTTCATAGAACCGATAACTTCGTCTACAAACAGCAACAAAAGAATAAGCATAACAGAGGAAATAATTGAAAATGCTGAAAACACAGACGGATAAATCGAGATATTTGCCGTGTTGAACCGTATAAGCCCTTTTGAGATTTTCATTACCGCAAAAAGCACAAGCGGAGAGGCAAGGCACGCAATCAAAGAAATTCTAAAAAGCGGAAAAGGAAGCTTGTTTATAAAAAACAGGCTTGCAATGCATGTTACGCCTGTTAAAAGTGCTGCATACCACAAAATTTTTGTTACGATACGGGCCCGGCGCAGAAGTGCTTCCTGCTCATCTTCTGAAAGATTATCATAGCGGTTGTACCTAAAGTCTTCGATTTCTTCGTTAAAATTCTCAATCTGCTTGTTTAAAATAGGATTCTCTGTCTTTCCCAGAATCCATTCATAAAAAACACTTATGTTATTGATGCTTATTGAGATTCTAAAGCTTTTCGGCTTGATAAAACCTGGCTTCTGATAATAAACAAAAATGTAATAATCATTTGTATTGACTGACTGCAATTCATCAAGCGAAATTCTTTTAGGTTTTGAAAATCCGTTGCAATATTCAATTCCTTCTTCTCCATAAAGAAGATAAGAACGGAAAGCCTCAAGCAGACAGAAGACTGAAAGTGTAAGACCTAAAGTGAACAGCGGCAGACCTATAGCCCATGTTTCAATTGAACGCGGATTTTCTTTCATAAATAAGCCGAACAGCCATCCGAAAATTCCAGTTATGGCTATAGCTACGATTACAGCTGTAACTTTACTTTTTGTTTTGAAAACTTCTTTTTGCATTTTTCTCTCCGGGGCTACTTTTTGCAAGAATATACAATATTCCACGAGAATATACAATATTCTTGAAGTTTCTGCATAAATATTCATGAATATGGAATATTCCATGTGGAATATTGAATTTTCGTGAAGTTTTTGCATAAATATACAGGAATATTCAATATTCTTCACGAATATACAAGATTCTTGAAGTTTCTGCATAAATATTCAGGAATATGGAATATTCTTCAAGAATGGACTCTTAATTCGATACGACCCTAGCTTTCTGTATTCTGTTGCTATAAAATGAACTGATGCATAAAAAAGGAATAATTATCAAATATCCTGTAGAACCACAGAAGCTTAAACATTTCATTTCTGGAATTGTTTTTATGCTTGCTGTTGGTGGTATTCTGCTGTTTTCAAATGAACCTTGGAATCACAAAAAAAATGAACAAAACCGAAAAGCATGTGATGAAAGGGTGGAGCGGTTCAGAACCGAAGAAATAGATGAATTTCTTCAAAATTGCAATATAGAATACAGTTTAGATATCACAGATGTTCATGAAATAAATCTAGATGAACTTGCTGGTATTATTAAAACTGCTGTTCGTGATTATGAGCCTTTAGGAAGGTCTAGATTTTTCGGCAAAATAGTTTTCTCTGGTAAAGTTGGTGATGAAGCCTTTGAAGTTGCTTTGAAATTCTCTGATAATACAAGATACGGCTATTCATCATTCACAATCAGCGGAAGACAATTTTCTTCTCCTCAATTAAAGGAATGGTCACAGAAAAATTTTCCTGAAGCATTTAAACGAATAGAAGAGAATAATGCAAAAAGATATAAACACCCTTTGCAGAACCGTCTGCTGTTTCTGCTAGTTTTATGGTTGCCGATGATATTTTTCTTCATCTCCATTGGCAAAAAGCACATGTAGGTGCAACGTGTACATAGTCGGCGGCTCGCTTGGGCTTTTGCTAGTTTTGCAAAGCAAAACTAGCAGGGGGTGCCAGATAAGACTAATACCTCAGTCAAGCCCAATCGCAACCCCGGGAATCTAGATGCGCTTTGAAGCTGTGGTCATTTCCTTGAGCCATGGCGCAATTTCTGAGCTAAGCTGATTTTCGCCCATGCGCCACTGCCAGTTTGTTCCAACAGAAGACGGCGTGTTCATTCTGGCCTCGCTGCCAAGAGAAAGCAAGTCCTGTATTGTCAGAATGCAGATGTTCGCATTGCTGTTCAAAGCAGAAAGCATCATGGCTTCACGCAATTGAGAAGGCTCAGAAAGATGATAATAAGCGAGCGCTTTTTTTACATCGTCTTGGCGGGCTGTTTTTGTCCAGCCGTTAATGGTGTCGTTATCGTGTGTTCCGGTATAAACAACGCAGTTTTCGGGGTAACAGTCTGGAATATATTCCTTGCTGTTTGCATCGCGTGTATCAAATGCAAACTGAAGCACCTTCATTCCAGGGAAGCCGCTCTGGCGAAGCAGGTCTTTCACGCTGTCTGTAAGAAAGCCGAGGTCTTCTGCAATAATCGGGAGCTCGCCGAATTCTTTCTTAATCTCATCAAAAAATTCTATTCCGGGGCCTTTGTTCCATTTGCCGTTCTTTGCGTTTGCCGAACCGTATTTTACAGAATAGAACGAATCAAACCCGCGGAAATGATCTATGCGGAGCACATCATAGATAGAAAGGCTTGCTTTAAGGCGCTGCTTCCACCACGAATAGCTGTTTTCTTTCATTTTGTTCCAGTCATAGACCGGGTTGCCCCAAAACTGCCCCAAATCAGAAAAAGCATCTGGAGGGCAGCCTGCAACTTCAAGAGGAACAAGTTTTTCGTCAAGCAAAAAGTTTTCTGGATGAGTCCAGACATCTGCGCTGTCTGCTGAAACGTAAATTGGAATATCGCCAATAATCTTTATGCCTTTTTTGCCGGCATAAGCACGGAGCGCCTTCCACTGTTTATAAAATAAATACTGCAATATGCGGTAATATTCCACGCGAGGGGCTACATCTCGCTGCCACTTGGCGACAGCTTCGCTCTTACGAAGTCTTATGTCTTCTTCCCACTCCAAAAACGACGCGCCGTTGTGGGCATCTTTTATTGCCATAAAAAGTGCGTAGTCATCAAGCCAGAATGAATTCTGCTTGCAGAAAGCCGCATAATCTGCAGGAATGTTTTTTTCAAAATTAGTCTGAACTGTTTCAAAAAGCGCGCGGCGATTCTGATAAAGAAGACCGTAATCTACTCTTAGAGCATCTGCACCCCAGTTCACGCTTTTGTAATCTGCTTCGCTGATAAGCCTGTCATTGCATAAAAGCTCAAGATCTATAAAATACGGATTTCCGGCAAAAGTTGAAAAGCTCTGGTAAGGCGAATCGCCATAGCTTGTAGGACATACTGGAAGAATCTGCCAGTATGTCTGACCTGTCTCACTGAGAAAATCAATAAAATTGCGTGCGGCTTTGCCAAGAGTTCCAATTCCGCTTTCGCCAGAAAGAGAAGAGATGTGCATCAAAACGCCGCTGCTTCTCTTCTTAAAAATATCTGCATTAATCAATTAAATCACCTTTATAACTCGCGAACACTCTCGCCTTCAATAAAATCAAATGGAACGAGCTTGTGTTTTGTTCCTGCATTGCGTTCAAGGCTGTTCAAAAGGATTGTGAGTCCGTCATCTGCAAGCTTTGTCGCCGGCTGTCTGATTGTCGTAATGCGCGGAAAATAAAAATCCGCATAAGGCAGACCGTCAAAGCCTATAACAGAAAACTGCCTTGGAACAGAAAATCCCATGTCGCCCAAGGCGCGGCACGCTCCTATTGCCATTGCATCTGACATCGTGAAGAATGCAGTAAGGGTAGGGTTGCGCTCAAGTAAAGCGCGTGCCGCTGTTTCGCCGCTTTTGAACGAATATTTAGAAACCTCGTAAGATTGCTTTTCATCAAATTCAAGCCCGTGCTTTTCTATAGCGTTCAAAAATCCTTGATAACGCTTTTTAGAAATCTCTGAGCTGTTCAAATCACCGCCGATTACGCCGATTTTCGTATGGCCTTTCTTGATAAGATATTCAGCCGCATATTCAGAAGCCTTTACGTTGTCAATGCTCACGCTTGAAAGCAGTCCGTAGCCTTGAGCAGAAGAACCGTCTGGCGATGCGGCTTCGTTAGAAATCAGCACGCTCGGAATTACGATTTTTGCAAAATCATCGCTGTATTTATCAGGGTTACCACCCAAAAAGACCATACCCTGCGGTTTTTGCTCGTAATAAACACGAATGGCTTCTTGTGCTTCGTTGTCATATTCATCAAGAATGACAACGCTCGCATTATACGGAAGCGTTTCCATTCTTTTAAGGATTACACCAAGCATCTCGTTCAAAAGCGGGCTTGATGTTCCCTTTACTAATATGACAATAGTTTTGTTATCCTGGCTTTTAAGCTGGCTGGCGTTTCGGTTCAGCACAAAACCGTGCTTATCCACCACCGCCATAACCTTTTTCCGTGTTTCTTCACTTACATCTGGGTGATTATTTAAGACGCGGGAAACTGTTCCCACGCCACAGCCACATTCTTTTGCAATATCTTTTATGGTCATTTTTAACCTTTTACAGCTCCAGCAATAACGCCCTTGATAATATACTTTTGAGAGCAAATATAGAATATAATAATTGGAATAATATTCAGCACGAGCATCGCCATGAATCCGCCGTAATCTGTAGAACCATATGCGCCCTGCATTGCAAGCTGAATTGCAACCGGCACTGTTTTATGATCTGAACCGAGAATCAGATATGGCAGAAGATAGTCGTTCCAGATCCACATTGCCTGAAGAATTGCTACAGTAATTGTAGTTGGCTTTAGCATCGGAAAAACAATCTGAAAATAAGTCTGTAATGGGTTACAGCCGTCTATTGTTGCGGCTTCTTCTACTTCCAGAGGAATCGATTTTATAAACCCAGTGAACATAAATACTGTAAGACCGGCACCGAAGCCAAGGTAAACGAAAAGAATTCCAAAAACGTTGTCAAAGTTGAGTCTGTTTACAACAAAGGTCAGCGTGTACATTACCATCTGAAACGGAACAATCATACTGAACGTAAACATAAAATAAAGAATACGGCAGAATTTTGATTTTACGCGCGCAATGTACCATGCACACATTGAAGTTGCAACAACAATCAGAAGAACGCCTGCAACAGTAATCCATAATGAACGCATAAACGCAAGAAGAAAGCCTGAACTTGAAATACCGTTGATATAGTTCTCAAGCCCTACATACATGTCTCCTTGCGGAAGTGCAAAAGGAACTGTTGAAACGTAAAGTCTTGATTTAAATGAATTCATCAGTACAAGCAGAATTGGAAAGATGAACACCGCTGTAAGCGCAATCAAAATCATAAGACGGACATAAGTTTTGATAGTTTTGTTTCTTTCAATCATTATTGTTCAATCTCCTTTTCGTTTGTAAGTTTAAGCTGAACAAAAGCAATCAAGGCAACAAGAATGAAGAAAATTACAGCTTTAGCCTGGCCTACACCTTGAAAGCCGGAGCGTCCATAGAAGGTTTTGTATATGTTGAGTGCAAGCATTTCGGTGTCAGTTCCCGGCGCACCATTTGTAAGTGCTAGGTTCTGGTCGAACATCTTGAACGAGTTTGTCAAAGTTAGGAACATACAGATGGTAATTGAAGGCATTACCATTGGTATTTTGATTTTGAAAAGAGTCCTGAGTGGTGAAGAGCCGTCTATTGAAGCTGCCTCAAGAACATCAGTCGGAATATTCTGTAATCCGGCAATATAGATTACCATCATATAACCTATTAACTGCCAGTTTGTAAGAACTACAATCCCCCAGAAACCATATTTAGCATTAAATGATATATCTTCTCCAAAGAAGTGCATTAGCACGCCGTTAATCAAAAGATTCCAGATATATCCGAGAACAATTCCGCCTATTAAGTTCGGCATAAAGAATACTGAGCGGAAAAAATTTGTTCCGTTTATTCCCTTTGTAAGCATAAGGGCAAGAATGAACGCAAATACATTTACAGTAAGCATTGAAACAACTGTAAATAGTGAAGTAAAGCCAAGTGCATGAAAAAAGCTGTTATCAAGAGTAAATGCCTTTATATAGTTTTTAAATCCGACAAATGTAACGTCTGTAATTACCTTGAATTTCGTAAATGAAAGTGCAAATCCCATTAAAAAAGGGACAACGAAAAACACGGCAAACGCAAGCAGCGTAGGCAAAACGAATATCGGAAAATATTTTTTCATTGTCTTTTTGTTTTCCATGACTTTACCTCCGGAAATTAAGGCTGTCCTTTCGGCCAGCCCTTGTCATTAGTGATTAGTAGTCAGCTTCTTCCTTAAGCTTCCATTCTGTTTTCCAGTTGTTTACAACATTAGAAGAAACTGTGTTCCAGTCTTTTGAACCCTGGCAGTACTGAAGAAGGTCTGCACCAAAGTTGTCTTTGAATGTCTGTGATGGGAACAATGTGAAGTTCCAAGCTACAGATACAGTACCTTTCTTATCCATGTAGCGGAGAATTTCTTTTGCCAATGGGTCTGTTGGTTTTTCGTTGTCTGCGAATGTATCGAAAGGAGCAATGAAGCCGAGTTTGTTTGTTACGTAGTTCTTTCCTGTCTTTGAAGAATAGAGCCAATAGATGAAATCTGCAGTAGCCTGCTGATCAGCCTTAGAAGCTTTCTTGTTGATACAGTAGAAGTTTTCTGTTCCTACACAAAGGCCCTGATTTTCTTCACCAGCAACACCTGTGTAAATAGGAAGATATTTAACATTATCAGCTTTTACCTTGTTTCCAGAAACACCTGCAATCTGTCCCCAAGCCCAGTTTCCGTTCTGAACCATTGCACATTCTTCGAGAGCAAACTCAGCCATTGAGTTGTCTACAGTCTTAACACCAACGTTCTTTCTGTCGATTACAGAGTCTGTTGTGTAAAGATCGAAGATATTTTTGAAGTTCTTTCCATACTGGAATTTGATTTCGTGTGTAGCACTTGATGTAAGATCAATCTTGTTGTTCTTGAATTCGTAGTAAACAGGAAGGTTTGCAAGGTGTGTCTGCCATCTCCAATCCTCACCTGCTTTCAAAGATGTTGAAGCGAATACGCCTTTAATTCCAAGTTCATCTTTGTGAGCCTGCATATCATCACAGAGTTCCTTGAGCTTTGCAAAGTTGTTGATTTCGTCCATGCTCTTGAATGATGTGCTTCTTGAAGAAAGCGCAAAATATTTGTCTGTAATTGCCTTGTTATAGATAATTCCGTAGCCTTCTACTACATAAGGAATACCGTAAACCTTGCCCTTGTCTGTAATAGCAAGTGATTTGTCTGAAAGATGCTTGTAGATTTCTGTTTTTGTAAGATCTGCACAGTAGTTTTTCCATGTTGAATAACCTACAGGTCCGTTTACCTGGAACAATGTAGGAGCCTGTTTTGTAGCCATCTTTGCTGTAAGTGTAGATTCATAAGTGTTGTTTGCAGCTGTTTCAACGATTACCTTTACGCCAGTTTCTTTTTCATAAGCTGCGGCAAGTTCTTCATAAACAGCAGCTACTTCCGGCTTGAAGTTCAAGAAGCGGACAGTTCCTTTCTTTGGTGCAGCTGACAATGTCATTACAGCTGCAAGCAAAGCACATGTAACAGTAATAATTTTTTTCATAATTTTTCCTCCTAATTAGAAAAAAAATTGTTTTGATTTGGTTTTCTGGAAACGTTACTGGAAACGTTTCCAAGTTTAACTATAATAAGTATAGGTCACGAATTTTCATCTGTCAAATTTTTTTTATCTTTTTTTGTCGATTTTGTATATTTTTTTTAATCGATATAAACAAACTCTACCGGAAATTCTACCCAAGATAAACTGACCGTCGGGTTACAAGCAAAAAACGGTGTGATATATTTACACTGTGAGCAGAAGTTCACACTGCGCTGGCCAGCGGACATTTCAAGCGGGCAAGGGCTCTTGTCTATGGCGATGATTTCTCCCGCAATGTCCAGCTTTTCTTGAACAGTCAGCGGTTCATTCAGTACAATCAGCATATCAATGTCGCCGGAATCTGGATTGAACGCGCCGAGCACAATTGAGCCGTGAAGATAAACACCTTCAAGCTGCGCGCCCAGATGCTTTTTCCAAATATTGACAACAGCATCAATTTGGCTTGAAACTGCTTCCGGCAGATTATCATAGCCTCTCAGATTTTTCGGTTTTTCCATTATTGCGCTCTTTTTGCTCATTTTTCTTTCATTTTATATTGCCTGCAAAAAGAATACAACGGCTTGATGCTTCTTTACCAACTCTGCATTTTTTTAGTGCAAACCGGCACATTATGTTGTATAATTACATTCCATGGGTGTGGAGAAAGAATTACAGTCTTTACGGCAGGCTGATGAAAAAAACGCAAACAGATATGTTCTAATTGTGCTGTCAGCAAATTTTCTTATTCTGGTTTTAGCGTGGATTCTTAACGAGCTTAACCTTTTTCACATTGACAAATTCCTTTGTAGAATTTGTGTACTTATTTCTTTTATCTTTACACTTCTACCATGGATTTACTACGCAAACCCAAGAATCGTAAAGTCTGAAAAGCTCAAATATTATATTACTTTTCATATTCTGTTTCTTACACTTCTTGCAGTGTGCCTTTTAAACATGCACGTAACTTTGTTTTTGATTTTTCCGCTGCTGACCGCCACACACTACCACTCAAAAGCAATTCTCCGCATATCTGCTATAGGCGGCTGTATCATTGCGGTTATAGCGCCCTTGATTTCGATAAGACTTAACACTTTTGACCCAACTTTTTTGTTCTATCTTTTCAAGATGCTAAAACCGGAATACACTTTAGGCTCAAAAGCTGTTGATGAATATATTCAGACACTGCCTCTCTCGCCTTATATTGGATACACCTTTTTTTACGGACTGCCCCACTTTCTGACTATGGCAGGTTTCAGCATTATTGTGCTTACGGTAAACAGAAGCCGTAACGAAAATTTGCAGGAACGTGCAACAGAGCGTAACATCATTCAAGATGATATTTTATTTTCAGTTGCAAACCTTATAGAAAACAGAGACACAAGCACAGGCAGCCACGTTAAGCGGACAAGCGATATAGTAAGAATTCTTGCCTTGGAAATAATGAAAACCGACAGGAAACATTCTTCCACTTTCTGGACTCATGTAATAAAGGCCGCGCCTATGCATGATCTGGGAAAAATTGCAATTCCAGACGGAATTTTGCGGAAGCCTGCAAAACTTACGCCGGAAGAATTTGAGATAATCAAGACGCACGCGCAAAAAAGCTGTGACATCATCGACCAGGTTTTAAAAGACATTGAAAACGATGAATTCCTGACAATTGCAAAGAACATCGCAAAATATCACCATGAGCGTTTTGACGGTTCGGGCTATCCGTCTCACCTTAAAGGAAACGAAATTCCGATTGAAGCCAGAGTTATGGCTATTGCCGATGTTTTTGATGCCTTGTGCAGCGAACGTCCGTACAAAAAGTATAAGACACCGGAAGAAGCCGCGGTAATTATTGAAGAATCCATGGGAACCCACTTTGATCCCCACTTGTACAGCATTTTCAAAGCCTGCTTTCCCCAGCTCAGGGAATACTACGAAATAGAAAACAGCCGCATCAATTTCTAAGGAAAATCACTTTACCAAAACAGACACAGGAGTAGATTATGGCAAAGGTAAATAACAACTATCGCAACGATTTTTGTCCACAGACATTGTTTATGTACGGCACAAAGAAAGAAGACGGCACACCTAATTTTGGTCTTTTCTGCTGGTTCAGCTACATAAATACTCAAGGCGAAGGCGGCGCGCATCTTGGCGTTATGGCATGTATCGGTGAAGACAAGCTGACAAAAGACCTTATCAGAAAGAACGGCATGTTCTCTGCAAACCTTGTAACAGAAAAACTGCTGCCGCTTGCTGATTATTACGGTACAACTTCAGGCCGTAACACAAAAGACAAGATGAAATTCATGCCGACTGTGGAACAGGGCAAGGTGCTTGATGTGCCTACAATTGCAGAAAGCCCTGTAACTTATGAGCTCAAAGTTCAGAAAGAGATTCATCTTGTTGATGACTCAGATTTGTTTGTCTGCGAGATTTGCAACGTCTCTGTTGAAGAAACGCTGCTCGATAAGAGCGTGCCTTTTATTGAGCGGCTCAAAAAAGCTTCGCCTGTTATTACATGCGGCGAAACAACTTATGAATCAATTGACGGAAGATATTTCGGTAAATGGGGCGAACCAAGAAAAAAGCTGACTGAAAAATAGCGCTTGCCGGCGGTGCACCAGCTAAGGTGCACCGCTTTTTTTATGCTACTTTACAGTCAGCTTATTAACTAGTTTGAGCTCCATCACTGGAGCCCGTATTTGTCTGTCAGTCTTAGCGAACACTGAACAGCAGATCGCCGTAGCATGGAACAGGCCATTCTGCTTTTGGAACGAGCAATTCCATTTCGTCAACTTTTTCGCGAAGTGCGTTCATTGCAGGAATTACATTGTCTTTGAAGAACATTGCAACTTCTGATGCACCTTCAATTGATTTTACAGCATCATTCTGCTTTTCAAGCTCGCAGAGCTTTTTGTAAATATCGCTTGTAAGTGCGCTGACCTTCTTAAGCTGAGCGCCTTCAAAGCCTTCGTCGCTGATGCCGCATGCCTTTTTAGAAGCAATTGTGTCAGCGAGTTCTTTTGAATATGAGCTTGCAGCCGGCAGATAAAGCTTGCGTGTCATGTCGATCATTGTAAGTGCTTCAATTCCAATAATCTTTGAGTAGTTTTCGTTCTGAATCTCAAAGCGGCTTGAAATTTCAGTGTCGCTGAATACGCCGAGCTTTTTGAACAATGCGCGGTTTGCATCAGACGGGAAGTATTTAAGTGCTTCCGGTGTTGTCTTGAGGTTCAAAAGTCCGCGCTTTTCAGCTTCTTTAACCCAAGATTCATCATAACCGTTTCCGTTGAAAATAATCCGTTTGTGTTCGCGGATTGTCTTTAAGATAAGGTCATGCAAATCCTTCTGGAAATCACTACTCTTTTCAAGTGTGTTAGCAAACTCATCCAAAACTGCTGCAACAACAGTGTTGAGCATGATGTTTGCACATGCAATTGAATCACTTGAACCAAGAGAACGGAATTCAAACTTGTTTCCGGTGAAGGCAAATGGTGAAGTTCTGTTGCGGTCTGTTGTATCCTTTTTGAATTCAGGAAGAACAGTTACACCAATTTCCATCTTCTGTTTTTCATGTGCGCCATAAGGTTTGCCCTGTTCAAGACAATCAAGAATTGCTGAAAGTTCATCACCCAAGAACATAGAAATAATTGCTGGAGGTGCTTCGTTTGCTCCAAGACGGTGGTCGTTTCCGGCTGTACCGACTGAAATGCGGAGCAAATCCTGATGTTCATCAACTGCCTTAATTACAGCACACAAGAACAAAAGGAACTGTGCATTGCTTTCAGGTGTTGCGCCCGGGTCAAGCAGGTTCTTTCCTGTGTTTGTGCTGATTGACCAGTTGTTGTGCTTACCGCTTCCGTTTACACCTGCAAATGGTTTTTCATGCAAAAGGCAGACCATTCCGTGTTTTGCAGCAATCTTTCTCATCAATTCCATTGTGAGCTGGTTGTGGTCACAGGCAAGGTTTGTTGTGTTGAAAATTGGAGCAAGTTCGTGCTGGGCAGGAGCAACTTCGTTGTGCTCTGTCTTAGCAAGAATACCAAGCTTCCAGAGTTCGCGGTTCAAGTCTTTCATAAATTCCTGAACGCGCGGCTTAATCATACCAAAGTAGTGATCTTCAAGTTCCTGTCCTTTAGGAGACTTTGCACCGAACAATGTGCGGCCTGTAAAGATCAAGTCTTCACGCTGCTCGTAAACTGATTTATCTACCAGAAAGTATTCCTGTTCAGGACCAACTGTTGTCTTAACAGATGTTACGTCTTTGTTGCCGAACAGCTTCAAGACACGGACAGCCTGTTTGCTCAAGGCTTCCATAGATCTTAAGAGCGGTGTCTTTTTGTCTAGCGCTTCGCCTGTGTAAGAACAGAAACATGTCGGAATACAAAGTGTTCCGTCTTTGATAAATGCATAAGATGTCGGATCCCATGCTGTGTAACCGCGTGCTTCAAAAGTTGCGCGGAGACCGCCGCTTGGGAAAGAAGAAGCATCAGGCTCACCCTGAACAAGTTCTTTTCCGCTGAATTCCATGATTACTTTTCCGTCGCTTGAAGGCTGAATAAAGCTGTCATGTTTTTCGGCAGTAACGCCTGTAAGAGGCTGAAACCAATGTGTAAAATGAGTTGCACCTTTTTCGCAGGCCCATTCTTTCATGGCATTTGCAACAACATTGGCAACTGCCGGATTAAGTTTTTCTCCGTCATTGATTGTCTTCATCAGCTGCTTAAAAGTTTCTTTTGGCAACCGAGCCTTCATTACTGTTTCGTTAAAAACGTTTTCGCCAAAAATTGGTGTTACTTCGTCCATAAAAATCTCCTGTTTCAGCTTTAAAACAAAAAACGCCGCAATCTTCCCGGAATTTTTCCTGAAAAAAATGCAGCGCCTTTGCCAAATTCAATTTAAAACGAAAAAAGGTCGCAAAAGTACTACTTCTGCGACCTCATTGCCGTTTGATACTTCGGTTATACAGTTTCAAAAAAAAAATGTCAATAGCAAAAAAAATAATTTGTTTGAAAAAAAAATCAGTGCTACGCGGATGCAGCTCAAAACTACACCAGTGATGCACTTTTTTATTGTTTTATTTCCAGCTTGCAAATACATATATGCTTATATATAATTGACTAAAGAACGCCTATGGAATTTTCTGAACAATTTCTGCGAAGTACAATGCTTGTAATGCAGGGCATCTGCTGGATTCTGGCATTTATGACTGCATTCACAAAAAATCTTTCAAAATCACGAAAAATCGCAATTCTTCTCATGGAAATAAGCTCTGCAATGCTGCTTATTTCTGACCTTTTTTTCCGCACTTACGTGGGCACAGCAGGAAGCTTCGCATGGTGGGCGGCAAGAATCTCAAAGTTCTGCAACCACTTTTTTGTCGGTTTGATTCTGTATTCATTTACGCTTTATCTTAAGACGCTGTTTACTAATGAAGCTGCGCTGAAAAAGCCGCCCAAAAGAATAATGGTTGCCGAGTGTTTTGTAGGTGCTCTCTTTGTCTGCCTTACAATAGCGCAGATTACAGGGCTTTATTACACTTTTGATGAGGCTAACAACTATATCCGCCACCAGGGACGGATTATTGCCTATATTATTCCGCTGATTATTCTGCTTCTGGAGCTTTCGTGCATTCTTCAGTATTACAAAAAATTCTCAAGGCGCATCAGAATTCCTATTCTGCTTTTTACGCTGATTCCTTTTGCGGCAACATTCGTTCAGTTTGTAGTCCATGACATTCCGTTTGTAGACACATCAATTGTAGGCATGGCAATTGTGCTTTATGTTTTTACAATTCAAGAAATGAATGAGACAGTCGAAAAAGCGCACAGAATGCAGATTGCCATGCTTGAACAATACCAGAAAGAACTTGAGCGGACTGTCGACCAGAGAACAAAGGAACTGCGCATTGCAAACGAGAAGGCAGAATATCTTCTTTTGAATATTCTGCCGGAAGATATTGCACGCGAGCTGACCGAACATCCGGGACGCACAATTTCAAGAAAATACCCCAACGCTACGGTATTGTTCACTGACATTGTGGGCTTTACAAAAATGAGCAGCACAATGAGCGCGGAGCAGACCGTAAGAATGCTCAACACAATAACTTCGCTTTTTGACGAGCGTGCAAAACTTGAAGGAATTGAAAAAATCAAGACAATCGGCGATGCCTATATGGCTGCAACCGGTCTGACGGAAAATGCCGAAAACGACGGCGCTGTAAAAATGTGCCGCTTTGCGCAGGGGCTTCTTGAAGACATTAAAAAGTTCAACAAATTCTTTCCTATTCAAATACAAATCCGCATCGGCATAAATTCCGGCGAGCTTGTAGCAGGAATTATCGGAAAAACAAAGTTTATATACGATGTCTGGGGCGACACTGTAAACGTAGCAAGCCGCATGGAAAGCACCGGCGAAGCTATGCGCATTCATGTTTCAGAGCCGACCTACCTTTATACAAGACACGCCTTTGACTACAAAGAATCAGCCCAAGTTGACGTTAAAGGCAAAGGCGTTATGAAAACTTATTTTTTGTAAAATTTCATGAGAGGGTTTATAATTTATTATCTATATTTTAAAGAGGCCCTCTATGCAGAACAAAAAGTCAATGCGCTTATCTCTTACCATCAAACTTTGGGTTATGTTTCTAAGTGTTTTAATCATAGCGATTATAACGCTTGGTGCTTTTGCTTACAAAATAACATCCGAAAATATAACCCAGACTGTTTACAGCCGGTTTGATTCTATTTCATTTGATATCGCAGAGAAAATCTCCAGTATAACAGAAAAGCATCTTACAGCATTACATTTCCTTGCAGAGCAGGAATTTATAAAATCTGAGGATGTATCTCTTGTTGAAAAAAACAATCAGCTTTTAGGAATTTCACAGGCACTTAACGGTGCTTACGGCAACGTTGCGTTTTATGACAAAAACGGAGACACAACACTTCCTGACGGACGTCATTTAAATTTTGCAGATCGTCCATATTTCAAAGAATCGTTTGCAGGCAAGGATTATATTTCAGACCCTAAATTAAGCCCTATTACAGATTCACTTCTTCAGCATTACGGCGTACCTGTCCGCAATAAAGACGGCAAAATAATAGGTTCGCTTGTTCTGGTTATTAACGGCAACCCGCTTTACGACACAATAGTCGAAATTGACCTGGGCGGCGGCATGCATCCTTCTGTAATCAACTACGCTACAGAAACAACCATAGCAAACGCAAACGAGAATACCGATGAAATTGCAAATCCGGGCGAGCTTGACAGAACAAAAGGTATTGGCTTTGTTCTTAACCACATTTTTGAAGGCAAAGAAGCAATAGAAGAATTCTACGATGAAAATATCAACATGCATTTAATCAGTGCATACAGAAAAGTTCCGAACACAACATGGACAGTATTTGCCGTTGCACCTTATGATTTGTATTTCTCTACCCTTTCAAGAATGCAGCGGCTGCTGACTTTGGTATTAACTTTTTCAATTATTATAGCAACAGTTCTTATAATCATACTTGTAACTGTGCTTATTAAGCCTTTGAAAGCGCTAAAAACTTCAATTACAACAATCGCAAGTGGAAACGCAGATCTTACCCAGAGAATTCCTGAAACAACAAATGACGAAATCGGCGATGTTGTGCAGGGCTTCAACAGCTTTGTTGAGAAACTTCAGGGAATTGTTACAAACCTTCTGGACTCAAAATTGAGCCTGCAAACAGTTGATAAAGAACTTCAGGAGCACACACAAGATGCATCTGCCTCTATAACACAGATTATTTCAAACATTGAAAGCGTAAACGGTCAGATTCTGAATCAGGCAGGTTCTGTAAATGAAACAGCAGGTGCTGTAAACGAAATTACAGCAACAATAGGCTCTCTCGACAAAATGATTGAGTCGCAGTCAGAATGTGTTGCTCAGGCTTCTGCCGCTGTAGAAGAGATGATCGGCAACATCAATTCTGTTAACAACTCTGTCGGCAAGATGGTCATATCTTTTGGGCAGCTTACTGAAAATTCTGAAACAGGAACTAGAACACAGAGCAACGCAAACGAGAAAATCAAGCTCATCGAAGAACAGTCAAAAATGCTTCAAGATGCAAACGTGGCTATTGCAAATATTGCCTCTCAGACAAACCTTCTTGCAATGAACGCAGCAATCGAAGCTGCCCATGCAGGAGAAGCCGGTAAGGGTTTTGCCGTTGTTGCTGACGAAATCCGAAAGCTTTCGGAAACATCTACAACGCAGTCTAAGAGCATCGGTGCCGAACTTAAAAAGATTCAGGACACCATTCAGGAAGTTGTTTCAGTTTCCGGCGCAACAAACACAGCGTTTGCTTCAATCACAAGGAGTATTGAAGAAACAAGCCAGATTATCGAGCAGATAAAAGGCGCAATGGAAGAACAGCAGAACGGATCTAAGCAGATTATCGATGCTCTGCACTCTATGAACAGTTCAACCTCTGAAGTTAAGAGCGCGGCTGCTGAAATGACAGAAGGAAACAAGCAGATTCTCTCTGAAATGGAAAAACTACAGAATGCAACAGACGCTATAAAAGAAAGCATTTCTGAAATGCAGGCAGGAGCACAACACATTAACCAGACAGGCACAGCGCTTGCCTCTATTTCTGGTAAGGTTGCCGAAAATATTCAGAAAATCGGTTCAGAAATTGACCTGTTCAAAGTCTGATAACCGAACATAAACTTTTACTAAGACTTAAATCTGAAAAATTAATGACCTGTCCGAAAGCTGACTGAGTTTCCGGGCAGGTCATTTTTTTAGCTGCTATTTGCCGAAAGTCTTTTTAATTCTTTCGATGGCTTCGATTGTGCGCTCACGGCTGCCAAAGCCAGTTAGGCGGAGGTAGCCCTCGCCCTTCTGCCCGAAGCCGCTTCCAGGCGTTCCCACAACCTGGCACTTTTCAAGCAGTTCGTCGAAAAAGCTCCAGCTTGTAAAGCCAGCCGGAATCTGCAGCCACACATAAGGCGAATTCTTTCCGCCGAAAGCCTTAAAGCCGGCAGCAGTTACGCCTTCAAAAATGAGGCGCGCATTCTCGCGGTAAAAACTTAAGTTTTCCTGAATCTGCTTCTGGCCTTCTTCAGAATAAATTGCAGCGGCGCCGCACTGAGTAATGTAAGAAACGCCGTTAAACTTTGTAGACTGGCGGCGCATCCAGAGCGCATTCAATTCAGTGCCGTCAAAAACAAGTTCGTGAGGCACAACAGTGTAGCCGCAGCGCAAACCTGTAAAGCCAGCAGTCTTTGAGAACGAGCGCAGTTCAATTGCGCAGGTCTTTGCGCCTTCAATTTCGTAAATTGATTTAGGCACATCGGGCTCTGTAACAAAAGCCTCATAAGCAGAATCAAAAAGAATCAGACTGTGATGAGCATTTGCATAATTAACCCAGTTTTTAAGATAGCTCTTAGATGCAACCGCACCTGTCGGGTTGTTCGGAAAGCAGAGGTAGATAATGTCAGCAACCTTGTCGCCCTCTTTCGGCAGCTCCGGCAGAAAGCCTGTCTCAGCCGAGCAAGGCATTATGATGATATTGTTTTTGCGGCCGTTCATAACGTTTGTGTCTATGTACACAGGATAAACCG
>CAMJMF010000038.1 GCA_946406925.1 uncultured Spirochaetales bacterium | reverse complement strand
TAAAAAGGGGCGGGGTCTCTTATACAATCGATACGCTTAGAATGCTTAAAGAACGGTACAAAGACGTGCTTGAAGGAAAAATCGGCTTTATAATTGGCGATGACCTTGTTGCCGGTTTTTCAACCTGGCATTGTGCTGATCAAATTCCGCTGGAGGCTGATTTGATTCTTGCCTGTAGAAATTACGCTGATGTAACCGGGCTTGATTTTCCGTATAAGCACAAAACCATTTTGAATGACGTTGTTTCTGTCTCGTCGTCTGAAATAAGAGAGAAAATATCTTCGGGCAAAAGCTACCGTTATCTTGTTGCAAACGAAGTTTACCGTTATATTAACGAGAGACATTTATATGAAAACTTATGAAACTCTGCTTGATGAAGTAACAGAATATGCAAAAAGCCACGAAAAAAAAGAGCGTTTTGAGCATTCTATGCGGACAGCGGCAACCTGTGCGGATCTTTGCAGGCGTTTTGGCGAGGACGAGAAAAAAGGCTGGTTTGCAGGCATTTCGCATGACATCTGTAAAGAATTCGGCGATATGGAGCTTGTCTCGCTTGCTGTAAAAGACGGTCTGCCTGTTTCTCAGATTGAGCGGACTAAGGTTTCTCTGCTGCACGGCAGGGCTGCTGCTACACTTTTGCAGGAACAGTTCGGCATTACAGATTCCGAAATTATAGAAGCTGTCCGCCACCATACCTTCGGCAAGGCGGGCATGGGCAATCTGGCAAAGCTTCTGTTTGTGGCAGATAAAATTGAACCGGGCAGAGAACATGTTACCGAGAAATATTTGAAAAAAACAGAGAACATGTCTCTTGATGAGCTTGTGATATTTGTGCTTTCAGAGAATATTTCTTATTTGCAGGAACATGGCAAAAAAATTGCCCCTGCAACTCAGGAATTTTTAGAGTCTCTTGTCGGCTGATAATAGACGTGTTCGGAAATTTCAATTTTCGAACACGAACTTTGGAAAACGCAATTTTGTAAGGCTTTAGCCTGAAAAATTGCAGACCTGTTCGAAAACTAACCTAGTTTCCGAACAGGTCAATATTTGGGAGGGTTTTATGGCGCAGTCACGTCACGAAAAAAGTTATTTGTTTATAATTGGAATTCTAATAATATTGGCAGCTTTGTCTGTCATATTGTTTTTTGCTTTGCAGACAGACCCGATTGCAAACGTTCTTGAAAACAATCAGCTTTTAAATATTCTTTTTGTTCTTCAAAAAGACGGAAAGCCCTTGTTTACAGATGTTTTCATTTATTACCCGGAATCTGAACGCGGTGCGCTGTTTAATATACCGGGGAATACGGGCTTGATTTTGGGTTCTCTGGACAGGGTTGACAGAATTGACGCTGTTTATACTGAAAAAGGAATTGAAACCTATAAAAAAGAGATAGAAGCTCTTACCGATATAACAATTCCTTTTACAATTGAAATGAGCATTGACCAGTTTTCTGCATTGACTGACTTGCTCGGCGGACTTAATGTTTTTATTCCGTCTCCAATTGATGTTGTGAACGGCGATGTCCGGCATATTCTTCCGTCTGGCTCGGTTGACCTTGACGGTGAAAAAATGATTTCGTATTTGTCCTATACCGATGACGAAGAAACTTCTGATAATATTCAGGACAGAATGGAAGGTGTAATGGTAGCTTTTCTTCATGCCTTGAATAAGAAATCAACATTTGTTCTGAACAAAAATGTTTTTCCTGTTGTTTCGCGTTATTTAAAGGCAAATATTGATAACAAGGCATTGTACAGATTAATTTCGCTTATTTCTGCAATTGACTCTGAGAGACTTGTTCCTCAGACTATAAGCGGAAAACGCCGTGAAGTAGACGGACAGGTTCTTCTCTTTCCTGACTATAACGGCGAGTTGATCAAAGAGGTGTTCAAGCAGACAATGATTTCAATTGCATCAACAGGCGGTATAGCAAATGACCGCGTTTATGTTCTTGAAATTCAAAACGGAACATCTCAGCAGGGTTTGGCACGCAATACAGGCGGACTTTTGCAGAGTTACGGCTATGACGTTCTGAGTATGATTAATGCAGACCATGATTATGACAAGACACAGGTTATAGATCATATTGGTAATGCAAAGGTTGCTCAGGCAATTGCTGATATTATCCATTGTAAGAACATAATTACAGAAGAAGCTCCTAAAGATGCAAATTCAATGGAAAGTGAAGATTCACCTGTTGATTTTACGATTATTTTAGGACGTGACTTTACCGGCCGTTATGTCCGGTAAGCATGGAGGATTTTATGAAAACTATTAAAGAAAAAGCTTTAGAAATTGCACAGCTCATGGAAGATTATAAAGGCGAGAATGTAACTGTTATTGACGTATCTCAGCTTAACAGTTGGACTGATTATTTTATAATTGTTACGATAAACAGTTCTACACATTGGAAAGGTCTTTATAAATATGTCAAAGACTATGTTAAGGCAGATGATGTGCTTGAGATTCATGTGCCGCATAGAAAAACTCCGGACGGAGATGACTGGAACTTGATTGATATCGGGCCGATTGTAGTTCATCTTATGTCAAAAGAAGCACGCGAATTCTATGATCTTGAAAAGTTGTGGCATGGCGGAGAGGTTCTCCGCTAAGCGGAAATTGTCTTTTTATAAGACTGTCTGATTCAGGCAGTCTTTTTTTTGCTTTAAAAATAAGAACGGCAGCTTAATTTGCTGCCGTTTCCACTGATAAAAAAATAACTTTTTTGACTGAATTAAAAACGCCTTTTAGTTAAAGTCGTCATATTCATCGAAATCATCTTCTTCGTCAAAGAAGTCGTCATCTTCTTCGTCGAAGCCGTCTAAATCATCGTCAAAATCTTCATCGTCATAATCCTCATCAGCAAAATCATCGTCGTCGAAATCGTCTAATGATTCATCATCTTCATCATCAAAATCTTCGTCATCATCATAGGCGTCCATAAACAGGTAATCAGCCTCTAATGTATCATCCAATAATTCGCTTTCACTGAGCATTTGACCACTTCCTTTGGTTAGTCTTCATATAAAAAACATAGTTTAAGGCATTGCTTTATGTCAACTATTTCTACACAAAATTTTGCGTTTTTTTACGGTTTTTATACATTTTTTGCATTATTTATGAAAGTGAATCGTTTTTCGTTTTATATAGAACTTTTAAGCAGAGAGGCAGAAACATAGCGTGCCAAAACAGGTTGAATCGCGTTCGGTTTTACAAAAAAAAGCTATTATTCTAGGTATAAGCATTTGACAAACTTAAACTTTTTAGTATAATAGCGAAGATATGTTATCTAATGTTTATGAACTTGCACCGGCAAAGCTCAATTTGACTTTGAGGGTTCTCCCTAAAAGGGCTGATGGTTTTCATAACATTGAGAGCATATTTCAGAAGATTCGTTTATGTGACGAACTGACTGTAACACGTTCCGCGTCGGCCGGCTGTTCGCTTCAAGTTCATGGAATGGAGCTGCCTGCTGAAAACACTGTACAAAAAGCTTATTCGCTTTTTGCAGAAGTTGCAGAAATACGGGAAGGTATTGCAGTTGATCTGGTTAAGCACATTCCTAGTGGCGCAGGAATGGGTGGTGGGTCTTCTGATGCAGCTGCTTTGCTGCGGGCACTTAATTCATTATTTTCGGCAAATATTTCTCAGAAAGTTCTTGTGGAAATTGCTGAAAAAATTGGCAGTGATGTTCCGTTCTTTTTGTATGGAGACTGCGCAATTGTAAGTGGTCGTGGTGAAATTGTTCGGCCGATTGAAGGTCGAAGAGATCTATATTTTGTTGTTATTTGTCCGGATGTTCATAGCTCAACAAAAGAGGCTTATGGCCTTGTTGATGAGTGGAATATGAATAATACAGTTTCAAAAGTGGTGTGGCCTTCACTTGATGAATTGGAAGGGATTTATAAAAGACCTGCTGATAAATGGGTTTTTTCAAACAGCTTTACGCAGCCGTTAATCAGCAAGTATCCTGAAATTCATGAAGCTTTGGCTGCGATTACAGATGTTGGGGCAGATTTTGCAGATATGACAGGATCTGGTTCAACTGTGTTCGGGGTCTTTGAGGCTAAACAGAAAGCTCAAGACGCATATAACAGGCTTGCTTCGTGTTTTAAGCGTTGCTATTTATGTGATGCATTTTAGCACGAATTGTTCAGATAATGTTATATAAGGAGCAATCAAATGCAAATCACCGAAATCCGTATCAGAAAAGTTGCTTCTGAGGGAAAACTCAAAGCTTACGTGACCGTAACTTTTGATGATTGTTTTGTCGTTCATAACGTCAAAGTTATTGAAGGTAAAACTGGATTATTCATTGCGATGCCGAGCAGAAAAACAAGAACAGGCGATTATAAGGATGTTGCACATCCTATCAGCCCTGAGTTTAGAAACGAGCTGCAAGATAAAATTCTTGATGAATATGCAAAGGGAAACTTCGAAGAAAGCGTTGCATATGAAGACGAGTAATGCCTCTTTTTAAATTGGATCTGACCGGGGTATCCGGAAAGAATATCATAGTGTCTGGTTTGCAGATGCGGAATTGGGATGTCGTCAAGTGGTAAGACAACGGCTTTTGGTGCCGTCATTCCGCAGGTTCGAATCCTGCCATCCCAGTGAATATAAGGAATGTGATTTAGTTCCTGTGTAAAAAATTGTGCAGAGATGCTGGAGAATAAGGAGTTCCTGAAATGGATAGTTTAGTTTTGGTTGCAAAAGAGCGCAAAGATTCTGGAAAGACTGTTGCAAAAAGACTTCGCAACGCAGGTCGTTTGCCTGCTGTTATGTATAACTCAAAGGGCGAAGCAACAATGCTCGATGTTGATGAAGTAGAATTCACAAAAATCTGGAAAGTTGCAACTCCAACTACATTAATCAATCTTGATGTTAATGGTAAAAAGTCTTTGGCTTTTATTAAAGACACTGAATATGACATCAAAACAGACAAAAACCTTCATGTAGATTTTCATGTAATTGACGAATCTAAGAAACTTAAGAGAAATATTCGTGTACAGGTTTCTGGAAGCCCTGTTGGTGTTCGTGAAGGTGGTTTCTTTGAAGCTGGCGTAAAAGAAATTGAAATTGAATGTCTTCCAAAAGATTTGCCTGTCCGCCTTGTTGTAGATGTTTCAGAATTGAAACTTGGTGCTTCAATGGCTGTAAAAGACATCAAATTACCAAACGGCGTAAAAGTTCTTTCTGACGGCGATGCTGTTATCGCACAGGTTCGCAGCATCAAATAACTGAGGAATTAATTATCAGCTTTGGTTAGATTGAAGAGGATATTCCATTAACGGAAGTTTTTGGAATATCTTTTTTTTTGTTCATGTGGCGGAGTTGTAAGCCGGGCCTTTAATGAAATCTGAGATAATAGAAGAATTAAAACGAAGCTTAATTGAAAAATGGTCTTCCTGCAAAATGCGGGTGGGAATCGGCGTTTCCGGTGGCCCGGATTCTATGGTACTGCTGGCGCTTCTCTGCAGCCTTTGCAGCTCAGAGAAAATGCAGGATTTTTCCATTTTTGTTCTGACTATAGACCACAACATCAGAAAGGGCGGAGTCAGCGCACAGGATTCAGATTTTGTAATTGACTGGGTAGAAAACCAGAAAAAGCTCAACCCGGCGCTAAAGATTTGCGCAGAGAAGCGGACTTTTGACGAAGGCTTAATCGATGAAACCGCAAAAGAGCGCGGAAAAGGGCAGGAAGAAGCAGCCCGCTTTTTGCGCTACAAGGCATTTGAAGAATTTGCCCGAAAGTACAATCTGAATATTTTCTGTACAGCACACAACAAAAACGACCAGCTTGAAACGCTGATTCAGCGTTTTTTGCAGGGTTCTTCGCCTTTAAGCAGCACAGGCATTCAATTTGAGCGGGACATCTTTATAAGGCCGCTGCTTACGGTGTCCCGCGAAGAAATTTTGGAATTTGCTAAGGCAGGCAGAATTCCATATAGAATTGATGCAACCAATAACGAGACGGTTTATTACCGCAATAAAATTCGCAACTGTCTTATTCCGTTTTTGAATGAGCATTTTGAGGGCTGGCAGACTGGCGTTCTGCACGGCGCAGAGAAGCTTCAGGATTTGGCAGATTCTGTAAAAGCTGATGTTGAAGCTGCTGCCGTAACAGCAATAAGCAGCAACAAAGCAGAAATACCGCTTGAGCACTTTTTAAGCTTTGATGCAGGCACAAGAATTCAGATTTTGTACAAAGCCTTTGTGCAGACCGGTGTGCGGCAGAGAATCCCGTATCAGGCTGTAAAAAAATGCGCCCTTACGCTTGCAATGGACTCTTACGGCGTTTCTGTGACGGTGTGCAAAAAAAGTCTTGTGGTTTCTTATGAGCCTGAATCTGAAAAGTTCTGCCAGAATGTTTCGCGCAAAATACTGGCGCAGAATGCAGACTTATTCAACGGCTTTTTTATGCTTATAGACAAATGCGGAAGCTACACACTGCATAAAAATCTTGAAATTGTTGTTCAAAAAGAAAAAAATGACACCTCATTCGGGCCTTTTGCCTTTCCATTAGTGATTAGAAACAGACAATCTGCCGATAAAATAAGAAGCGCAGACGGCTCTTTAAAAAAAGTTTCGCGGATATTTTCAGATTGGAAAGTTCCTGAACAGTTAAGAGATGAGATTCCTATTGTCGAAGCGCAGAACACTGTTTGTGCTGTTATAGCATCTTGGTGCGGCTATAAAGACTGGCTGGTACCTCAACAAGATTCTAAAAACGGTGTATACATTTCTATGAGGAAATTATGAGCGAATCAAGCCCTGATAAAAAAAAACCGTTATTTTCTAGTTTTATAGGTCCACTTTTGTGCTTTATTATGGTTCTTGCGGTTATCTGTTTTCTTGTATTCGGATTTATGCAGAAGCCAAAAATTGTAAGCCTTTCATATTCAGATTTTCTTAACGCTGTCAAAAAAAATCAGGTTGAAGCTGTAGTAATAATTGATAACCAGTATGTTTTTGGCACGTATGCAAAATCATCTAATTTATACGGAAATTTCTCAACTTTTATTCCATATTCTGATGCAGAATTAATGCCCCTGCTGAAAGTTCATAATGTTGTTATAAGCGGAAAACATCAGGAAAAATCCATATTGTCATATATTCTGGAACTGCTTCCGCTTGTGTTTATGTTTATGATGGTGTGGTTTTTATTCCGCCAGAGTACAATGCAGAATTCCCGCAGCATGCAGTTTGGCAAAAGCCGCGCAAGACATTATGACGGCTCTAAGAAGATAATGTTTTCTGATGTTGCCGGACAGGAAGAAGCAAAACGCGAGCTTAGCGAAATAGTTGATTTCTTGAAATCTCCGCTGAAATTTATTTCAATGGGCGCAAAAATACCTACAGGTGTTCTGCTTGTAGGAAACCCTGGAACAGGTAAAACGCTGCTGGCGCGTGCTGTAGCAGGCGAGGCAGGTGTAAATTTTTTGCACATTTCCGGTAGTGACTTTGTAGAAATGTTTGTCGGCGTTGGTGCAAGCCGCGTCCGCGATTTGTTTGAGCAGGGCAGACGCTCGTCGCCTTGTATAATCTTTATAGATGAAATTGATGCTGTAGGCCGTGCACGCGGTGCGGGCTTTGGCGGCGGCCATGACGAGCGCGAGCAGACATTGAACCAGCTTCTTGTTGAAATGGACGGTTTTGAGGGTAAAGATGGAATCATCGTGCTTGCGGCGACAAACCGCCCTGATGTGCTTGATCCGGCACTTCTGCGCCCCGGCCGTTTTGACCGCCAGATAGCTGTTACACTGCCTGATATTAAAGAAAGAGAAGCCATTCTTGCAGTTCATACAAAGAAGATTCAGCTTAACGACGATGTAGATTTGCGCAAATTTGCACGTGCTACTCCTGGAATGAGCGGCGCAGATCTTGCAAATATTGTAAACGAGGCTGCGCTTTTTGCCGCAAGAAAATCAAAATCTCATGTAGACAACGAAGACTTTGAGGAAGCCCGCGACAAGATTTTGATGGGCACTGCGCGCAAATCAATGATTCTGCCGCAAAAAGAGCGTGCAATGACAGCCTGCCATGAAGCAGGACACGCATTGCCGTATTATTACCTTGAATATGTTACACCTCTCCATAAAGTGACCATAATTCCGCGTGGAAGGGCGCTGGGGCTTACAATCGGGCTTCCTGATGAAGATGTTCATTCTCAGACAAAGAGAGCCCTGCTTGACGAGCTTGTGATTATGTTCGGCGGTTATGCAGCTGAAAGCATTGTTTACGGTGACACAACAACAGGCACCCAGAACGATATAAGACAAGCTACAAATCTTGCACACAGAATGGTCTGCGAGTGGGGCATGTCTGATGAAATTGGTGCTGTAAGCTATGGTCAGGAAGATGAACCTATTTTTATGGGAAAAGAAATAGCCCGCCATAAAGATTATTCAGAAGAAACAGCAAAGAAAATTGATGAAGCTGTAAGCCATCTGCTTAACGAGGCAAAAAAACGGGCAGTAGAACTTCTTTCAATTCATAGGAACGAGCTTGATACTTTGAGCGCTGCTCTGCTTGAATATGAAACTTTAAGCGATGCAGAAATCAGAGCTTTGCTTAGAGTTGAGCCGGTTCGTGAACGCCCGGATTCAATTGCAGAAACAGGCTTTATTCTTGATAAGTCTATGAAAGAAAGAAAGCAGCGCCGAAAGACACAAGGACGCTCAAAAGCAAAACCAAAAGAAACTGAAAAAGATCTTCAGAAAAATTTGCTTTTCTCTCAAGAAGAAGAAACATCTGAAGAAAAAAAGACCGAGAAATAAAAGAGATAGTTTTGTTCAGGTTTTAGAAGACTATGACTGCGGTTTACTGCAGGGCTTCTAAAGACAGTGGAGGATGAATCATGACGGTAAAACTACACAAAATATTTATAACAGTAATTAGTCTTTTTATTTTATTTGCTGTTGTGCCGCTTTCTGCTCAATCAGGCAGACAAGCCGGTTCCAGTGCAGAACCAAAATCAGAATCAGCAAACCGCCGCACAGCCCTTGTCTGCCTTGAACAGAGCAAAGCTGCAAAAGAGCAGGGCCATTGGGTTGATGTTTACGAAAAATCATCGCTCGGTGTAGCTTATGACGCACATATCCCGGATTTATGGCTGCTGCGTGCCGAAGCCGCTGTTGAATTGAATAGACCGAAAGTTGAAATTATCTCGTATGTAGAACAGTCTTTAAGCAGCCGCGAATGGATTCAGGACAGCACAGACGCCGCAAGACTTTTATACGCAGACTTGCTCTCTGACACATGTGAATGGCGCAAATCTCTGGCTGTTCTTGACAGCGAGCCTAAGCTTATGTCTAATGACGCAGATTTTGTAA
Organism: uncultured Spirochaetales bacterium; assembly: GCA_946406925.1. Lineage (GTDB taxonomy): Bacteria > Spirochaetota > Spirochaetia > Treponematales > Treponemataceae > UBA1240. Next base: position 8,644 of record CAMJMF010000038.1, on the reverse strand, counting down.
GAGCAAAAGACTATTACCGCTCAGGCAATCTTGCACCTGCCAGAAGAATTGTGCGCAACGCAAAAACCCTTTACCCTGATGACGGACGTTTTCAGCTTTTGTTTTTGCAGCGCGAGCGTAACAATACAGGCAGCCGCGAAGTTGCAGCTTATGCAGCTTCTCTTTTAAAGACACATACTCTTTGGTCAGGCGATTATCCTGAAATTTTGGTACAGGCTGCACATTATTCGGCTTCTGATGAAGAGCGTATCCGCCTTTTAAAGGCATATGCCGCACAGGGCTTATCAGATGAACTTCATACAGTTTTATCACTCAGATACGATATAATTTCAGAAAACACAGCTTTTGAATATATGGTTGGTTTTGCAGAAAAAGGCCTGATGTATGAGCATCTTAGAGAGTTTGTATCTCTTTTAAAGACACCGGAAGTAAAAACCAAAGTTAAAGAATGGCTGGGCGCTTTTGCCGGCGTGCTTATCTTTGACACAAACCATGACGGCATTGCCGATTTGTCAGCTGAATACAAGCGCGGACGTGCCTCTTTTATCAGATATGACGAAAATCAGGACGGACTCTCAAGCTGGCAGGCTTTCTGCGATTTTGGTGTGCCTTTCAGTTTAACTCTGCCTGAAAAAGAAATAACTCTTGATTATGGAATTTATCCGTCATTGAGCCGCATGACAGACTCAAAAAGCGGCATTGTTTACGAGCTCACCGCAGATACTGCAATGTGGACGCCTCTCAATATTGTTCTTGCTCCGTTTGAAAATCTTGGAATCAAATTCTTTATTCCAAATCCGAAAGGCAAGGTCAGCCTGCCGCCGGAAAACGTTATTCTTGCATTTGCAAGCAGCATGCAGAGAGCCTCTTCCGAAAGAATTAACGGCAGCGTCCGTTTCTCACTCTTAGACGGTGTTCCGCAGACAGCTGTTTATTACCAGAACGATGTTCCGTATGCTTACGGTTTCTTTGAAAACGGAAAACTTCAGTTCCGTTCTGTAGACATTGACGACGACGGTTTCTATGAGCTTACAGAAGTCTATGATTTCAGTGTTTCTAAAGTAGGCAGATTTATCAGCACCTTTGAGCAACAGAAGCTCTGCGAGGATCTTTTCGGTTCAAAGGATATGCTTGCAGGTACATACTGCGTAAAAATGATTCACGACAGCAATAAAGACGGACGCTCTGATTCATTTATAGAATTCTTAGGCAACGGCGAGAAAATTATTTCCTGGGATATTGACCCTGAACCAGACGGACTTTGGGATATCCGCTCAATAATTAAGGGCGACAGCCAGATTGACCAGTTCATTCATCCGGTTTCTAAAGAAGAAATTACTATAATGAACAAAAACGGTCGCCCTGTGTCAATTGTTTCGCCGTTGGGCATGCAGCCTATATTCCAGGACGAGTTCTTTACAAATCTTTATTGGATTGAACAGACTCAACAATATGAAATTTCTCAACAAATAATGAATTATTTTAACCTTTCACCGGCTCAAGGTGTTTCTATTCTAGATATTATCGATGGTAAGAGACTGCTTGTCGTTCATATCGGAGATTACTATTTTGGGGAAATATTTGATGCCGAGAAAGTTGACACTAAATAAATTTAAACTTTGTATTTTTACCTGCTCTTTTATTCTTGTTTTTGCAAATATCTTTGCTTCTGGTTCATCAGAAAAGAATAAAACAAAGCCGGTAAAAGTACAGCCTGTTCCTTATCAGGACGCAAGTAAAAAAGCACGTGATATTGAAAATATAAAAAAGCAGATGGCTGCCAAGCCTGTGGTTTCTTTATGGCTTGCTTATCTTTTAAATGGAACATGGCCTGAAGATGCCGAAGTAACTGCTGTTTACAGAGATGCACAGAATACGGCGTTAAAGGCTTTTTCAAAGGCTGTTGAAGATAAAGACTGGGTTTCAGCCATGCGTCTTTACAATTCATTGACAGCTTGTTCTATAGAAAAAGCAAAAGAACTTCCCTGGTCTGTTCAAAAAATCGAAGACGAATTAATTGCCGCAACCGCTCTTGATGAGAAAAAAACACATACAGTAACTAAATTATCTCAGTTTATCAGGGGTACAGTCACCGTATGGGTTGATTTGGGCTTTAAGATTGAAGGCGGCGCAGGTTATGCAAACAAAGTGCTCGGCTCGGGCTTTTTTATAGATTCCCGCGGCTACATTGTAACCAATCACCATGTTATTGAAAGTATGGTTAACCCTGAATACGAAGGCTATTCAAGGCTTTATGTTACTCTTGCTGATGATCCCGAGCAGCGCATTCCGGCTAAGGTTATCGGCTATGACAAAATGCTTGACCTTGCGCTTATAAAGACTGAAATAACGCCGCCTTATGTTTTTTCATTAGGTTCGTCACAAGACTTAGAGGTTGGTGACAAAATCTATGCAATCGGTTCGCCGATAGGGCTTGATAAAACGCTGACTTCGGGTATTATTTCTGCGACAGGGCGCCCTCTGCTTGCAACCACAAATGTTCTTCAGATTGATGCCGCAATCAACTCGGGCAACTCAGGCGGCCCTTTGATTGCGCCGGACGGAACAGTGCAGGGCATTGTTTTTGCCGGTATGCTGGACTATGAAGGGCTGAACTTCGCAATTCCTGTAGAATTTCTTAGAACAATTATGCCGCGCCTTTATGCAGGCGGAAAAGTTGCTCATTGCTGGATTGGTGCGTTCGGCAAAACCAGAAAAAATGATTATTATCAGGACGTAGGTCTTGAAGTGCTTTATCTTATGCCGGGCAGCCCTGCTGCGCGTGCAGGCGTAAAAGCCGGAGAAATTATTGTAGCTCTTGACGGCAAACGGATTAAGACGCTTGACGAATATCAGAACGAGCTTTTGTACAAAATTCCTGATTCGCTTATTGCGATTGACTGTGTTGATAAGAATGGAAACCTTGTAAGACACGTTGTTTATACACAGCCGCGCCCTGAAATGCCTTCTAATGAAGTTTATCAGCGCGATACAATTGAAAACTACTTTCTGCCGCTTTTTGGTATGCAGCTTAGAACTGCCGGTGAAACACTTAACAAGAAAAACTATTATGTTGAGCGTGTAGTTCCAAACAGCACAGCAGAAGAGAACGGTTTTTCAAGCGGTGATAAAATTCAGATAACAAAGTTCAAAGTTTTCAAAGAAGAAAATTATGCAATGGCAGAAATATATGCAAAAAGGCGCAAGAGCGGCTATATCGATATATTTATAGGAATCGCAACTGCGCTAGACAGTCCTTCTTATTTTTAATATCATATAGAAATGGATTTATCTCTTATTCGCAATTTCTGTATTGTTGCACATATCGACCACGGCAAGTCTACGCTTGCCGACCGTCTTATTCAAAAAGCAAAAATTATTGATGACCGCCAGTTTCAGAATCAGATTCTTGATTCAATGGATATTGAACGCGAGCGCGGTATTACTATAAAAAGCCAGGCTGTTACAATTCCGTATACTGCAAAAGACGGAAAAACTTATGAGCTTAACTTTGTTGATACACCGGGACATGTAGACTTTTCTTACGAAGTTTCGCGTGCTATTGCTTCTTGTGAAGGCGCTCTTCTGCTGATTGACGCGGCGCAGGGCATTGAATCACAGACTTTGTCAAATATGTACCTTGCATTGGAGCATGACCTTGAGATTGTGCCTGTAATTAACAAGATAGACCTACCGTCAGCTGATATTCCGTCTGTAAAGCAGCAGATTGAGCACGATTTGGGCTTAGACCCGGAAACAGCTGTGCTTGTTTCAGCAAAGCAGGGAACAGGCGTAGACGAGCTTTTTGAGGCGATTGTAAACCGTATTCCTGCACCTACACATGACGAAAGCGGAAAAACCCGCGCATTGATTTTTGACTGCCACTACGACCCTTACCGCGGTGTTGTTGTTCATGTACGCATATTCGGCGGTTCAATTAAGACAGGTCAGACAATCCGTTTTATGAGCAGCGGTTCAGAGTACAAAATTGAAGAATGCGGCATTTTCAAGATAAAGCTTGACCCGACCGGCGAAGTCAGCGAAGGCGGCGTCGGTTATTTTATTGCAGGCATAAAAACTGTTTCAGATGTACGTGTCGGCGATACAGTAACTTTGGCTGATGACCCTGCAGAAAAACCGCTTGACGGCTTCAAAGAAGTAAAGCCTGTAGTTTTCTCGTCTATCTATCCGATGGACACAAACGATTACGACGAACTCCGCGACAGCATGGAAAAACTCAAGCTTAATGACGCTAGCTTGATTTATGAGAAAGATTCATCAATTGCTTTGGGGCACGGCTTTAGATGCGGCTTTTTGGGACTTCTTCATCTTGAAGTTGTACAGGAACGTCTTGAGCGCGATTTCAATCAGTCGGTAATTTTTACAGCACCTTCTGTACGTTACAGCGTAACACTTTCAAGTGGCGAGGAAATCTTTGTTGATAATCCTGCCGATTATCCTGAGCAGAACCGCATTGTTGAATCAAAAGAGCCGTTTATCAAAGCTTCGATTATTTCACCTTCAACATATCTTGGCAGCATAATTGCCTTGTGCACTGAAAAACGCGGCACACAGACAAACATGCAGTATCTTGATACAAAGCGTGTTGAGCTGACTTATGAGATGCCGCTTGCCGAGGTTTTGTTCGATTTCTATGACCGCCTGAAGAGCTATAGCCGCGGCTATGCTTCTTTTGATTATGACATTATCGGTTACAGACCTACTGAGCTTGTAAAGATTGATATTCTATTGAACGGCAAACCTGTTGATGCGCTTTCGCAGCTTTCGTTTAAAGGAAATGCATATGACAGGGCGCGCCATGTGTGCGAAATGCTCAAAGAAGAGATAAGCCGCCATCAGTTCAAAATTGCAATTCAGGGTGCAATCGGCAGCCAGATTATTGCGCGCGAGACTGTAAACCCTGTGCGCAAAGACGTTCTTGCAAAATGTTACGGCGGTGACGTTACCCGAAAACGCAAATTGCTCGAAAAGCAGAAAGAAGGCAAAAAGCGCATGAAGATGATTGGTGAAGTTGAGCTTCCGCAAAGTGCATTTCTTGCCGTTCTTAAGACCAAAGACGAAAACTGATTCGTGCAGAATTCATGCTTAATTTGTTACATTGTTTTTATTGAAGAAATGCCGTTTACAGTGTACTATGGCTAATATATCTAAAGGGGGATATTCTGTGTCAGAGCAAAATCCGTTTTTTTTGTCTTGGTTCAAAGGTTTTTCAAATTACCTTAATGTATTGGTATCTCCTGAACGCCAGAAACTTATGCAGCACTGCGGAAAGGCTTGCGCCGATTCATTCATAATGCAGGTTTATAAAAATGCCTGGACTGAAGCTAAAGGCGATATTGCAGCCTGTATCCGCATAGTTCTTGAATCACTTTCTCCAGATGTTATCTATGAGCCTGTTGAAGAAGACGGGCTGCCCTCAGACAAATGCTATGATGTAATGTATCCGCATTGTCTTTGCGAGCTTGTAAACCAAAATTATATTGACACACCTCTTCAGTGCGAATGTTCTAGACAGGGCCTTCTATATGTATGGGAATCATTGCTCGGCAAGGGAAATGTCAGCGTAGAAACCAAAAAGACTATCTTAAGCGGCGACAAATGCTGCATCTTCAGAATCACATTCAGATAAGAAAAAGCTGAAATCTTGACTGTACTAACTAATTGGGTTTGCTCTCTGCTTACATCTTTTCGAGCATGGTGGTTATTGCAAAAAGGGTGGCTTCGCGGCGGATATTTGCGCGGTCGCCGATAAAATGCTTAGTGGCGCTGCTCAGCTGACCCTGAACGTAAAAGCCGAAGCATACAGTGCCTACAGGCTGCGCGTCTGTTCCGCCTGCCGGGCCTGCATAACCGCTGACAGAAACTGAAATTTCAGAATGCAGAAGCTTTGCGACACCTTCTGCCATTTCTTTTGTGCATTCCTCGCTGACAGCAGAAAACTTTTCGAGTGTTTCGGTTTTTACGCCGAGCACATTATGCTTAACTTCGTTGGTGTAGCTTACAACACCACCGTTCACAACGTCAGAAGAACCCGGAATTGCTGTGAGGCTTGTCGCAATCATGCCCCCGGTACAAGATTCAGCTGTAGAAATATGAAGTTTTCTTTCTCGTAATAAATCTAATAATAATGCTGCGGCTGGTTTCTCACGGTTAAACATCGGTTTTTCCCAATTTCCTAATAAGTTCAACAAGAGAATCAAGCTTAGTATGGGTAATAAGCGGATTCAAAAGTGTAAATTTAAGACAGACAAAGCCGTCGCTTACAGTCTGCCCGATAACGACACCATGTTCGTGAATAAGTTTTCTCCGCACTTTTTTATTTATTTCATCTCCGCCTGTTAATCTGAAAACTACGGAGCTTATCTCTGGCTTTGTAACAACAGCAAAATCTTTGTCGTTTACAAGTTTTTCATACAAATATGCCGCATTTTCCATGCTTGTTGAGATTATCTCGCTCCAGCCTTCTTTTCCGCGTGTCTGAAAGGCAACCCAGACTTTAAGCGCGTCAAATCTTCTGGTAGTTTGAAGCGATTTGTCCACAAGGTTTGTGTAGCCGTCTTCTTCGTCTTCGGTACGGTTCAGGTAATCAGCGTGAATTGTCAGAGCGTCAAAGGTTTTCCCGTCTTTAACGAGAACGGCGCTTGAGCTGATTGGCAGCAGGAACATTTTGTGAAAATCAACAGTGATTGAGTTGCACTTTTCAAGACCGGCTATTCTTTCTTTGTATTTTTGCGAGAGAATTACGCCAGAACCATAAGCAGCGTCGGCATGCAGCCACATTCCGTATTTCTGGCATAAAGGCGCAATTTCTGAAACTTGGTCTATTGAGCCGAAATCTGTTGTGCCTATTGTGGCAACAACAAGAAACGGAATATTACCGCTTTTTACGTCTTCTTCGATTAAAGCTGCAAGTTTTGCTGTATCCATGCGCTTGCGGCTGTCTACAGGCACTTTTACAACGCTTTCGTAGCCAAGCCCAAGAATATGTGCGCTCTTTTCCATTGAAAAATGCGAAATCTCAGAAGTGTACATGCGGAGTTTCCTAAAATTTTCAGGAAGTCCGTGCTTTTTTATGTCGTAGTGAAGTTTTGTGTTACAGAACCAGTCTCTGGCAAGAATAATGGCAGTCTGGTTAGACTGGCTTCCTCCAGAAGTGAAAACACCGTCCGCGCCTTTGTCTGCGCTAAAGCCGTAAAGGCTGCAAAGCATTTTGATGACTTCAACCTCAATTTCAGTTGCAACAGGTGACTGGTCCCAGGAGTCCATGGACTGGTTAAATGTTGAAAGTACCAGCTCAGAAGCAATGCTTTCTATTGTTGCCGGGCTGTGAAGGTGAGCCATATAATCTGTTGACGGAGTGCGCAAAAAATTAGGCAGAATCTGCTTTTTAAGGCGCTCAAGCACAGACTGCCAGCCCAAACCCTTTTCGGGCAGAATGGCATCAACTTTGATAAGCTCTTTTAATTCTTGCGGAGTAGGGCCTGAATAGGCAGTGCTGTCAGAAAAAGATGCTGCCACCGCATCGGCAGTCTGCTCTATGATGCGGCGGTAAGCTTCTTTTGATTCAGGCTTGTCTGTTAAAAAAAGAGGAAGCTTTTCCACGATGAATTACTTTCCGTATTTTTTATTTACAGCGATAACTGCTTCTTCAAAAATGTCCATTGCTTTTTTCAAGTCTTCATCGCTTATGTTAAGGGCGCAGAGACATCTCATTACAGAGCCGTTGCGGCCGCCTTTTTCAACGATGAGCTTGTTCTCAAAGCATCTGTGCTGAACTTCTGCGGCAATGTCACCGCTTGCAGGCAGAGAGCCGAGCATATCCGGTGTGCCTTTCGGATTAACGAATTCTGTGCCGCGCATAAGGCCTTTTCCGCGTATATCGCCGATAATTGAAACTTTGGCTTTCAATTCGGTAAGGCGCTGCTCAATGTAGCTGCCTTTTTTTACAACGGCTTCAAGAAATTCAGGTTTAGAGACCCTGTTCATAACAACAGTTCCGGCTTTCATTGCAAGCTGGTTGCCTCTAAAAGTGCCCGCATGAGCGCCCTGAGTCCATTTGTCAAGTTTCTTGTTGTAGATAACCACAGACATCGGCTGTGTTCCGCCGATAGCTTTTGAAGAGAGAATTACGTCCGGTACAATGTCAGCGTATTCAAATGCAAAGAATCTGCCACTTCTGCCGATGCCGCATTGAATTTCATCAACAATAAGAGGGATATCAAGCTCTTTAGTAACGCGGCGTATTGTCTGCAGGAATTTTACAGGAGCCGGAATAACTCCGCCTTCTCCCTGGATAGGTTCAATTATTACCGCAGCCGGTTTTGTAATGCCAGATTCAGGGTCTTTCAGCGTACGCTCAAAAAAAGCGCATGCGGCATCAACACCTGCGTCTCCGCCTAAACCGAACGGACAGCGGTATGAATATGGATACGGGAAAAAATGCACTTCAGGCATTAACCCGTTAACTTTTGTTTTTGCGTTTAAGTTTCCTGTGCAGGCTAAAGCCCCGTGGCCCATTCCATGATAACCGCCTGAAAATGCGATTATTGAAGTGCGGCCTGTAGCTGTTTTGCACAATTTTAATGCAGCATCTGTTGCGTCTGTTCCTGAAGGACTGCAAAAC
>CAMJMF010000037.1 GCA_946406925.1 uncultured Spirochaetales bacterium | reverse complement strand
TCCGTATGCGCTGGTTTATAAAGACAAGCTTGAAACCTTTATGAATGACGGGCTTGATTTTGATGCAATTTCTGTTGAGACAATAGACTTTATCGCAGAAAACCCCGAAGACGAATCCGCCTGGCAGTCAGACGATTGGTTTACCGAAGATTATTGTGCTGGTCCGGGGCATGTCTATTATGTGCATGCAGACGGAAATGTGGCTGCATGCTGCGGCTACGCAAATGAATGCCGCGCCCTTATTTTGGGCAACATAAACACAATGAGTTATGAACAGATTGCAGAAAATGCGCAAGTTTCATGCAAAAGCGGCTTTCTTGGCATTGTGTATAAGACTGGTCTGCTAAAAGAGGCAAAAAAACTTGAAAAGCAGGGGCACAAATTCCCCGGCAAAGGCCGCACAAAAGACAACTGCCTCTTCTGCCGCTACCTGCTGCAAAAAGTAAAAGCTGAAGAATAAAAGATAGACTAATATAAGACACGCCCGCATTGGGGCATTTTTGGAGAGAAAAATGAAAAGGAAAGCAGACAAAACTACAATCAGACCTTTGGGATTTTGTTCAATACTCTTTTTAACACTATTTTTTTTAGTTTTATTATGTATAATTGTTCCATTTATTCAAAATGCAGTTTTAATGATAAAGAATATAAAAGATTTGCACAGTTTTTTTAAATTCAGTCTTTTTGCATTCTTAACATTTCTATTTGCTTTCTTGTTAGGTTTTATTTTTTTATTCCCAATTTTTGGGCAAAAAGTTGTAGTGCAAGATAAAAAAATGTCAGTTTATGTATGGGGAAAAAATAAATGGACTTTTGATTTATCTGCTCACCATGAAGCAAAATTCGGGTTTTATTATCAAGATAAAATTGATAAATTACTGCATCGCGATCGAAAGTATCCTTCAATTCTAGTAAAAACTGGAAAAGATAAAGCTTGTTTTCCTGTAAGTTTATATTCTTCAAAACAAACGCAAACAATTGTGTCCATCTTGAATAATTCGGCGGACAAAAAAGACAACTGACTTTTTTACCCGCTATTTAATCAAGTTCTGCAGCACAAAGTCTTTCTGACGCCAGTTTTTGTTGACTTTAACCTGCAGGTCTAAGTCAACGCGGTAGTCAAAAATGCGCCGCATCTGCTTAATCGATTCGACCCTTATGTGCTTAATCATTGACGCACCTTTGCCGATGACCATGCCTTTCTGGCTTTCTTTTTCGACAACAAGAAAGGCGCGCACCCAAAGCTCTTTGCCCGGCTTCTTCCATTCCATGTCTGAGATTTCAACATAAATTGAATGCGGAATTTCTGCAAATAAGGAATTCATGGCTTTTTCGCGGATTATTTCTGCTATACGGAAATCAACTTCCTGATCGGTGTAAAATTCCTCCGGATAAAGCGGCTCTGCTTCTGGTGCAAGGGTGTAAAGCTGAAGCAGAATATCATTGATGTTTGTGTCTTTTTCTGCAGAAATTTCCACAATCCGCTCTTGTGGAAAACCCGGAAAGAAGCGCTCAAGGAAGACGCGGACTGCTTTTGGTTTTGATTCCGGCAGATCGATTTTGTTGATGCCGATAACGGTTTTATCTTTGAAGGCAGAAACTAAATCTGCAATAAGCGATTCTTCTTCGCCGGGTGTGCGCGTTGAATCAACCAAATAAAGGATTAAATCTGCATCGCCCAGCTGTTCTTCGGCAATTGCCTTAAGCTTTAAGTTGAGTTTTTTATCAGAATTATGGTAGCCCGGCGTGTCAATAAAAACGAGCTGTCCGTAAGAGGTGTTTACAATGCCGCGCACAGCATTTCTTGTTGTCTGTGGAACCGGCGAAACAATTGAGACCTTCTCGCCGGAAGCTGTGTTCAAAAATGTTGATTTGCCGCTTGAAGGCCGCCCCACGATGGCGACCATGGCTGTCTTTTGTGGTTTTTCTTCCATATAGACAGACTATAGCATGAGGGCTGCTTTTTTTCTAGCCGAGAACCTAAACTGGCGGGCGGGAGCGTGTACACAATCTGCCGGTTTTGCTTCGCAAAAGCGGCACTTTTCGCCGAATAATCTTTATTTGTAGATTAAGCTGTTGCGAAAAGCACGCGATCTCTATAACAACTAGTTTAGCGAATAAAAAACTGAAAAGAAGTGGAGAATGGAACCTGCAAGTACAAACAAATGCCATATACAGTGAGTCCATTTAATTTTTTTAAGCGCATAAAAAATTACACCGACTGTGTAAACAATGCCGCCTGCAAGAAGAAAGTGCACTGTTGCTGGCGGAACATTGGCTGTAAGCGGCTTCCAGTAAATGCAGACAAGCCAGCCCATTACCACATAAGTAATGGCTGAAAGCAGGCGCATTTTGCTGCCGAATATAGCGTAAAGACTGATGCCGACAATCGTTAAGCCCCAGATTATGCCGAAAAGCCACCAGCCGTTATGCTGACGGAGCACACCAAGGCAAAACGGCGTATAAGTTCCAGAAATAAGCAGATATATAGAAGAATGGTCAAAAACACCGAAGATTTTCTTAACATGATACGGTGTAAGTGCATGATAAAGCGTGCTCATCAAATAAAGCACAATCAGCATTGCACCAAAAAGCGCGAAGCCTGTGATGTAAAAGGCTTTTTCATTTTGAGGGGCAAAAACAGCCGCTCTTACAATTAAAAGCACAAGAGCTGCAATAGAAAGACCCGCGCCGATTCCATGGCTTACAGAATTGAAAATTTCTTCGCCGATAGTGTACCGCTTTGGAATAAGTGCCTCGGCATCTCTCTGCTTTTGTATTTCAAGTTTTTTTGCATAGGCTGTTTCTTTAGAAGCCAGGGTTTCCAGCGTCTGCCGCTTTACGGCTTTTATCTGTTCTTTTGCATTTTTCTTAATGTTTTTGATTTCAGTCTTAGAATTTTTAATGATCTCTTTTGTCAACTGTGACATTTATAACTCCATAAATAAGTTTCGCCTGACTATTACCAATTTGCTCGAAGACCAAATTGGCAGTGTGCGCTGATTGTTCTGAAGTTGACGAATCAACCTAAACGCACACGAAAGTTAGACTCTTTTTTGAGAAAAAAGGTTGCAGGGCTACTGCTATAAATATTCTGCAAATTCCGGGTAAGCTTCAATAAACTCGTTTAGAGTCTGATTGTAGTCAAGATAATGGCAGTTAAAAAGACGCTGTGCGCCCTGAATAGAATATAAATCAGCAGGAGTTACGCCTCTTGGCGAGAAGTGCGTCGCTTCAGCATAATCTTTATAGCGCTGAATTCCTGTCATGAGAATATATGCACAGAAAGCTGAGCAGCAGTAAATATGCGAAGAAAAAGCTTCTTCAGCATTTAAGATTGGTTCAGAATCATTATGCTGAACAGAATCTGCCGGAACTTTTTTTGCTTTATGTTTGTTAACAGCTTTAACACCGACCAAGCCTATAATGTCAGTAACACCAAAATAAAAGCGCGAATCTGGAAGAGAAGAATATTCAATTAATTTTTTACAGTTCTCATAATCAATTTCAGAACATGGAATTGCGATAACAGTACATTGTGACCTGTATTTGTCATTTGATGCAAGATAACGGTTTTTTTCAGGCTCCATAACAGATTCGTGTTTTGCGTTATTTTGCCCGCCGGTAGTCATGCCTATAAAGTCATCTGTCAGCTTAGGTGAAATTGCTACATGTGTGTAATAAAGACCATCCGGTGCCGGACCTAAAACTGCTATAGCGGCTTTAAGAAGGTTGGCTATCTGATAGTCGTCGCTATAATAAACATTATAAAGTCTTAAAAATATGTATTTTTCGTTTTCGTATTCGCCTTCAAATTTAAGCGCTTTTGAGATAAGTCCGCCTGACTCTGTTGTAACGTACTCATCTTTTATATGAACTTCTTTAGTGGCACAAGAGAAAAACAGAAAAACTATTAAAATTGAGAAACAAAAATAAATTCTTTTCATAATGAAAATAACAGCTACATATTATTGAATAATTAAAATTATGTATAGCGAATATGAAAATTTTAATAGAACTCTAAATTTTATCAGAGATTATTAATATTGCGGAAGCCACACACGCATTTGATTTAAGCCCCTATTTGCCCAGGCGTAATAAGGAATCAGCGTCATTTCTGTTTGTTCAGTTTCAGGCTCTGCCTCAAAATAAAGCTCTTCAGTTCCGGCTTTAATTTTTACGGCGGCAACCTTCATTTTTCTTATTCCGCACAGTTCATCTGTATAGGCAAGAATTTCCGGCCTGCTTTTGCGAAGAACGAATAAATCAAAAAGGCTGCCGTTGTCTGTTTCTTCTGCACAATAGATTAAAGGCCCGAAAGCAAAGCAGACTTTGCCCGAATTTGAATAAACCGAAGAATTGCAGAAAATCTTTCGTGGTTCAAGATGCAGGTCAATAGAAATAGTCTTTTTTGCAAACGCTTCTCTGCCTAAATCAAAGTAAATAAACCCGTCTTTGATTTGCGCACCGCAATCTGCTTTCCATTCAGCATTTTTTGCCCATTTCGGCAGCCTTACGGCAAGCGTTGTAATGCTTTTTTCAGAAGCAGTTTTCTCAAGCTCAAAAGTTATTCTACCGTCATACGGGTATTCTGTTTTTTCAGAGATTTTAAGCCCGTAATCTGGCAGATTCAGCTTGTTGTCTATAAAAAGCACATTGAACAGCGTTTCGCCTGCGGTCTGCCACGCATAATCAGAAATGTCGCAGATTGTTCTTGCAACATTAGGCGGGCAGCATGCACAGCCGTACCAGCCCGGCCGTTCAGGTAAGTCATGGCGGTGTGTTACGGCAACACCCGAAACACCGGGAACGGCTTCAAGCGGGTTCACATAGAAAAAGCGTCTGCCGTCAAGCTGCATTCCGGCAAGAACCGTATTATAAAGCGCCTGTTCCATTATATCGCCGTACTCACCTAGTTTTTCGTTTTTGAGCATCTGGCGGGCAAACATCATCAGGCTTATAGCGGCGCAGGTTTCAGAATAAGCCGTATCATTCGGAAGGTCATAGTCAACGGTAAAAGCTTCGCCCTGGTTTGTCGAGCCGATTCCGCCTGTTACGTACATGCGCTTTGTCGTAATGTTTTTCCACAAATTTTTGCAGGCTGCAAATAATTCAGAGTCTTTTGTTTCAAAAGCCAAATCTGCCATTGCTGTGAAAAGATAACCTGCCCTTACAGCGTGACCTTCTGCAGTTGTCTGCTTTCTTACAGGCAGGTGGCACTGATGATAGCTCGGGTTTACGCTTTCGCTTCCCCAGACGTTCCAGTTTCTGGCTTCCATTTCTTTGCGGTAAAAATCAGGATCTAAGCCGCGCACGTCTATAAAATGCTTTGCAAGCTCTGCGTATTTTGCATTTCCGGTTGAGCGGAAAAGTTTCAGCAAAGCAAGCTCAATTTCAGGATGGCCGGGGTAGCCGTTGTGCTTTTGTGTTATAAAGTACTCGTAAATGCAGTCTGCAAGTCTGCATACAATCTCAAAGAGATTTGTCTTTCCGGTCACTTCATAATGTGCAACGCCGGCTTCTATAAAATGCCCTGCGCAATAAAGTTCGTGCGCATCGTGCAGGTTTTTCCATTTCTGGTCAGGGCGCTTTAACGTAAAATAAGTGTCTAGGTAGCCGTCGCTTTCTTGTGCTTTGGCAACAAGCTCAATAAGTTCATCTATTCTTGCGGAGAGTTTTTCGTCAGAGTGTTTTGCAAGCGAAAAAGAGGCGGCTTCTATCCATTTGGCAACGTCGCTGTCTTGAAAAACCATGCCGTAAAAATCAGCATAATCTTTTCTGCCTGCAAGCTTTTTTCCTGCATTTATAAAGTTTTCAACAGCATAGCTCGGCTCTATGCCTTCAATCTGGTCTTTTATAGCTTTTTCCTGATACGGAATAATGTTCTCGACCGCGATTTTCTGATATTTCTTCCAAAAACTGCCTGTAATTTCCACTGAATGAATAAACAAATTGCTCATAAAGCCCCACTTTCAATCAGCATAATAGCGGAATGTTTATAGAAGATATAGTGCGGACAGTAAAAAAACTGTAAAACTAACAGAATTTTGATTGAACAATTCGATTCAAAAACTATAAATTGATTTATATAAAACTAAAATAAAAAAAACTAAAATAAAACAAAAATGAATTTAATTAAAAAGGAAAAGTAAAAAAATGAAAAAATTGTTTTATTATCTCATTATTGTAAGCCTGCTTTTTGTATCTTGCAAAGGCGGCGGTTCCGATTCATCTGGCAGTAATCCAGCCACAACTAACCAGACAGCAGCCTCACTGCAAGGAACTTGGTTAAAAACTACTGATAATGAAACGCTTGTATTTAATGGATCTACTTTTTCAGATACAAGTGTTCTCAGTACATCACCTGTAAAGTCTATAACTGTTGCCGGTACTTTCAGATTGGATAACGGAAATATTAAGGTTACAATTAATAGTTTTGCCGGAGTTAATGGGACAAATACATATAATACTAAGGCAGACGTTGAAACAAATTTATTGGGTGGAGCAACAATTCCATATACCGCAGGTACTGAAGAAAATTTAGGTGCTTACGCTATAAGCGGAACAACACTGACAATTACCAGACCTGGTTCTTCTACGCCAGATACATACACAAAACAATAAACCCGCAAATCTTCTGTTTAGCTAAATATCAAATGAATTTTGCCCGCTTTTCGCGTTTTGGGTAAAATATCATTTGATATTTGTTTCCTTTTCACGTTTTGAACGAAATATCAAATGATAATTGACCTACAGTTTTATGTCCAACCAAATATCATTTGATATTTACCCTAAATCCGACCGCCTTTTCGGATTTGCAAAATCTAAACTATCATCACAAACCCACACAGTGAAGTAAGATAAACTACCATTGCAAGAACGGGGGTTCTTAGGGCTGCTTTTCGCAACAGCTTAATCTACAAACAAAGACCAATCGGCGAAAAGAGTCGCTTTTTGCTTACACAAAAACCGACAGTAAATGTACATAACTTCCATTCGTAGTAAATTCGGGGTTCTTAGGGGCAGTAAGCCCCTAAGCCGTGGCCAAAGAAGGTGGGTTCAAGGGAGGAAACCAGCGGCCTTCGGACTCTGAGCTGGTGTCCTCCCTTGATTAAGTTCCGGCACTTCCAAGTGCCAAATGTGTAGGGGGTTGTCCTTCCCCTTAATATTGCTATACTTTTAAGTATGAAACACAACATGCAAATATTGCGCGAAGCATGCGCAAAGAACGGCCCGCTTTGTGTCGGGCTTGATACCGACCCGTCTTATCTTCCGCCAGAAGTTCTTGGTCTTTATAAAAGCCCGGCAGAAGCAGTTCTTGCCTATAACCGCGGCATAATTGAAAAACTTGGCGATAAAGCCGGCTGCTGTAAAGTGCAGATTGCCTATTACGAGGCAATGGGCTTGAGCGGCTTGCAGACTTATGTTGAAACCTTAAAACTGCTTAAAGAACATAAAATTCCGTGCATTTCAGACGTAAAGCGCGGTGACATAGCCGATACCGCAAAAGCCTATGCGCGCGCTCATTTCTCAGGCGATTTAGAGACTGACATAATTACAGTTAATCCATATATGGGCTTTGACACGCTCAAGCCGTTCACCGAATGGTGCACGCCTGAAAAAGGCGGCAAAGGCATTTTTGTGCTCCTGCGCACTTCTAACCCAGGCATGCAGGATCTTGAAAACCAGAACTTGAGCTCCGGCGGCGTTCTGCTTGACCGCGTTGGTGCAGAGCTTAACCGCATTGCTTTAGAGATGAAGCCGCTTTATGACAAAGACTGCTGCTCTCCGGTTGGTGCTGTTGTAGGCTGCACAGAAGAAGCAAATGCGCAAGCTTTAAGAAAGGCTTATCCAGATGTATTCTTCTTGATTCCAGGTTATGGCGCACAGGGCGGACAAGCAAGAATTGCCGCAACTCTGCTTGGTGAAGCCGGCGGAACAGTGAATTCAAGCCGCGGCATTTTGTGTGCATGGAAAAAAGACGCGAGCCTTGAAGAAAAGCGCGCAAAAAATGCTTTGACACTTGATGATGTGGTTCAGTCTGCATTAAGAGCAGCTGATGCAGCTAAAAAAGATCTTCTCGGCGCAAAAGCCGAAATCGGTCTTTAATTATTATGAAGAACAAATATTTTTTGAGCGCAGCCGTTATCATCTCTTCTTTTCTGTTTGCAGGCTGCGTTTCAATTTCTAAAAACCTTGCTTCTTTCAGCGAAGTTGAGCAAAAAGCAGTTGCTTCTAATGAAATAAGGGCAGTTCAGATTTCAGACTGCCATTTTTCAAAGGAAAAGCCGCTTTTTGATGCGCTTGTTTCAGCAATCAATCAGCTTAACCCCGACGTGATTTTTATGACAGGCGATCAGGCTGTTTCAGTTGAGAGCATCAAGATAATGGAGCATTATCTTAAAAAGCTTGATGTTCCATGCCCTAAATTTGTTATAAACGGCAACTGGGAATATTCGCCGAAGACGCATGTTCCAGAGCATTTTGATGAATATCACCAAGCACTGAAAAACTCAGACTTTAAGCTTTTGATAAATCAGGGCGAAACGCTTGATTTCAATGGAAAAAAGCTTGTGCTTTTCGGGCTTGATTCTCTGCTTGGCGGCAGCCCTTCATTTGAGGGCTTTGTGCCTGATAAAGCTGCCGCAAATATAGTGCTCGGACACTGCCCGCTTCTTTTTGACCAGCTGCTGTCCGGCGAGATTCCAATTTTAATGTTGAGCGGCCATACGCACGGCGGACAAGTTCTGCTTTTTGGCAAGGCAGTTTATTTTCCTGAAGGCACAGGCAAATATTATTCGGGTGTCTATAAGAAAGACGGCAACACTCTTTACGTAAGCACCGGCGTGGGTAACAGCTCGCTTGAAATAAGAAATTTGCCGCCGTGCCTTGAAGTTATTACTTTGAAATTTGATTCTGAAAACAATTATGTCGGCGCGGAATTCCAGACAATTGAGGTTGAGCCTTAATGCTGAGCTATAGACACGCGTTTCATGCCGGAAATCATGCCGATGTTTTTAAGCATCTGACTCTGGCGCTCATTACAAAAGCTTATTGCCGCAAAGACAAGCCTTTTGTTTATTTTGACGCACAGGCTGCTGCGGCTTTGTATTCGCTTGACGATGAGCGTGCAATTCAGACCGGCGAGGCTGAAAACGGAATCTGCGCTTTATTGAATAAGCTTGAAAACACAGATGCAGCTTCAATTTTACAGTCGGCAGATGCTGAACTGCTTGCAAAAGATGAGTCTGCCGTCAAAGAAGCCGCAGAAACATTTTCTGAATATCTTAATTTTTGCAAAGCTCTTAAAACTTCATCAGGATTTTATCCCGGCTCTCCGGCTGTTGTGTGCAATTTTGCGCGGCAGAAAGACCAGCTTGTTTTAATGGAACTTCATTCTTCAGAGATTGAGGTTCTTAAAGCAAATGTTGAGCTTATTAAAAAGGGTGCGCTCGGCAAAAAAGATGTAGGCGATATTCATGTGCATCACAGAGACGGTTTTGCCGGGCTAAAGGCTATGCTGCCGCCAAAAGCTCCTCTGCCTTCTCGCGGTTTTGTGCTGTTAGACCCAAGCTATGAAATTGACAAAGACTATTCTGATGTTGAAGAAGCTGTAAAGGCTGCCGCCCGTTCATGGCATAATTCTGCAATTGCGGTGTGGTATCCGCTTGTTGAGCGCCGCCATGAAAAGACGGTGCATCTAAAAGAAGCCTGCCTTTCCACAAATCAAGAAGTTCTCTGCGCAGAGTTGTGCGTTTCTAAGCCAGAAAGTGAGCATGGGCTTTACGGTTCTGGCATGCTTATAGTAAACCCGCCCTGGAAGCTTGATACACAACTTAAAGCGTTGCTCCCGATTCTAGCCGAAAAGCTCGGTGGAGTAGGCGCAAGCTTCAGCCTCAACATAGAGAACCAAAACTGAAATTCGGGTTTGGCGCAAAAAGGAGAAGAGATGGCGAACGTAATCAGCTATTATAATTCGATAGACGAAGGGCATCGGCTGAACAGAAATTATTCGCGGCGGCTGGAGTTTTATACAACCAGAAAGTATGTTCTTGAAAGCATAAAGCAAGGCGATGTTGTTGCTGACATCGGCGCGGGCGAAGGTGTCTATACTTTTGAAATTGCTGATAAATGCAGCAAGGCAGTTGCCTTTGACATTGTTCCCAAGCATATAGAAAAGATAAATCAGATAAAGCAAGAGAAAAACAGCACGAACATAGAAGCCGTGCAGACTTCGATTCTTGACATCGACAAGAAATATGACAGCAGCTTTGACGTGGTGCTGTGCCTTGGCCCTTATTATCATTTGCGGAAAAAACAGGAGCGGCTTGCAAGCCTTAAGAAATGCTATGACTTGCTCAAGCCTAACGGAACGCTGCTTATTTCTTATCTTAACAGATACGCTTCGGTTTCAACGTTCTATAAATTTTCGAAATTTCCGTCTAAGGAAATGCTCGACGAATGGCAGAAAGACGAATACACGAAAGAATTCGGCTTTGACAATTTTATGGATATCAGCTTTTGTTCAGACCCGGAAATGACAGAAAACGAGCTGAAGTTGTGCAATTTTCAGATAGAGAAAAACATAGGCACAGACGGAATGTTTTCGCTTGTGACCAAGCAGATGGAAAGCATGACTGAAGAAGATTTTGAGAACCTGCTTGATTTTCATCTGAAGAACTGCGAAGACCGCCATTTAATCGGAATGAACAACCACGGGCTGATTATCTGCAAGAAGAGATGAGCTGAATAATTTTTACTTGCCCTGTGCAAAAGCGCGTGTTATAGTTTTTTCTATAATACAAAGGAGAAACAATGAGTAATCAGTTTTTAACTTTCAAGATTGATGGAACACAATACGCTGCAGAAGTTCACAATGTTCAGGAAGTTCTGGAATATATGCCTGTCACAAAAGTTCCTTGTGCAACTTCTTATATGGAAGGTCTGATTAATTCACGCGGTCAGGGAATTTCTGTGGTTAATCTTCGCAAGAAATTCGGTATGCAGGAAGCCGAACCGACCAAAGAAACCAGAATAATCGTAATGGAAGTTAAAAACGCTGAAGAAAAGACTGTTACTTTCGGTGCAATAGCTGATTCTGTGCAGGAAGTTATCGATTTGTCAGACGACGAAATAGAGCCGTCACCGAAATTCGGCAACAGCATTGCGGCGCAGTTTATACGCGGCATCGGCAAGCGCGATGATTCATTTATCATAATCCTTAACATGGATCAGATTTTCTCAACCGAAGAAATTATCAAGCTTGAATCTGCTGCCGCTGCAATTACAGGCTGAGTTCTGCCAGCCTGTGTTCGGTGGCTCAATCCTATTCAAGCTCATCTTCGCATAAGACTTTCTGCATTAATTCATCGCTCAGAGCAATTTTATTGACTTCTTCCGTTATATTAATTTCCTGAGCGTAACGCAGAAAGAAAAGCTTAAGTTCAATTTCTTTTTCATCTTTCAGACCGAGAATCTCTTTTGCGGCAAATCTATAGGCGCATTGCTGCTCATAATAAAATTCAGGCTTAATCTCTTTGTCAGTCTTGTAGTCTACAATAACAAATTTTCCCTGCTCGTTTTCAAAAATAAGGTCAATTGAGCCTTTGATAATAAAGGAATTATGCAAAAGCTTAAAAGCATATTCAGTCTTGCAGAAGCGTTTTGCCTGCTTCGCCGCGGTTACGGCTCTGCCGGTTTCAGAATTCATAAAAGCTTCAGCCATGTTGCGGCAAATATCGCAGAGCGTGCCAAAATCCTTGTCGCTTAAATCTTTTTGAAGAAGCGCTTTGGTTTCAAAGTCAATTTCTGCGCGCCCCAAATTAATGGAATTTTCAAGATAAGCATGAGCCATTGTTCCAAAGTGGGCATAAGAAAAATCTTTAGAAGCGGTACGGCTGTCCTGCTCTTCAAGATGTGAATCTTCCAGACCGACGGCAGGCTGTTCTTTTATAATTGAATCAATCTTTTCTATCAGAGGATTTACAGGCGGAACGTGCGTGGCTTCTTTTATGTCTTCTGCTTCATGCAGTTTTTCAAGAGCGCTCGGCGATATCCGCTTTTGGGGAATGTTTTCATCAAATTGGACGATTTCGACTTCCGAAAGTTTTTCAAGCTTTTCAAAAGCTTTTGAGCGCAGTTCCGCAGTACTGAGTTCTGCCGTTTCTTCGGAATTTTCAATTTTTTGGTCAGATTCAATTCTTTCAAGAAGCTCAAAATCAAACGGAGCGCGCTCTTCGTAGCAGGTCTCTGCCTTATTAAGTGCAAAAGTTCCGGTTACTTCGCCGGCTTCGGTCTTTAACTCGACTGTGCCATTTATGGCGGCTTTATAAAAGTGCTCAACGGCGTTTCTAAAAATGCTTTTTGTTTTGCTGGTAGACACGTCAAAAGCGTCTACAGTGAAAATGTCTTTTTTTGCTCTTGTAACCGCAACATAAAGCAGACGCTTGAATTCGGCTTCTTCTTTTTTGTCAGAATCATCTTTCTGCTTTTTATAAAAGTAATTTGACTGCTGCCCGATTTTTAGCGAAACACCAAAATCATCGTCGCAGAAAACCAACGATTCACCATCTTTTCTGCCGCTGGAAATGCAGCCAAGAATAAACACGTGGTCAAATTCAAGGCCCTTGCTTTTGTGGATTGTCATAATCTGAACGGCGTCATCTTTTTCAACAGGGTAGCTTATATCTTTTATGCCGAGCTCATCTTCGCCGCCACCGAATGCAAATTTTGCCGTCTGTCTGCTTTTTGCAAGCTGGTCTATAATCCAGCCTGTGCCGGCGCCTTCGCTCTGTGCTTTGCGCACAAGTTCAAAAAGCAGGTCATATTGTTCTGCAGAAAGGTTTACAGTTTTATTAAGCAGTGTTTCATATCTTGCGCCGGTCTCATACCAGAGTTTTGTAACGGTGTCTGTCAGCGGTTCTGTAAGCACGCGGTTTTTCATTTCAAGATAAAACGCCTTTGCCGCAAGATATTTCTGGTATTCTTCCGCTGAAACGGCTTCTATTTCAAGCTTGATTCTTTCCTCTGTTTCGCTGTTTTCTGAAAAAGCTGTGTATTGAAGCGTCTTAAGTTTTCCGCTTTCTTCGTCAGTTTTTGTAATAATTTCAGGAAGCAGAGTCAGAATAATTTCAACTGTCTGAATCTTAAGCCCCGCAAAAGGCGAGCACAAATAAGCTGCAAAGGCGCTCTTATCCTGCGGCGAGGTACAAAGTCTTAGAAAATTGAAAATGTCATTAATCGGGCCGTCTTCAAAAACTGATTTCTGCTGGTCAAAGCTGTAAGGAATATTGAAGGCGTTAAACCAGCGCACCAGCTTTGAATAATTGGTCCGGCTTTTACACAGAACTGCGTAGTCTGCGTATTTAGGCTTATTGCCTTTTGCTTCTTCGCTTTTAAAATGCTCCTGGATTTTTTTTGCGGTGTAATAGGCAACTGTGTTATTTCCGTCTAAAAAGTCGTCTTCGGTTTTTCCTTCGGGAATATTCTCTTTAATAGAGCTTGAATCAAAAATGCTTACGTGCATCGGAACATTTTCTTTAGTCAGCTGCAAATCAACCGGGCTGTCCTGGTAAGTTGCGGCTTTGGTGTAATAAGCTTCAAAAGCCGGTTTAGCTTTATCAGGCTCTGCGCTTGGGGCCTGCCCGTCTGCCGCGCCGTCATCAAAGACTTTGAAGCCTGTTTTTTCGCTTTCTCCTATGTCGCCAAAAAAGCGGTTGAACATGGCAAGTACCGGCTCGGTTGAGCGGTAATTGTTTGTCATATAAAGCTTTGTTTCAGTTTCTGGCGGAACGGTTTTTGCAAGGTCGTCTGTAAGCGAATTAAACACAGAAACGTCTGCGCCCCGGAATTTGTAGATTGACTGCTTTTCGTCGCCCACAAAATAGAGCTTATTGTCTGCAAGATTTGAAACAAGCTGTTCAAGAAAATCTGCGTCATTTAGTGACGGTTCTGTAAAAGCGTCATCTCTTTCTGCAAGCAGATAAAGCATGTCGCGGTTTTTGGCGTTATTGTCCTGAAATTCGTCAATCATAATCTTTTTAAAAGACTTTTTCTCTTGATTGCGGATTTCCTTCTGCTCTTTTAAGATTTTGAGTGCAAGTGCGTTTATATCGCTGAACGAAAGGCTGCCACTTTTTCGCTTCTGCTCATTAGTTTGATCCATAAATTCGCCCAGAAGCTCAAAAATTCGCTTTATATGCTGATAATTGAGAATAAACGACGCGAGTGAATCAACAGTTTCTTTTGATGTTTTGTAGCGCTTGTTAATCTCACGCAGCGCAGGTGTGTAGCCTTTTATATTCTGTGGAAAAATAAACAGATCTGTCCATGCGGAAACATCGGCTACCATTTTGTTCAAATTTTCATAGTCAGTTTCAAACATTGAAGCGTCAATCTGGCATAGTTCAGGCTCTGCATTTAAGAAAGCTTCAGTTTTGTCAAAATACGGCATTCCGGCTTTTTCAGGATGATTCTGGTATTCAATTTGAATTTCATTCAAAAGCGAAGCAATGCCTTCGCCGTCTTCAGGATAAACCTCGTTTGAATTTTCGCTAAGCATTCTGTTCCAGACGGCGACAATCTCTTTGCATTGAAGCTGTAGTTTTTCCTCAAAAAAACTGGTTCCGCAGGTTATGTCTGTGCAATCTGCTATAACAGCTGCAAACAGCTCTTCCGCAAGATTCTGCAGCTTGCCCGGCTTGGCAATTGCAAGCAGCGCAGGCTCGTCTTTGTGGTTTACAAGAAACTTAAAGGCATCTGCTTTCAGGCTTACAGCTTCTGCTGCGCTGAATTTTGGGTTTATTCCGTATCTGTTTGCTGCCTGCCTTACAACTGTTGAGCTGTAAGAATCCAGGGTCTGAATATGCGCCTTGTTAAAGTCTTTTAAAGCCTGTTTTGCCCGGGCTTTTTCTTGTGGCGGTGTCTGCTCGTTTGCGGCAAATAAAGCCAGTGTTTTATAGATTCTCTGGTAAATTTCGCTGGCTGCCTTTTTGGTGAACGTTAAAGTAAGAATCTGCTCAACTTTGATGTCACATGACATTACAAGCCAGGCAAAACGTGTTGCAAGCACCTGTGTTTTGCCCGAACCTGCGCCCGCGGCAACAACTGTATTCAATTCTCTGCAACAGGCAGCCCGCTGCGATTTATCTAATTTTTTTTCAAGAATATCAAGATAAGAGAAATTGTCGCTCATGTTAAAGTTCCTCTTTTGCAACGGCAAATGTTGTTCTGCATATGTTCTTATAGTCGCATGAAGCGCAGTGCAGATAAGACTTTACAAAAGACCGTTCGTTTTTGTTTTGCGCAAGCGGTTCAAAGCCGGCAGAATCTATGGAAGTTGTAAAGTCCTTCAGGTATAAATCCAAAAGATTTACGACGTTTTCCTTGAAGTCTTCTGCCGTATAGATTTTTTTTGTTCCGTCTTTACTAGTTTTATCTGCGTTTGAAATTATGTAGGTTTTGTCAAATGTGTCTTTTGAATTTTTTTTCAGGCTGTAAAACAAGCCGTCCTGCACGTCATAGCGCTTAGGCTGTTCGCTCAAAAGTTTGTAATAAAAAGCCATCTGAAAATTGTTGAGTGTATTCTGAGCGTCTGGGTAACATTCTTTGCGTTCAGGCATTTTGCCTGTTTTATAGTCTATTATTACATCGCCCTGCTCGTCATTCCCGCTTAAAATGCAGTCAATTCTTCCGTAAAGTTCATAAGACTGATTGAGTTTTGCAGAAAAGCTTTTTTCAACGCTGTTAACGGAATAATCTGCAAATTTTCCGCTTCCCGGCTTTTCGGAATGGCTGCAAATTTGCTGCATAAAACTCATTATATAGTCTGAAAAAATGTGTTTCTGCGTTAAAAGCATGTCTACAGCAAGGCGGCTGTTCTTAAAATCGTTGGCTCTGGTCCATTCGTCTTTTTCTGTTAAGGCTTTTTCTGTTGCGGTTTCAACTTTCTGCCGGAGTTCTTTAACGGCTTCGTCAGAGTCTAAGACAGGCAGCGGCTTTTTTGTTTCGGTATATTCTTCAAAAATCAGCTCGACAATTTTGTGGCAGATGTTTCCAAAGTCATAATGTGCCATAAGCTCTACTGAAGAAGATTCTTCTTTTAAGTGAGCGGCTTTGTTAAAAATCCATTTTCGCCTGCATGGAAAAAAGTTTTTAAGGTCAGTCTGCGAAATCTTAAATTTTCTATTTCCGACAGCGGTATCATATACAAGAGATTCTTTTGCTTTTCCTGCAAGAAATCTGTTTACCCTGTTCATGTCGATCTGCGTTTCTCTTTTTTTAGCCTGCCAGACTAAAGCTGCTTCACGCTGAAGTTTTGTAAGTGCTTCCGGCACGGCTGTGTTTTCGGGGACAGCTTCAAGAAGATATTTCTTTTCGTTTAAGAAAAAATCTTCGTTATCAAGATAGGCTGTAGGGTCTTTGCCTTTCAGAATATTGATTTCGTTAAAAAATGTATGCGAAATTGCAAAACCGTCAAAGCTGTTTGTGCTGCTTGAGAAAAAGACGCGGTCTCTGCCTGTTTTGGAGTAAAGCCTTATATAAGCTTCTGTTGCACCCTCGTTGTCGCTCGCGCCGAGTTCCGCGCGCTTTTTTTCGCTCAAAAAGCCGAGCTCTTTAAAAGGAACTTCTAAGTCTTTTTGGTTTGCATTTATTACAAAGTGATAGTCAAAATAAGCGTCAGCTGCCGCGCGGTAGTCAAAAACTGAAATGCAGATATTCTTTGGCTTTTGCGGCGTGTAAATGTTCGCGTTCAGCTCATCAAGAAAAAACTCATAAGGCTTTTCGATTTTCAGGCTTAATTTTTCAGAATGTTCTTTTTCGATGGCGATATATTTGGTAAGTTCTGCAATACAGATGCCCACAATATTGTCTTTGTCATTCGGCCAGATTTTTGCGTCATACAGAAAGCCGCTCTCAAAAGCGTGCCATGCTTCTTTTATGGCTTTAAAAGACTTTGCGCTGCAAATAGACGCAAAGCATTTTTTTAAGCCGGTGTAGCGCTCAAGGGCAGTTTGTGCCAGTGCAAGCTTTTCTTTGGCGACTTCTGCTTCTTCAGGCGTTTCTGGCGGAAGAGCGGCGGCTGGTTCTGGCGTGGCAGCGGATGTGGTGTCCGGTGCGCTCATTTCTGGTTCTTGGGCTGTGTCAGCTATTTTTGCTGCAAGGGCTTCTTCAATCGGGTCTATGGTTCTGCCGTTCTGCTTATAAGAACAGATGCTCCGTGTTTCAATAGCTGTCTGCACAATAGCTTCGTTTATTTCTGGCGAGCGCCATGGAATAAAGCCGTCTTGAAGCACTGTTCTTACGCTTTCAAGGTTAAAATCGCTGTCAAAACAGTTTTGTATTTCTTCAAAGACGCGCCCGGCGCAATTCTGCGTGTAAGAAAGACCAGAACGCATGGCAAAAGGAATGCAGTAGTTCTTAAGCTCGCGTTCTATATACGGGCGGTAAGTCTCAAGATTCGGCACTGTAAGTGCAATGTCTGACCATTGCACATTCTGCTTTTCATGCAGTTCCCGGATGCGCAGAACTGTGCGGCGCAATTCCATTCTTGCATTTGGATAAAGAAGGCAGTCCGGGTGTTCACTGTCTTGTTCGGGCGGCAGACGTACAAGCGTGGCATTTGCCTGAGCAATTTTTTCTTTATAATCGTTGAAATCTTTTAATTGTTCAGGATGAAAAATAACAAAGTGATAAGTCTGGTCAATATCGTTTAATTTTACCCATGCCGGGTCGAACATTCCGGCTTTATTCAAAAAATCAGTATAGCGTTTATAAAGAGACGCATAAACTTTGTTCTCGCCGTCATCTTCTGAAAGTGCGGCTTCAATATTGTCTGCGTGAGTTTCTGTAAATTTGGTGTTCCACAAATCGAGAGAAGGAAGAATTGCCGAAAGCCATGACGTAAAGTGCAGCGAATTTTTTGCAAAGCTGCTGCTTATAAGCGGGTGCAGAAAAGACTGCCCGCCGTTTTTGACAAGCTCGCTGTTTTCATGCAGCAGGGAGCGCACAAAGAGTTTCCGTAATGTTTCTGGAATGCAGGTTTTGCTGCTGTCTCTAATCTGTGCAAATTCGTTTTTGAACGCGTCCCAGACGAGCCACTTTTCAAGCGCAACCGCCTTGCAGCCTGTCTTTTCGCTATGCTTTATAG
>CAMJMF010000036.1 GCA_946406925.1 uncultured Spirochaetales bacterium | reverse complement strand
TTTCCTGAAGCTCGCCGCGCTGTGTAAGCGAATCTGTGTCAACTCTGATAGTCTTTAAATGCGGAAACTTTGAGGCAAGTTCAGTTTCGATAAATTCTGTACCAAAACCAGAATAGCCCACATCAACAGAGCCGCACTCAGGGCAGCTTGCAGGCGGCTGTTCAGTCCAACCGCAATAATGGCAGCGTAGTCTGCCTTCCTTTTTGTGGAATGTCATCGGCACAGAGCAGTTCTTGCAGAAAAGCTCGTAGCCGCAGGTCTTGCACCTGAAAAAGTGGGTAAAGCCGCGCCGGTTTAAGAACAAAATTGCCTGACGCTTTTCTTTGTATGTTTCGTTTATTTCTTTTTCCAGCTGAGGAGAAATACAGCCGTTAAGGTTTTCTTTAGACAAGTCTATAATCGAAATTTCCGGCATTGCACCGCCGGCAAGCCGCCTTGTAAGCACATGCTTCGTAATTCTGCCGTCATTCATAAGAGCCCATGCTTCAGCAGAAGGTGTCGCGCTGCCCATAACAAGCGGAATTTTATCAGCGGAACAGCGTTTCATTGCCACCTGCCTTGCGTGGTAGCGCGGCGTTGTGCCGGACTTATAAGAGCCGTCATGTTCTTCGTCAATTATAATCATGCCCAAATCTGGAACAGGCGCAAAAACAGCGCTTCTAGCACCTACAATTACTCTGGCTTCTTTTGCAATAATGCGCCGCCATTCGCTAAGCTTTTGGCTTGGTGTTAAGCCTGAATGAAGTACAGCGGCAGTTTTACCGAAACGCCCTGTGACAGCTTCTACAACCTGCGCCGTCAATGCAATTTCTGGAACAAGATAGATTACGCCCTTGTTTTTAGAAAGCATGTATTCGGCGCACTGCAAAAAGACTTCTGTTTTGCCCGAACCTGTTGAGCCGTAAAGATAATGCATAAAAGACGTATTGTTTTCGGCAGTAATTCCGGCGACGGCTTTCTGCTGTTCTTCTGAAAGCTCAAGTTTTTTGTTCACAATAAAATCATCAACAAAGGCGTCGCTTGAAGCCTTAACCTCGCGTCTGCCGGAAGGCAGCATGGCGCTTAAAGCCTCGCCGTGACTGCAAAGATAAAACTGGCTTATCCAGCGCGCAAGCTCAATAAAAGCTTCATCAAAAATGGGCTCTTTATCAATTACGCGGTTTACTTCTTTTATTTTAGAAGGGTCAAAATCAAGATTT
This sequence comes from uncultured Spirochaetales bacterium, assembly GCA_946406925.1. Classification (GTDB taxonomy): domain Bacteria; phylum Spirochaetota; class Spirochaetia; order Treponematales; family Treponemataceae; genus UBA1240. Next base: position 17,059 of record CAMJMF010000036.1, on the reverse strand, counting down.
GCCGGCAGTTCGTCAAAGACTTTTATAACAAATGCAGTTACTTTCTGCTGCCTTCCGAACGGAACTTCTACGCGCATTCCGGCAGAACAAATCTGTTCATCTTTCAGTTTGTAGGTAAAAGACTGGTGCAGCGGAATGTTGAAAAGAACTTCAATCCATCTAGACATCAGTCAGAACCGCCGTTGAGATAGCTTGACTGGTAATCAGGAACAATTTCAAGCAGTTTGCTTCTGAAAAGTTTAAGATCTTCCCATGCAGGGCGCTTCAAAGATTCATCTCTAAGCAGTGCGCTCGGATGAAACGTAGCAAGCAGAGGAATCCCCTGATAATTGAAAAACTTGCCGTGAAGCTTTTTTATTCCGGCTGTTGTATCAAGCAGATTGTGCAGGGCAGTGTTACCTACCGCAAGAATCATCTTAGGCTTTAGAACATCAATCTGTGCCTGAAGAAAATTCGCACAAGCCTGTGCTTCTTCAGGCAGAGGAGTTCTGTTTGCAGGCGGTCTGCATTTTACGATATTTGCAATAAAGCAGTTGTCTTCTCTTGAAAGCTGAATAGCGGCAAGCATTTTGTCCAATAACTGACCGGCTTTGCCGACAAAAGGTTCGCCGGTTCTGTCTTCGTCTGCGCCCGGTCCTTCACCAATTACAAGCACAATTGGCGGAATCTTGCCGATGCCTGGGACGGTGTTTGTTCTTGTCTTGCTGAGAATGCATTTATTGCACTGCGCAACAGAAAGAGCAATTTTTTTAATTTCAGCCTCGGCTTCTGCATGCGGGCTGCCCTTAGTTTCAGCTACGCCAGCCTGAGCCTGAACATTATTTTGCTCCACAACAGAATCATTGTCATTTTCAAAATCGATATGCTGAAAATCAGAGGAAACTTTACCTGAAAAAAGACAGTCTGCTTTGTTCAGCAGATTATACAAAAGAGATTTTTCCTGTGCTGTCACTTTTACTCCTTTTTTCAGATTTCAGGTTAAGACGGAAGCCTTGCATTAAGACTGCAAAGAAGCGTTTTCCTGTTTTTTTATTTCAACTGCTTTTTCATAGTATTTTACTAAGGTTGGTGTCAGTGCCTCAATAGACCACTGCTTTGACCATGCCTTTGCTTCTTCAGATTTGGCTTCGTAAAGCTTTTTGTCATTCAACAGAAGTTGAACTTTTGAAGTGAACTCGTCAACGTTATTAGAAACCATAAAGCCGCCGTTGTCGCCGCGCATAACATCAACAGTGCCCATTTCGCCGATAGCAACAACCGGAATGCCAACTGTCATAGCTTCTATTGTTACAAGCCCCTGTGTTTCTGTAAGACTTGGAAAAACAAAAAGCGATGACATCTTATAAAAATAGATTAAATCTTCGCGGGCTGCATAGCCTGTAAAAGCAACAGAATCTTTTAAGCCGCGTTTTTCGGCAAGTTCTTTCAGCTCATCAAGATAAGGGCCGCCGCCAACAAAAAGCAGAGCAGTGTGAGGATTAGTCTTTTTGAGCTTTTCAAGAACATCATACAAGAAGCTCAAGTTCTTTTCTTTAACAACGCGGCCGACATACAGAAGAATTTTCTTGTTAAAAAGGAACGGATATTTCTTTAACAGAGCATTTCTGACGCGCTTGTTCTGCGCTTTGTTGAATTCAAGCAGCTCAGCAGGAATGCCTGTCGGCAGAAGCTCAGAATCGCGGTCTATTCCATATTCATGCACAACCTTTGCAATTCGTTTTGTCGGCGCAATAATCAGAGAAGCTCTCTTGAGGTAAAACTTAACAATGTCTCTGCCCAATTTTTTTGTAGAAGCCTGCGGCAAAAAACTAATATAATTTGCAAGATAGTCTTCCCATAAAGTATGAAAAGTAAAAACTATAGGAAGCTTTGCTTTTTTTGAATAAAGCGCGCCCAAATAGCCGATTGTCCATTCAGAATTAATATGAATAACGTCTGGTTTAAAAGCTTTCATTGCATCTTTAAGAAAATGCCATTTGTCAATGCGGACCATGCGGTCTTCTTTTGACCAAATTATTCCTGTAGAAGGAATTCTGACAATTGAAAACGGACTTTTGCTGTCCTCGTTTTCTTCGTCAAAAAGGGCGCTTTTCTGCTGTTCAGCCGAATATTCAAGGCAGACAATACAGACTTTATGACCAAGTTTTGTGAGTTCAGAAGCGAAAGATTTAACAGAGATTGCAACGCCATTGATTCTAGGAAAATAGGCGTCAGTAAACATGGCGATATTCATGCTTTAGAATATAGCGCATAGCAGAAAGATTGTCGAGTAAGAGCAGAGGCGGCTTAAAGCTGTGTGAACGCCGTGCTTTAATTTAGATAAAGCAGAAAGTCTGATTGTCTATCTGCTGCATGCCGAGGCTTTTCCAGAAAACTTCGGCATTGGCGTTTTTAGCATCTAGAAAAACTTTTTTAGCACCAGTTTCTATCATTAGCCGTTCCATTGCGCATGTGCCTATTCCAAGCCCTCTGAAATTCTTGTTTACCTCAAAAAGTTCAATTGAAAGCGTGTCACCCAAAAGCCTGTAAATGCAGACCGCTTTTAGAAAATCAGTTGACGGCGTGTAATCAAAAACCATATAAGAGCAGTCCTGCAAAAGAAAATAAAACTCGCCGTCTTTAGTATATGATTTTAAAAGCGGAAAATTATCCCAGCCTTCAAGCATCATGTATGATTCAAAAATATCACAATCCAGAATTCGATAGTTAAGATTCATTAAGCCAATTATAGCATGAGCAAAAGAGATTTCAACAGAAATTTGGCTTACACAAGTGAGTAATGCCAGGAAGTATAAAGATTTTATAATAAATAATTCATTTTTCGTGATATCTGTGTTATGATTATTCTGTATGAAAAAGAAAATTGCCGTATTTGCAAATGGATGGAATAATCTTGCGATTGTACAGGCGTTAAAGGGCATCCGCTCTGTAACAGATGAACTGAACATTGATATTTTTCTCTTTCTCAGTTTTGCCACTTTCGGGCGGACTAAATTACGCAATAAGGGCGAAGATGCAATTTTTGACTTGCCTGATTATTCAGATTTTGACGGCGCAATTGTTTTTTCTAACATGCTTAATTCTCTAGAAACACCGAATCATATTGCACAAAAAATTGTTGAAAGCAAGATTCCCGGCATCAGTGTCGGTATTCCGTTAGACGGCTTATCTTTAGTCGGCATAGACAATTACAAGGGAATGTATGAAATGGTGAACCATCTTGTAAAAGAGCACCATATCAAGAATCCTGCGTTTTTTGCCGGCGCGCAGACTCATCCTGATTCAAATGAACGTCTTGAGGCAACAAGGCAGGCTCTTGAAGAAAACGGCCTTGAGCTTAAAGAAGAGAACATCTGCTATACAAACTGGGAATATCTTACGAACATGAAATATGCCATGGAGTACAGCCAGCGCGAGAACCCGCCGGACGCAATTATCTGCGCCAACGACTATAATGCTATTGCTGCATGCATCGGGCTTTCTAAGATGGGTTATTCCGTGCCGAAAGATTTTATTGTTACCGGCTTTGATAAGATTCCGTTTGCCGAGACTTTTTATCCTTCTATAACCACAGTTTATCAGGATTATGAGAAAATCGGTTATATTGCCGCATGGCAGCTTATGGAAAAGATCAACAACAATGCAAATTTTGAGAGGGTAATTGTATCTTCTGAATTTATAAAGAACGAAAGCTGCGGCTGTAAAAGCCAGAATGACGCCGAGGATATACGCCATGATTATTGTATTTCCGCATATATAAAAGAAATGGAAAGTCTGATTCTTCAAGGTAATGACACAAAGATGACTACTTCTATTTTCAGCAGCACGTCTTATGAAAACTTAAAAGATAATCTTTTAAAGTATTATAAAACTCATAAAAGTTTTTCAGGCAATGAGTTCTACTTCTGTCTTGATTCAACGGCTAAAAAAGCTTTTAAGTCATCGTCTTTTCCTGTGCCGACAGAATATTCAGAGACTATGTGTTGTCTTGCCGCAATTAAAGACGACAAAACCTGGTATCCAGGCAACTTTAAGCGTAAAGAGCTGATTCCAGACTATAAAAAGAGCAGTTCGCCTGTTGTCTATTCATTTGCTTCTATGCATTATGATGATTCACTTTTCGGCTATGTTGTTATAAGCGAATCAATTGAACAGATAAAAGACACAATGCTCAATCATTACATGGGGCATGTCAATTATAATCTTGAGCAATACAGGAAAAACAGCAAACTTGAGGAAATGAATCGTGCGCTGATTAATATTTCTAATACAGACCAGCTTACAGGCCTGAACAACCGCTTCGGCATGGAGCAGAACGGCGTAAAACTTTTGACAGATGCCCACAAACAGAACAAAGCTTGTGCCGTAGTTTTCATCGATATAAACCGGATGAAACATATAAACGACAATTTCGGGCACCTCCAGGGAGACCTTGCAATCAGAACGGTTTCATCTGCAATGCTGAGCGCAATGCCTGATAACTGGCTCGGCATCCGTTACGGCGGTGACGAATTTATTGCGCTCGGTACTTGTAATGATTCTAAATCTGTAGAAGAATACATTGTCAAAATTAAAGACAATCTTGAAAAGCAGGTTAGTTCTATGCATCTTGCGTATCCGCTTACTGCAAGCTGCGGCTATATTATGACAGATCCGGCGTCAGAAACAACTCTGGAAGATTATATCAATAAGGCGGACAGCATAATGTATGAGATTAAGCAGGAAATGCACCGTCAGGAAGATGCCCAATAATCGGCTTGTATTTCGCTTATTCTATGTACTTTTATATTACTTCATGCTATAATCTCTGAGCGGAGTATTTGATGAAATTAAAAAAACTGGTTTTCCTTATTCTATTTGCATGTATTCCTGTTCTGGTTTTTTCTCAAGTCAGTGTTGATCCTTCAGACCCGATATATACAGATATATCTAACTGGGAAAATCTTGGCATCATTCACAATGTTCCGCCATTACGTCCTTATCCGCTGACTTTAATTACTTCTTTTTTGAATACGGTTATGCAGTGTGAATATGAAGACCAGGCTGCAAAAGCACGTCTTCATTATGAACGCATTTACGGAAAATCTGCTGACGTAGGTTTTGAAGTTTCTGATTATTACAAACGCGGCAACAATAAAGTTGATAAAAACGGCAAAAACGGCAGCAAAGCAAAAGAAAACGAACTTGATGTTTATCTTCAGGCTGCAGGTGATGTGCAAGCTACAGATTTTATGTCTGTCGGCGGCAAGATGAACATTCTTGTTACTACCGGTCTTGATAAGAATCCGCTTCCAACATTTCAAGGAAAGAAATATGACTCTGTAAACGATCCGACTAACTTGAAGTTTGCAAAAGCCTTTCTTGACATGAACGTAACAGCCGGTATCGGTAATGAGAATCTCTATTTTCAGGGCGGTATAAGCCGCAATTCATTCGGACCATTTTATGAAGACAGTGTTTCTTTGAATCCGCAGGGCTTTCATACGGGAAATGCTTCTCTTGTTATACGCCATAATAAATGGAATTATACGCAGGCAATGTTCATTCTGGGCGCAACAGATGATGTCGGCGGACACCTTTCGCCGAACAAATTCATGATGATGCACTCTTTTGATTATTCTCCGTTCAAATGGCTCACTGTTTCATATTATGAGAACGTTGTCTATGGTAAGAGATTTGACCCGATTTATATGCTTCCTTTTGTTCCTTACATGGTTGCACAGGGTATCGGTTCATTTAATGACAACGTACAAATGGGTATAGCGTTTAAAGTTAAGCCGCGCCCTGGTTTTGCTTGGCTGACAGATGTTTTTGTTGACGACCTTGCTATGAGCGATCTTGTAAAGCTTAGATGGAACACAAAATTCCGTTTTGGCGCTATGACCGGCTTTGTATACAGTCCGCTCAATTCTCCGTTTACAGAAATTTCATTGAACTACACAATGATTACGCCTTATATGTATACGCATGAGCAGTTTGCAGAAAACGGTAATTCTGTCGGCTCTACAGACGCAAACTATCAGAACTATACAAACAACGGAAAATCAATGGGCTCAAATCTTCCGCCTAACTCAGATAGAATTTCATTCAAGATTAAGGCTAATCCGGCAGAGAATCTTTCGCTCACATTCGGTGCAAACATGATCCGCCATTCAAATATAAACGAGCTTATTGTTGAGAAATCTCCGGAAGAAGCAATTAAATATCTTGCCTTGCCGTCACCTCCTGGTGAGCTTAAAACAGACGGAAGTGTATTGAATCATCCTTACAGCGTCGGTGCATATCATTATGCATGGAATCATTTTATGTTTCTGCAGTCTCCAACATATATGTACACATGGCAGGCGTCTTTGGATGCAGCATATTCTCTGCCAATGCAGAGATTCGGAAAGATGACATTCAACGTTGGTTATACATTTGAATATATCAGAAATAATGGTGTTCAGAACAATCTGCTTCCGTCTGGTGTATATGCCGCAGATCAGTCTGGTCTTGATTTAGCATACAGCAATTGGAAAGCAGCTTTGCATGATGATATAAACCATTATTTCAGGATTTCATTCAAATATCTGTATGGTCTCTGATAAAATGCCTGAAAGTGCTATCACTTATGAATTCAGCCGATGCATGAAATGCTTCAGGCCGGTTAAGACATGCTACTGCAAATATATAAAGCCATTTGATTCCGGCGTGAAGTTTGTCTTTCTTATGCACCCAAAAGAGGCATTTAAACAGCGCACCGGAACAGGTCGGCTGGCACATCTGACTTTACTCAATTCAGAAATTCTCATTGGTGTTGATTTTACTGAAAACAAAAGACTGAACGATCTTTTGAACGACACAAGATATGTGCCGCTGCTTTTGTATCCTGGTGAAGACGCCTGGTCAGCACAGACAGAAAGTGAAGGGCAGGCTTTAAAAGAAATGCTCGGCAGCAAGACACTACTTGTAATTGTTGTTGACGCAACATGGTTTTTTGCTAAGAAAATTCTAAGACTCAGCAAGAATATCCGCACACTGCAGAAACTATCTTTTAAAGCCGGTTATAAATCTCAATATCAGTTTAAGACACAGCCTGAAGAAGAATGTCTTTCAACTATAGAGTCATGCTATTATTTGATTAATGAACTTAAATCTGCCGGAATCTGCAAAGATGTTTCGGCTGAACCGCTGATGAACATCTTTAAGAGAATGGTTGCTTTTCAGCTTGAAAGCCAGAAAGAAAGAGAATTGTCCGGCGAGCCTGACAGGTACAAGCTTGCAGGCGGCATAAGAGCAAAAAAGGCAGCTACCCGAAAAGCAAAGGCAGAAACAGAAGCCGCTGCAAAATTGCCGGACACGCCCAACAATGACAAGCTATAAGAATACAGTTAGTCTTCAGTTGCCGAAGCTTCTGAAGCAAAATGCTCTGCAACATAATCTCTTACAGCAAAACGCTTTATTTCGCGCTTTTCATATGCTTCGTTTAATAAATCTGCAACATCAAGAGAGTCAAATATCTTAGCTGCTTCTTCAACAGATGCACGCAAAACAGGGTGCTTCGGCGAAAAGAGCACACAGCAGTCTTCATATGGCAGAATAGACGTTTCATATGTGCCGATTTCACAGGCAGTGTTGACAATCTCTTCTTTATCAAGACCTACAAGAGGGCGCAGCAGCGGAAGCTCGCACGCAGATTCAGTTACTTCAAGATTTTCAATAGTCTGGCTTGCAACCTGACCAAGGCTTTCTCCGGTTATAAGGCACTGTGCTTTTATGCGTCTTGCAACCATGTTTGCAACCTTCATCATGCACATACGCAGCATCAGTGTACTGAAATTCTCCGGCGCTTTTTCCTTAATGCGCATCTGCACATCAGTAAACGGAATAATGTTTATGTGGGTGTCAATTCCATAAGCAGAGATTATAGCGGCAAGATCTTCAACCTTTTTCTGAGCTTCAGCTGAAGTATACGGATATGCATGAAAATAGATGCATTCTACCTTCATGCCGCGCCGCATCATTCTGTAGCCTGCAACAGGCGAATCTATACCGCCAGAAAGCAGCAGCAGCCCCTTGCCAGATACACCGACAGGCAGCCCGCGTCTGCCTTTATTTCTGTCACAATATACAAAACAGCGTTCACGCACCTCAACACGGATAAATGCATCAGGCTTGTGAACGTCTACAGTCATTATGTTCTGTTCAAAAACATCTTCTGCAGTTGCAATTGCTATTTCATAGGAATTCATGGGGAATGTTTTTTCTGCGCGGCGTACGTCGACTTTAAAAGTTTTTGCACCTTCAGCCTTAGCCTGCAAAGCTACTTCCATAACAGCTTTTTTCATAGATTCAATATCTTTCTCGCAGACAATTGCTCTTGCCCAGCCGGTTATTCCTATAAGGTGGCTTAATGTATATTCAATTGCCGGAACTGAACTTTCAGGACCTTCTATATAAAGTCTGCCTGCTCTTAACAGAACTCGGGCTTTTACTGTTTCAAGATAAAGCTGAGCATTATTAACCAGGCGGTTTTCAAATTCTCTAAGATTGCTTCCTTTAAGTGTAAGTTCGCCTAATTTTGCTAAATATGTTACATTCGGCATGAATTTCCCCTTGATAAAATAGAGAGTTCGAATTATTATTATGACAGTATTACAAAATTCATAAAATAGTCAAACTCGATTTTATGATTTACGAGCATGACACCACATACTTTTTGTTTAAAAAACAGGAGTTCATAATGGCCATTGAAAGAACAATTCCATTGATGTTTAAAGCCAGGGTGCAAGCATGTCCAGACATTATTGCACAAGCCTCAAAAAATGAAAAGGGCGAATTTGAAAAGTTCACATACGCCCGTCTTTACAAGGATGTAATCCAATTTGCAGCCGGTCTTAAAAAGCTTGGTATCCGCAGAGCTGATAATATTGCATTCTTTTCAGACAACCGCCGCGAATGGCTTATTGCTGACCTTGCAATTCTTTCTTTGGGCGCAATCGACGTTCCGCGCGGCAAAGACTCTATGGCTACAGAGCTTAGATTTATCACAAGTTTTGCAGGCTGCGTTTTCGGCATTTTTGAAAATTCGCGCCAGCTTGAAAAAATCCTTGAAAAAGTTTCTGACGTTCCGCTTTTAAAAACAGCAATTGTAATTGACACTCCTGAAGAAGCTACAATACAAAAAGCAAAAGAAGCCGGCATCGAAGTTCATTCTTTTGAAGAAATCATGAATCTTTGCCAAGACAGCTATGATAAGATGCTTGCTGACATTGAAAAAGAAATTGAGCTTACAAAAACTGATGATGTTGCTACCATCATTTTTACTTCTGGAACAACAGGCACACCAAAGGGCGTTATGCTCACACACGAGAACTATCTTGCACAGCTTTCAGTTGTTGACCAGGTTCTCTGCACAAAGCCTGGCGATATGTGGCTTTCTGTGCTGCCTGTATGGCACAGCTTTGAGCGCAGCGTTCAGTATTTTGCGCTTTATCTTAAAAGCGGCATTGCTTATTCGAAGCCGGTTGCAGCTGTTATGCTTAATGACCTTGCAGTAATTAAGCCTCAGTATATTTGCGGTGTTCCACGTCTTTGGGACGGTCTTGGCAATGCAGTTATCAGAACAATGCGCAAAAAGGGCGGCATAGTTTATGCAATGTTCAAGTTCTTCCTTTCTGTCGGCAAAAAGTACCAGTGGGCTAGAGACCGCATGCTTGGACGTGTATGCCATTTCAAGCGCAAGTCTAGAATAATTGAATGGTTCATCGGCCTGCTGCCGTTTATCTTCCTGACACCGCTCAATGCTTTGGGCAATATTCTTGTTTTCAAGAAAATTAGAGAAAAGCTCGGCGGACACATTAAAGCTGTTATTTCTGGCGGCGGTTCATTGCAGAAAGACGTTGACGACTTTTATAAAGCAGTCGGACTCAATGTTCTTGAAGGCTATGGAATTACAGAAGCCGCTCCGGTTCTTTCTGTACGTCTTGAGAAAAAACCACGTTCAAACTGCGTTGGTCTTGTATATCCATCTGTTGAAATTAAGATTGTTGCTGAAAAAGGCGGACAGATCATTTCAAATGATCCGCTTCCTGCCGGTCAGTACGGTCTGATTCTTGCAAGAAGCAAGAACATGCGTCAGATTATGAAGGGCTACTATAACAGACAGGATTTGACTGACCTTGTTATAGACAAAGACGGCTGGCTGAATACTGGTGATATCGGTGCACTGACTGTAGACGGTGAAATCAAGATTACCGGCAGAGCAAAAGACACAATCGTGCTTTTGGGCGGTGAAAACATTGAGCCTATGCTTATAGAGCAGGCTCTCTGCTCAAGTGACTTTATTGAATCTGCAATGCTTGTCGGCCAGGACCAGAAATATCTTGGTGCACTTATTGTTCCGTCTAAAGAGTTTATTCAGACTTATGCCGGCGAAAACAATATTGTTTATGCTTCTTACGAGCAGCTTCTTGAAACTCCTGAAATTCAGATGCTTATAAGGTCTGAGATTGACCACCTGGTAAATGCTGAAAACGGTTTCCGCCCATGCGAAAAAGTTTTCAAATTCAAACTCGTTCCTGACAGCTTCCAGGTCGGCAGAGAATTGAGCGCAAAACAGGAAATGATCCGCTTCAAGATCAACGAATTGTATAAAGCACAAATAAATAAGATTTTTGAAGAAGAATAAAAAAAGCGAATTTCAAAACTCGTCTGACTTTTGAAACATTAAAAACAGAGCCTGCAAATATGCGGGCTCTATTTATTTTATGCCGTTTTATGCCGAAAATTAACTGATGAAAACAGCAAAAAAGTTGTGTTTATGCGGTGCTGCCATATTTTTTGGCTTTACTTTATTTGCACAAAACAATTCAACAGATTTAACTCCTCTCGCAGGAATTTGGGAAAATTCTAACAGAATAATTTCTGTAAACGAAGATAATTCACTGCAATTTGTCTTAAAAACATTCTACGGTTTTTATTATGACAAGGCTGCCGTTTTGAATGCTTCATTGGATTCAGGCGAAAACGGTGAGACAATACTTAGAATTAAATATCCGTCTGAAAGAAAGCCGCAGGCTCATCCGATTGGCGTTATAAACAACAAGCTTTTTCTTGATTTTTATTGCCGCTCTTACATAGAAGACGATGAGGCTGAAAATTATTCTTACGAAGATAAAGAAACCGATGAAAGCCATAATTCGCCTTTGTACGGCTACTGGCGCTGCTGCGGCAATGTTAACGGCATAGAAATTGCTGTACCTTCAACTAAGCCAGAACTGACATGCTATTATTTTACAGATTCTGAAGTATATTTTCTGCGCTACTGGCAGGCTGATGTTCCATATGAACGCGAGACTGTAGACGTAAACGACGGCGACTTCTCTTTTAAAGTTGATAAGCTTTTAAAAGTGGGCGACATCGTGTACACATGTGTAGTCGGCCGTGGTACATTCGTAAGAAACTTTGAGAAAACCACATACAAAATTGACGGTGACACAGTAAGTTTTGGCACAGCTTCTGAAAAATATCCGCTTTACCGCTCTCAGGACGGTTCTCTTCTGGCTTTTTCTGAGCCGTACATTATCCGTTCTGAAATTGCAGATTTAGAAGCTGCCATAGCGGAACACAACTCGCATACACATAATCCGCTTAAAAACCCGATGGAAGTCTTCAACAGAAAAACTGCATGGGAAGAAAAACTGGAAAAAATGACAATAAACTAATCAGCATATTCCGGTTCAAGAGAAAGGCGTCATTCTATATGCATTGCACACTGCATAAAGATGACGCTTTTTTTTGTCGGTAAATCAGCAGACAGTGCAGGGCAACCTGAAATCAGATTCCGACTGAAAATGCACCGTCTTTAGAGATTTCGATCAATTCCTTTGAAAGAGGTCTTGTAGAGCAGTCATAAGTTAAAATGACATCATCTCTAAGCCTTTTTTCATAAGCCTTCACGAATTTCTTTCTAAAAATAACGGCTGTAGACAATTCTGGAACAGCCGCATAAAAGGTGCTTCCAAATTTAGAACACAATGCCTGCTGAAACGGTTTGTAGAACAACAATAACGGCGAAATTGAAGCCACCGGATGGTGCATTGTAAAGTATTCAAAGCGGTTATTGTAATGTTTTTCAAAATATACATCAGAAACAAATCTCGAAAGATTTTCATCAATAGCAAGACTAATAATTGCAAAAGATACAGACCATTGAGCTATTAAATTTTCAGTTAACCTGATTATTGCGCCGTTATATACACAAGCTAAATACATCTTGATATTGTCAGTAACCAATCTGCAAAGCATATCATCAGAACGCAAGGCAGGCAGTGTTTCTTTGTTTGTTTCAACAGGAGCAAGAATGGGAAGAATTGAATCTTTGGCGGTCTGCCAGTCAGGAATTGTGACCAGATTCTTTGCTGTTATTATTTCACTCATGCTCCTAATATACAGAAAAAAAGTAAAATCGTGGAAATAATCGTATTTTTTAACAAAAATTCTAACTTTTTGTTGAAATTCAATTCATGAAGAAAACGATAGAAACACTGGCATTATCTGAATTGTTCATCTTTTACGGTTTTATTCTAAAAGATAAGAGCATAATTCTTGAAATTCTGTTTTATTTTCTTGCACTGCTATTTATGTTCGTATTATTCATAAAACCGAGAAAACTATATTATCTTATTGGAATAATTGCAGGCGTTTTTGCTTTATTCAATTTTAGAGCGCAGAATACAAAAATTATGACTCTGCTGCCATTAAATAAAGCGGAATGTCTTTACTGCGAACTTCTTGCTTCGCCTGAAAAACTGAACGATGCATATTATTCAATAAAAGCAAGGGCAATCTCTATTAATTCTGCCTCTGCGGTTTGTTCTGCAAGTGGAAACGTAACAGTAATAACAAAAGCCATGAATTTGCAGAGCAGTCTTCCCGGAAAAATTCTAAAAAGAAGAGGAGACTACGAACACAGCAATTTGTTAGTCGATAAAGGGCTTTACATTTTCTGCTCGGGCAGATTCTCAGAAGACGGCGCGGACGTCTTGCTAAAAAACAAGAATCCTGTATTCTTTGCAGATTCATTTTTTACTGGTGAGAGATGTGCCTACAAAAACAAATTCCTTGAATTGAGGGCTTTAGTCAGATTTAAGCTGAAACACATTTTGCAGTCTTTTTCAAAAGCCGGAAACCTGCTTACGGCGCTTATCTTAGGCAGCAGAGATTATCTTGATCTGTCAATGAAACTGCTTTTTCAGAAAGCAGGCTTGTCTCATGTTCTGGCACTTTCAGGGCTTCATCTTTCTGTTATGTGTACTTTCGCGCAGCGCACGGCTGATTTCTTCAAACGAAAAAAACAGCATCTTCTTGTGATGGCTGCATTTTCGTTTCTTTTTGTATTTACAACCGGTTCACAGCCGTCTTTGGTAAGGGCTTTGATTTTTATCTGCATTAATTGTATCTGCAGCTTTTTCAACATAAAATGCAGAAAAGGCTCTGTATTTTATTTAAGCTTAAGCATACACATTATTCTGCAGCCTGAAGCGGCTTTTTCTATGTCTTTTTTGCTTTCATATTCAGCAATATACGGAATAATATTTCTGCGCCCTTGGATTTTTTCTTTTGCAGACAGATTTTTTCCTGAAAAAGGCAGAAAACTTAAAGAATTATTTGCTGTTTCAGCCGGTGCACAAATTGCCACTATTCCGGTTCAAATTTTTATACTGAATTCTTTTTCGCTTAAAGGAATTATTTCATCTGTTGCAGCAGTTCCTTTGATTTCGCTATTTGTAATTTCAGGAATTTTTGCTATACTATTAGTATTAATTCTGCCGGAATCGACAGGCTTTTTTAAGATTGGTTTGACTTTTATTTATAACATCATCAATTTGTTGGTTCAATTTTTTTCGCGCTTATAGTATAGTCAGACTGAAGCGGTTTCAAAATCTGCTTTGTGTTTTACAGGAGTTTTATGGCACTTTCAATTGATTATAATTCACCGGCTTCATTAAAGGTTTTCTTGGAAGAAAGGGGCCTTGCCATGCAGAAAAAATTCGGTCAGAATTTTTTAATAAATGCACAGGCCCGTAAAAAGCTGATTGACGCATTGGAAATAGAAAAAGGAACTACTGTTTGGGAAATTGGTCCCGGGCTTGGCGCAATGACCAGTGAAATCTTGGAGCGCTGTGCTGAACTTACGGCATTTGAAATAGATCATGGTTTTGCGGCGGCTTTAGGGGAGCTTTTTGCAGACAAACCAAACTTTAAGCTTGTAGAAGGCGATGTGCTGAAAACCTGGAAAACTGTATCAGACAGACCTGCAAGACTTTTCGGCAATCTGCCGTATAATATTGCCGCTACCATTTTTGCTGATTTAATCTGCGCCGGTGTCCGTTTTGATAAATCTGTGATAACTGTGCAGAAAGAAGTTGCACAGCGCATAACTGCAAAGCCCGGAACAGACGATTATTCAAGCTTTTCTGTTTTATGCCAGTGGGCTTATGATGTTACACCTTTAATGGATTTGGGCGGCGGCTCGTTCTGGCCTAGACCGAATGTTGACAGCCGCGCTGTTAAATTCGTCAAAAAAGAACTTTTTCCGCAATGCAAAGATCCGGTTTTGTTCACCAAAATGCAGCGCGCGCTCTTTGTTTCAAGACGAAAGACAGTGAAAAACAATCTTTCAACATTTTTAAGTGATTCACAAAAAGCAGAAGATGCGCTTAAAAAAGCAGATATAGACCAGAAAATGCGTGCAGAAAATTTAGATATAAAAACACTTTTACGTTTGTCAGACGCAGTAGGAGAAGTATTATGAGCATAAGCGAAAATTATAGACAGATTATAAACCGCATTATAAAAGCTGAAACAGACGCTGATAGAGCACCAGACAGCGTCAGACTTATGGCTGTAAGCAAATTTCATACTTCTGAAGAAATTGAAGAAGCTATAAATGCAGGTGCAACTCTTTTTGGCGAAAACCGCGTACAGGAAGCTGTAGAAAAATTCCCTGATTTGCTGAAAAAACACCCTGAAATTGAGCTACACATGATAGGCTCACTTCAGCGCAATAAGGTAAAGCAGATTGTTCCAGTTGTTTCATGCATTCAGTCTGTTGACCGCATTGAGCTTATTGAAGAGATTGAAAAACAGTGCGCCAAAATCAACAAGACTATGAAAATTCTTTTTGAGTACCACACCGGAGAAGAATCAAAATCCGGCTTTACTTCAATTGAAGAATTGACAAAAGCAATGCATCTGATTGAAAACTGTCCGCACATTCAACCTATAGGGTTCATGACAATGGCGCCGTTAACCGAAGATAAAGCTGTCATTGAAGCGTCGTTTAAAAAGCTTGTTTCAATTTCAGATATAGTCAAAAAGCTTTTTCCGAAATATAATTTGAATGAATTATCAATGGGCATGACAAACGATTTTGAGACAGCAATAAACTGCGGTTCTACAATTGTCCGCATAGGCACTGCAATATTTGGAGAAAGGCAAAAGCAATGAAAAAGACTATTTTCATATTATTGAACATTATGGTTGTGATTTTTTCACTTTCAGCAGTTGAAATTGACATGACCGGCATTGAAGTTGAACCTTATGATAATGTGAATTTTCCGCAGTTTCTTCTTGATATGCGCCGCAGTGAAATCGTAACATTCGGTTCATTTCCATTTACAACAATGGCTGTGGGCGCAGGCTATTCTTTTTACAAGTATTTCGCAAACGGAATGGATTCAAAATATACGCCGAATCCTTTCATTAAAACTTCTTCCGCAAATCTTTCAGATGCAGAGACAAGAGGGCTTATTCTTGGTGCAGCCGGCTTGAGCCTTGGAATCGGCATTTTAGACTATTTCTTAAATCAAATTGCTTTGGCAACAGAAAAGCAGGAAAAAGAAGCAAAGCTTGGCGAAAATGGTCTTGATCCGGACATAAAGATAATTCCTGTTTATAAGACAATCCCCGAAGCTGACGCGCCGCCAAAGGACTAATATGCCGGTTTTATCATTAAAAGTTGATGAATCTCTTTCAGGCTCAATGCGTCTTGACACTTATATTTCACAGGCTGAAAACGGAATGAGCAGGTCAAGGCTCAAAACTACAGCAACCTCAATTCTGCTTAACGGTTCAGCCGCTAAGCTTTCAAAAAATGTCCGCGCAGGTGACACTATCGAAATCACATGGGAAAATCCTAAGCCCGAAAATCTAGAGCCGGAAGACATTCCGCTGGACATTATATTTGAGAATGAGCGCGTAACTGTAGTAAACAAAAAGCAGGGCATGGTTGTTCATCCGGCGGCTGGAAACTGGACAGGCACTCTTGTAAACGCTCTTTTGTTTCACTGGGGCAAAAGCCCGCAAATTTTAGACAAAACTGAAAACAGCCCGCTGCTACGTCCGGGCATTGTGCACCGGCTTGATAAAGACACTTCAGGAATTCTGATAACGGCTAAAGATGCAGAGGCTTTGACTTGGCTGCAAAACCAATTTCAGTCAAAACGCGTAAAAAAAGAATATATCGCTATTGTCTGCGGCCGCCCGAAAGAGCCTCATGGTTCAATTAAGACAGGCATCACAAGAGACAGCCGCAACCGCAAAAAGTTTACAACAACAGACATCGGCAAAGGAAAATTTGCACACACTATTTATAAATGTGTTGCATGTTACGGTCCTTATTCCCTTATGCGGGTTAAATTAAAGACAGGTCGCACACATCAAATCAGGGTTCACATGAAATACTTGGGCTGTCCTGTTATGGGCGACCCGATTTATGGCAAAAAAGACGCACTCTTTGACACAGCAACTTTAATGCTGCATTCGCGCAGACTTGGTATAAGACTGCCTGACAGCAGTGAATTTTCTGTTTTTGAAGCGCCTGTTCCGCGCCGTTTCAAAAAAGTCTTGGAAACCCTGCGTGAAAAATACCCAAAACAAGCATGGTCTTATGTATAGCGTCAAAATCATTTATAGTTGCAGCGATTTTGTTATTGCAGAAAAACCTCATAATCTGGCGACAGCACCGCTTTCAGAAAATGATACAGAAACGGCGCTCAATGCTGTTCTACAATTA
>CAMJMF010000035.1 GCA_946406925.1 uncultured Spirochaetales bacterium | reverse complement strand
CCTTATACGGAATGCCTTCACCGCGGTCAAGCTCAAGAATCCAGCCTGCAACATTATCAAGAAAATAGCGGTCATGCGTAATAGCAATAATTGTGCCTTCATACTGCTGAAGGTGACGCTCAAGCCATGCAACAGTTTCTGCATCAAGATGGTTCGTAGGTTCGTCTAAAAGAAGAATATCAGGTTTCTGCAAAAGCAGGCGGCAGAGAGCCACACGGCGGCGCTCACCACCGGAAAGAACATCAACAATCTGGTCAGAAGGAGGGCAGCGCAGGGCGTCCATAGCAAGCTCAAGCTGTGAATCAAGATTCCATGCATCAAGAGCATCAAGCTTTTCTTGAATTTCTGCCTGACGGGCGCAAAGTTTGTCAAAATCAGCGTCCGGGTCGCCGAAGGCTTCATTAACCTTGTCGAATTCTTCAAGAAGAGCTACGGTTCCAGCCGCGCCTTCTTTGACAATCTCCATAACGGTTTTTCCGGCTTCAAGCTCAGGCTCCTGCGGCAGATAGCCGATTGTATAGCCCGGCAGAATTGAAGCTTCGCCTGTGTACTCGGTGTCGAATCCTGCAAAAATCTTCATCAAAGATGACTTACCGCTTCCGTTTTCGCCTATGACACCGATTTTTGCACCATAATAATATGAAATGCTTATATCTTTAAGAACAGTTTTTGTGCCGTATGAACGCGACACGCGATCCATTGTGTAAATGATTTTCTTATCGTCAAAAGTTGTTGCCATGAAAATATCTTACCAAGAAAGCGTATTATTCACAAGACTTGCGGCTTAAACTCATTTCAGGGTTTGCCGTTAACGGCTATTTCTTATATACTGATGATATGGAAATTGAAGAACTTCAAGAGAAAATCGAAGAGCTGAAAAAGAAAAAGCAGGGCTTTGACCGCAACAGAAGCATCTGCGCCTTTGTAATAGCCGTTATCATTTATTATATGTACCAGTCTCATAAATCAGGCGACTCGACATGGTGGTTCTGGCTGATTATGTGCGTAATAATCGTCATAGCGGCTGCAATTCTTGTCTATGACAGCTTTCAGATAAAATCTATAAAAGGTGAATTAGACCCATATTTGTCAAAAATTTCACAAATTAATGCAGACTTAGAAGATTCTGCTTCCGATGATGATGACGACAACGATGAAACAGACGAAAATTCTGACGATGATGATTCATCTGTTTAGGTTGATTATTTTATGATTGAAATAAGGGAAGAAGAAGAGCGTCCCATCAGAGCTTTTTTAGTAGGCTGCACAAGAGCCTATGAATCAGCAAATACAGCCCATTTTGACATTTTTTCTTCAAACTCTGCCAATACAAAAACTAAAAAGAACGAACCTTCATTTTTTGCCTCTAATAATGCGCCTGATGAACCCAAAGAAAACAGCGGCAAAGAAACGCCTGAAGAAGCTCTTTCAATGCCAACCAGAAACGGCAGGGAAGAGCTGCAGGAGCTTTTTGGGCTTGTAAAGACGCTCGGCATGGAAATCTGCGACTGCATAGTTTTAACAAACCGCGACCCGCAGCCGAAATTCGGCATAGGCACAGGAAAAGCCGTAACAATTGCAGAAGAAGCAAAAGCGCAGAATGCGGAGTGCATTATCTTTGACTTTGAAATTTCGCCGACTCATCAACGCAACTGGGAAAACCTTGCCAAAATTCCGGTTTTTGACCGCCATGAAGTGATTCTGCGCATTTTTGCAAGCCGCGCCCGTACAAAAGAAGCTGCCTTACAGGTAGATCTGGCAAGGCTGCAGTATTCGCTTCCTCGGCTGGCACACAGCTACGGCGACATGGCAAAACAGCGCGGCGGAAATTACGGCTCAAAGGGCTCTGGCGAAACAAAGCTTGAACTTGACAGACGTGCCGTTCAAAACCGAATTTCGCGCATAAAGCTTGAGCTTTCTAAAGTTGTAAAAGAACGTGAAACATTGAGAGCCCGCCGTGACAAGGTTCCGCTTCCATCTTGCGCGCTTGTTGGCTACACAAACGCCGGCAAATCAAGCCTTTTAAATGCGCTTACAGGTTCAAAAGTGCTTGTAGAAGACAAGCTTTTTGCAACACTGGACCCCACAACGCGCCGCCTTTCTTTTGACGGCGGAAACGGCATCCTGCTGACAGACACAGTAGGTTTTATCTCGAATCTGCCGCACAGCCTTGTAAATGCATTCAAATCAACTTTGGAAGAAACGGCGCGCGCAGATTTGCAGATTCTGGTTCTTGATGCTTCTGACGGCAACATTTATGAACAATATCAGACAGTTCTTCAAGTTTTAAAAGAAATTGATGTTCTGGATACTCCGCGGATTATTGTCTTGAATAAAATAGACTACGTTAATGATGTTTTTACTCTGCATAAACTGGAAAACACTTTTCCACAGGCTGTCAGAGTCAGCGCAATAGAAAAGACAGGCTTTTCTGATTTAATCTTTGCAATAAGAGAGACATTGTTCGGAAAGCAAAAAACTTATGTGCTTCCTCTGGAAAAAGCCGAAGTTCTGGAATTAATCCGAAAAACCGGAATACTTATAAGCTCAGAATGGCAGGAAAACTCAATAAAAATAGAAGCCCAAGTTTCAGGCAAAGCACAAGCCTTACTTGCACCTTACGAGCAGGCCTGAGAAGCCAAAACTTCCGGGCGCGTCCCCGCGTTTATGCATAATAAGCGTCTTTCTTTTCTATGACAAAACTTGCGTTATTGTAAATATTGTTGTATAATCCAATCAAAAGTCACATTTTTAAAAGATTTCATTTCAAATGAGGGCACAATGGCAATCGGTAAAACTAAATATTGGCAAATTTGCTCAATCCTTAAGCTAATTTATCAGAATCCCGGCATAACCAGAAAAGAATTAAGCAACCTTCTGTGCATAGACAAAGCCATGATAACCCATATTGTCAATTACCTTACGGCTGACAAGTGGCTTATAAAGCAAAATCATTTTGCAAAGAAGATTCCGCTCTCGTTGAACGAAAACCGATTGTACGTTGCCGGAATTGAGATTCAGCCGGAATACCAAAGATTTGCTGTCTGCAATATTCAGGGTACAGTTCTTTTCACCAAAGAATGGACACTTCAGCGCCCGGAAATTTCAGATTTTCTTTTTGGGGAATTAACAAAAGCCATAAACGAATGCGGTTACGATATTTTTGCGGTGGGACTTGCAATTCCGGGTGTCTGCGACAACGAGAACAAGCGGATAATTGCCTCTAATCCTTTCGGCATAAAAATTCCAAGAGAACTGCCAAAGACACTTGGCGAAAAAGAAATTCCACTCTTTATTGAAAATGACACAAGATGTCTCGGCTGGAGCAAGGTTGCGTTTGAAAAAGATTTCGGCAACTTCCTTTTGGTAGTGTATCAGTGCATTGAAAACCCAAAAAACAAAGACGAATATATCCGCATTTCAAACGGTCTTTCGCTTTTCTCAAAGGGCAATTCCTGGGCTGGTGCACATAATTGTGCCGGTGAAATTCCAGATTTATTCAACATAAAAGAATATGTCGGCGAGCATAATTTTATTCCATACAGCGAAAAACTCAAAATGAAGAACGATCCGCAGCTGAAAGCAACTGTTCTTAAGAACATTGCTATCAGATCAAGCTATACTTCAACGCTGTTTGATACAGAAAAGCTTTATACATATATTTCAGGTCTTGATGTAGGAAGCGATTATTCTGAAATTTTAAAGACCTACATGGATAAATTCCACTTTTATCCTACAGTTCAGCATACAGAAATTGTAACTTCAACTCTGGAATCATTTACAATAGCAAGAGGCGCATGCGCTTTTGTTTTTGAAAATCTGTTTGTGCATCCTTGTGACAGAGATATTCCACAAAGCTTAATAATCAAAGCAAAATAAAAGAACCCCAAAATAAACGAATCCCGCCACAAGAATAAAAAAACACCCGGAGTTTTTCCGGGTGTTTCTGCAGCCATATCTTTTAGCTGAAATTATTTGTCAAACAAAACGAATGAATAGAAATAAGTCTTATTTTTTTCGTAGTCTGTCTTTGTAATTGTCGGGCGCATATAAGAATAAGAGAAATAACCCTTTTCTTTTGTGAAAGCAATGATTCTTTCGCGGGCAATTTTTATTGCATCGTATTCATCATAAGTAAAGCGGTTTGTTGAATAAATAAAACGTGCTTCTCCAAGCATTTCGGTATATTCAATTGCAATTGTATAACCGTCATAAGGTTCTGTAATCAAAACAGTAAGCGGTACTGCTGATTCCTGGTTCTGCTGTGACTGGGCAAATGCTCCAACAACAACAAAGCAAAGCAAAGCTATGACAATCAAAATCTTCTTCATAATAAACTCCTATAAACCCGTTGAGAACAGCAACCATGGACGATTTGGAGCCGCTTTATCACGGAAGAATTGAAAGAGATGAAACTTACAGTTCCTGTTTCTATCAATTTATTTAACAAAATGTTTCTTCAAATGTTACAAGTTTTTACTCGTTTTTTGAAGTATCCATATATATGGAATAAATTTACAATATATTGATTTTTCTAAAAAGTCAAATTTAAAACGATGAATACGGTACTATTCTTGAAATATTTACAAGTAATTCAAGCTTTGCAACATATCTGCCCGACTGAACGCTTAATAACGGGTAATTTTCAAGCAAAACAGTACCTGATATCTCCTTAGGCTTGTTCTTTGTAAAGCCCTGCACATATTCTCTGACAGCTTTTAATATAGCTTCTGCATAAGCATCATGAATTCCATTGTCACCGTCGCGGATAGAGCCTGAGCCTGTTCCTGCTATTTTGGGGAATTTTACGGAATTCCAGTGCTGTCTTAAAGCATACTGCTGGTCTGTTCTCTCATACGCTACCCAGCAAGAAAAACGACTTTCATCAGCCTTTAACTGCGAGAAGCTTATGTTTTTGTCACCAAGCTTTATCTCTGATATGGGCGTATATTCAAAATATTCTTCGACTTTCCGCATTTTGTCAGAAGGTGTGTATGTGAAATTCCAGCCGTAGATTAAGCCTTCAAGAATAAACGGAACAGAAGTGCGCATGTGGGTAATTGCAAAGGTAAGCGCGCCGTTTTTTGATTCGTCTAAATCTTCTACACAGCTCGGTTCAGGCTCAATAAGCACCCAAACCGGAAACTTTATTGTTCTTTGTGTTGCAAGAACCTGTGAAAACAAATTATTCGATACACCGGCTAAAAGGCAGAAACAGATAAAAACCCGTATAAAAGATTTTTTAGTCTTTGAGAAGAAGTTATTTAATAATTTTGTTTCCATACCTTCCAAGGATTTATTCCCATTCTAATAATAAAATAAAACCAAGCAAAAACAAAACCAGAAAGATGCGCTAAATGAGCAATATTGCTTGAACCGATAAATTGACCGCCAAAATCAATTACCGCATATACGATAACAAGAATTGGCGCCGGCAGTGGCAAAATGCCAAAAATATATATCATATTCCGTGGAAAAATAACCGCATAAGCCAGCAGAACAGCATAAATAGCCCCGGAAGCACCTAACAGGCTGTAGTAATATGCCATAATGTTTCCAGACAAAGCTGACAGATAATAAGATACAAACGAAACTAATCCACAAAAAATGCCGGACAGCAAATAGAATAATAAAAATTCTTTTGAGCCTATAGCTTTTTCGACTGAAAAACCAAAAAAGAATAGACCTAACATATTAAAGAAAACATGCTGAAAATTTCCATGAGCAAACATGTATGTTAAAAACTGCCAGTACGCATGTTTATAAATAACAAAATAAACATTCAGCGAAAGATAAGTAAAAAGCGCCGGCTGAAGTACAGACAAAAAATAGACAATAATGTTTATGATTATAAGCCATAAACTTACATTCCACATTTCATAACGAAAGGGTTTTCTAATTGAAGAAGAGAAACTCATAAGATCCTATAAATTATGAAACCTTTGCTTCTGGATTTTTAGAAGCATTAGCTTTCTTTTTTTTGGTGTTTTTTTTCTCAGTATAAATAGTTGTTCTATTGCGGCCTGTATTTTTTGACTCATACAAAGCTTCGTCAGCATGTTCAACGAGAAGTTTTGCTGTCATTTCATTCAAACCAAAATACATTGAAATTCCTACCGAAATAGAAACTTTCATATGCTGATCTTCAAAGACAAAATCTTTGGCTTCTACAGCTTTACGGATATTCTCTGCAATCTCAAAAGCCTGATCCTGCTCAACATCACAAAGGAGAACAACAAATTCTTCGCCGCCGTAACGGGCTGCCAAATCTTCTGACCGGACAGTATTCTTTATGATTGAAGCAACTTCAATAAGCACCATGTCACCGCAGGCATGACCATACGTATCGTTGAATTTCTTGAAATGGTCAATATCAAGCATGAAAACTGCAAGACTGCGCGAATCTATAAATGCATGGTCTATTTTGTCCATTAAGACTGAAAAGAAATAATGCTTAAGCTTAAGATGTGTCATCATGTCAGTTGTGGTCATGTCCATAAGCGTTGCATTGTTTATAGCAATTGCCGCCAAAGAAGCAATTGTCATTATCTGGTTTTTTTCGTAGCTTGAATAGACATTGCCTTCGCCTAAGTCAATTCTTTCGCCCAAAACAAGAAAACCGTTCAAGCGGTTCTTTACTTTAAGCGGAACAATCAGAGAAGGGTGGAGCGTTTCAAGAAAGGCTATTTCTTCTTTTCTTGTCTTTAGAATATCAACCATTTCCTCATAGGTATAAGTCATATTGGTTGATTCAAGCAGTTGAATTGCAGGATGGTCTACGGGTACAGAATAATTTATGTCAGAAGCAAGCTCCATACCATTGTAGTTAGAATCCAATGTAAAGGCTGTTGCTTCAAAGCCGTTCAGCGTGAACAAAGCGGCACTCAATGTGCGCATCTGACACATACAAATATATAACATTGATTCAATTACTTTCTTAATCTCAAGTACAGAAGAGAGACTCTTGGAAATTTCTAGCAGCTGCTTCAAATCATAGATTTGCTTTTCATAGTTACTGAGACTATTAGCAGGTATAGCTATTGAATCAATATTCATATTATTCTTTATCGGTAAATATAACGTAATTCTTCATAAGCTCAATAAACTTCTGCCATGACTGGAACTGATTCTCAAGCATTGAAGTATATTCCTTGTTTCTGGTAGAAAAAAGCACCATTTTGATGTTGGAAACAAGTTCCGGGCTGCCTTTTTTCGAGTCGTTCAACAAGTCGTTAACGTCTCTTGTGAGCTTTTTAAAATTACTCATGTCTGTCTGAAGCATTGTCTTAACATGCATATTCAAGTCAGACATTTTAGTTATAAGTCGTTTTGCTAAATCAGGGTTTGTCTTGCTGTTTGAGGCAAGTCGCATAATTGATGCAAAATTGTTTTCCTGCTCTTCTTCAAAAGAATGCTCAAATTCTGCAATTCTTGCCATTATTCCACTACAGGCAAAAACTTCAGAACCGAATGATGACTGCATGTTTGTGTTTGAGAAGAAACCTTCTACAACAATGTCATTAAGAAGAGCCTGTATTCCCTGAGAAAAATAATAGAAAAAGAATGTTTTCATAATCTGCAGTGGTGTTGCCCACATAAACATCTGTGTTGATGTTTTCTGAAGCACCAGATTATTGTCGTTGTTATAACCGGCAACATTCTGCATTTCTTTGCCGACAAAAAGATCATTAAGCTCTGCAGAGAGGCGTTCATCTTTAAGCTCGTTGATTATACGTTGTGTATTTGCCTCAAACATCTGCTTTGAGCGGTTAATATAATCTTCAACAAAGTGGAATTCATATTTGTTTGCGCCCGGCTCAAATTTCGGGTCGCCTTTTATAATGCAGAGCATTTTGTAAACAAGGTCTTGTGTAACCAGCTTTGTCAGAACAGCGGAAATGCGCTTGAGATTATCTGTTATCTCTGCTTGTTCTTCCTGAGAAAGTGTTTTTGCCTTGCGGTGTTCTTCAAGCGCTATAACAGCATTTGCCAAAGATCCTGTTACTGTAAAATTCTTGATGACAAAATACAAATCCAAAAGACGCTGTTCTTGTTCCAAAAGCGGCGCCGGCTTAAAAAGCGGCTTTCCGGCTCCTTCTGCTCCTGTAAAATCAAGGGCAAAAGCCTGCAGGAATTTTACGAAATCAAAAGAACAGATATCATGAAGCTGAAAAAGTCGTGTGATGACAACTTCAATCTGCGACATCTGATTAGACGAATTCATGTCTTTGATAACTTTTTCAAGAGAATTTCTCTGATGATCTATCTCTTTCTTTTCGTTTTCAGCACTTTCTATTGCAGATTTTCTGTTTTCATACTGAAGTGCCTTAACTATAAGACAGTCTTCAGATGTAAAACCTGTTGAAATGAGCATATCAACATAACCTGCAGCAACATTGCTGGTTGTATTCAATAATGTCTCGTCAAGAATTTTAACAAGAGATTTGCAACTCTGATTTAATATAAAAAGACCTTCTGCAAAGGGCGGAAGAATATTCTTATTCTTCAACATAGAAGGAGTTAGTGCTCTTAATTCGCTTTCTAATTTGCGCAACGTTCTTTTTTTAAGAGTTTCAGGATTAGAACCGAAAAAAAGCATTTCAAAAAATTCAGAAAAACTATTCAAAAAAGCCATGCTATTATTTTAACCCTATCAATTAGATTTGACAATCAATTATTTTAATTAAGTTGACAAAGTAAACTAAATCCGTCATAAAACCAGGCAGTTTTAGACTGAAGCTGCCGCCAGCCCTCAGGATATGTACTCTGAAAAGATGGCGGCAAAATCTGCACGCGTGTTTGCACTGACTATAGATGCCCGCATCTGACTTGCTTTTTCAAGACCTTTTGAATATGCACAGAATCTCTTGCGCATCTCGCGGCAGGCTGTTACTTCACCTTTCAGTTTTATCAGAATATCAAGCTCTTCCATTCCGGCAGAAATTCTAATATTTGGCGGCGTTGAATAATGCTCACCAGACAGCAGGAACCTTTTTGTCTCATCAAAAATAAAAGGGTTTCCCATTGCGCCGCGGGCAAACATTACGCCGTCAACGCCTGTCTGCTCAAAACAAGCCTTTACATTCTCGGGCGAAAAAATATCTCCGGAAGCAAAAACTGGAATTTTTCCGCAGACTAATTTGACAAGCTCTGCAAGCAGCGACCAATCCGCCTTGCCTTCATAGCCCTGTGCCCTTGTGCGCGGGTGCAGTGTAATTGCGTCTGCACCTGCTTTCAGAGAAGCGTCGGCGGCTTCTTTCCATGTCAGACTGGAAGAATCCCAGCCTGAACGGATTTTTACCGTCACAGGAATGTCTCTGCCGGCTTCGGTCAAAGCTTTTTTTGTCTGACTTACAACTTCAAAAAGACGCTCAGGGTCTCTGGTTAATGCAGAGCCGGCGCCGGTCTTTATGATTTTTGGAACAGGGCAGCCTGCGTTTATGTCTATAACTTCGGGATTAACCCTTTCAGCAACAATCAGCGCCGCTTTTGCCACAGTCTGCGGTTCTCCTCCAAAAATCTGTACAGCGTATTTGTCTTCGTCCGGGGCACGAACCATAAGTTCCTGGGTTTTGCCCGAACCGCGCACTAATGCTTCAGCGGAAACCATCTCAGTATACGAAAAATTTGCGCCGCCCCTTTTGCACAGGTGCCGGAATGCACAGTCAGAATAACCTGCAACCGGCGCTAGAAATAAATTTCCGTCCAGCTTCAGGTTTCCTATTGCGACAGAATGATAGAATTGATTTTCGTTTTCCATTTTTGAACAAGTCTAGTCTTCAGGCAGTCTGAAAAATTTACAGCTGTTTTTCCACAATTGGTCTGCAAGCTTTTCTTCGTCCATATCAAGCAGATCTGCAAGAAAATGCGCTGTTGAAGGCAGATAAGCCGGCATTGTTCTTTTGCGTACGCGGTACTCTGCAGGAATCATGAAAGGGCTTTCTGTTTCAATTAAAATGCGGTCAATCGGAACATTCAAAGCTGTTTCATGCAGATTCCGGGCATTTCTATAAGTTACGTTACCGGCAAAAGAGAAGTACAAATTTAACTTTTCAGCTTCTTTTGCGTATGCGGCATTCTCAGAGTAACAGTGCAGAACCGCTCCGGCTGAAGGAATGCGGTCTTTCAATATATCAAGAACGTCTTTGCCTGCTTCTCTATTATGAATGATTACAGGTAGATTGTATTTTTCTGCCAGTTCAAGCTGTGTTATAAAAAGCTCAATCTGTGAGGTTTTATCACCGTATTTTTTAAAATAATCCAAACCAGTTTCACCAATCGCAACAACATTAGGTAGTTTTACAGATGCTTCGATTGTTTGTATCCAGTCTTTTCCAGGATTCACAACTTCTGACGGAGCAACACCTACAGCATGATACACGTTAGGTAGCGATTTGAGATTATTATACACTTTTCCAAAGTCACGCAAACTGTTGCAGATGCTTACGATGCGGGTTACATGTGCTTTCTTTGCTTCCTGTAAAACACGAAGCTGCTCAATTGGGTCATTATAAATAAGCCCGATATGAGCGTGAGTATCAAAAAACTGCATTGCTTTCTTCCAGAGATGAAATAGTGAGGAACCTTAACTTTTTCCTGTTCCTGTCGATAAGTTTAACATATGAAACTTCAGACGTCAATCAAAAGGTTTTTTAATGGAACCTCTAAAAACTTCAGTTTTTTAGAGGTAACTTTGAAAATGCGATGTTGTAAATCGCGCCATTTTAGCGATTTACAACTCGGCGGTAATCTCTAAAAAGTCACGGCAGTGAGTTTTTAGAGATGCCCTTAAGCTATTATGTTGTTTGACAGTCGTTCATTTTGATGCTATTATGGTAGAGATTTAACGTTTTGTTTCATAAAATGAGTTTTTACCAGAATTTCGTTCCGTAAAGCTCATACAGCATGTCTAAATTGGGGATTTTTAGATAAACTGTAAATCTATTTCTTTGGAGTTATCTCTTGGCTCGGACTCGTAGATATAAGCGCGCAGAAAAAAATGCTGTTCAAACAATTTTGCGCTTCTTTGGCCGCATTGGAGTGGGAATCGGCCGGGGTTTTTCTTCTCTATTTCACGGCTGCAACCGCAAGCTGACAATTATGATAGTTCCACACTCGCAGAACAAGGTCTTGAATTTTCAGACTAATGTTTTTGCTTTGATTTCATGCGCTGTTATAATTGCAGGCGTCTTCTTTTCTTTTTTCTGGTTCAACAAAACTGCTTTATCTGCCAATGCAGAAATCGCAAGGCTTCAGACTGAAAACAAAGAAGCCCGCGCCGGTCTTGATGAACTCCGCGATGAAAACACTAACCTTTTGCAGGCTGCCAAAAAATTTCAGGGTTCTTTGTCTGAAACCTTGTCTATGCTTGGAATGAACCAGCAGACAAAAAAATCTTCAGGACAGACACAGGCTGGCGACCTTGCTTCTTTATTTGACTTCCAGGAATATTCAGGAACAACTGCTGCCGAAGCCGCTGACATTAGAATGCTTTCATCTTACCTTGAAAATGCAGTTCAGCCGATTGAAGAAATCGGAAAAATGCTTCAGGCACAGAGTACACTTTTTTCAGATATCCCAAGTGTTCACCCGCTTAAAGGCGGAATCGGACACATTTCAATGCCATTCGGCCAGAACATCAACCCTTTTACAGGCCAGTGGTACATTCACAAAGGAATGGACTTCTCTACATACCGCGCAGGAGATCCTATCATAGCAACAGCAAACGGACAGGTAGTTACTTCAGCATTTGACAACGGTCTTGGCAATTATGTAATTATCAAGCACAAACACGGTTTTTACACACGTTACGGCCACATGCGTGAAGTTTTCGTTAAAAAAGGTCAGTTCATAATGCAGGGCGATACTATCGGTCTTATAGGCAATACAGGCAAATCAACCGGTCCGCATCTTCATTACGAAGTCCACATCGGTTCAGACGTTGTTGACCCTGCTAAATATGTAAATGTAGTTTTAACTAAATAATTATGGCTTTTCATACAGACGACATTTCGATGAACACCATTGTTGGTGTTGGTTCTTTAATAACAGGCAATGTATACTCAGCCGGAATTGCACGTATAGACGGCGATATTAACGGCAAAATTGAATCCGCCGGACATGTTTGGATTGGTTCTGCTGCAAGAATAAAAGCTGATATTATCGCTCATTCTGTTGATGTTTGCGGCGGCGTTATTGAAGGCGATATTCTTGCTCCAGAAGGAGTGCATTTATATCCAAAAGCTGTGGTTCTCGGCGACATCGTTACAAAGCACCTTCAGCTTGACGGCAACGTGCTTGTAAACGGCGAATGTATTACGTTAAGTGATGAAGAAGCTTTTGAAGAAGCAAAAAATCATTGGATAGATGTAAAAGCTGTTTCCGGAAAAACTTTTATAGTTCACGAAAATTAAGCAGCATTTTCGGACACTTTCAGCTTAGGAGTTTCCATGAGTTCTGTTGACCCATTAGGAACATCATTATATTTTTCTGCAGCTGCACAAGCCAGAAAAAAAGAAACAGAAACTAAAAAAGCCGCCGCAAAAAAGCATATATTTTCAGATTTTCTAAAAGACGCTTCT
Organism: uncultured Spirochaetales bacterium; assembly: GCA_946406925.1. Taxonomy (GTDB): domain Bacteria; phylum Spirochaetota; class Spirochaetia; order Treponematales; family Treponemataceae; genus UBA1240. The sequence goes on along the minus strand of CAMJMF010000035.1, from coordinate 5,954 downwards.
GAAACTGAAGAAGAAAAACTGATTAATGCGGGCTTTCCGCCTGAAATAATCGGGCTGCCATATGAAAAAGCTGTAGAAACCCTTCTTGATTCGGTATATTCTACCGGTAATGACTTACGGAAAAATCAGACAAACGAAGACGTTCAAAAATACAAGAGAGCCGTAAAAAATTTTATAAACTATGTTGTAAAAACCTGCTTTGAAGTAGAAAAGCATGAAAGCAGCAGGCTCGTTAAAAAACGGAAAAAATTCTTTCAAATTGAAATAATTGACCAAAAATTAGAGAAGCTTGCCGCAGAAGTTTTAATAAATCAGCGGGATCAAATAGCGTTTCTTGCAAAGATTGACGAAATCAACGGTCTGCTGATAGATTTAATAACATAAAGCTTGGAGAAATTATGAGTGAAGTTTTTGAAAATGATATAGAACCCAAAAGCGACGACCTTTCGCTGCTTGAAGATCCAATTTATGACGACCGTTCCGCGGAAGAAGCTGAAAACTATGTCTTCCCTGAACCGCTTTATAAGACAAAACTTGAATATTCAAGCGAAGGCGTTTATGCAACCGCCCCGGACAATGTAAAGCTTGAAGCCGGCGACTTTGTAATAATTCCTACACGGTACGGAAAAGACCTTGCAAAAGTAATGGGCATTTCTACCACACCGGTCGGTATACGCCCGGACGATGTTGTGATGATTGAACGCAAGGCAACTCCTCAAGACCTTGAAAAAGCTGAAGAATTGCGCAGCAAAGAAGAATCTGCCTTCAAAATTTTTCAGGAAAAAGTAGCCGCACACCATCTTGAGATGAAGCTTATTGCCACCCACTATCTGCTTGAAGAGCAGAAAGTTTTGTTCTTCTTTAGTGCCGAAAACCGCGTTGACTTTAGAGAACTTGTAAAAGACTTAGTTTCTGTATTCAAGATGAGAATTGAACTGCGCCAAATCGGCGTAAGAGACGAATCCCGCATTACAGGCGGTCTTGGCGTTTGCGGCAGACCTTACTGCTGTCACGCTGTTTCTGACAGACTGCGCCCGGTTTCAATAAGAATGGCAAAAGACCAGAATCTTTCGCTCAATTCTATGAAAATTTCAGGGCAGTGCGGCAGACTTTTATGTTGTCTTTCATATGAATACGACTGGTATTCTGAAGCAAGACGAAAACTGCCGAATGAAGGCGTAAAATTCTTTTATGACGGAACTACATTCAGAGTGCTTGAGTCTAATCCGCTTACCACAATGGTAAAAATGATCGGTGACGACGGCCGTATTTTGGAAATTCCTGTTTCAAGAATGAAATACACCGACGGCAAATGGAAAATTGTAAGCTAAATTTACAGGTTAGCCAGATTTTCTTCTATCATTTCAAGACGCTGAGAAAGCTGTGCAATAGTTTTCTCTATGCGTTTTTTCTCACGTTCAAGAACCTGCTTTTTGTCTGTTTCTTCAGCTTTTTTCTTCATTAAAAATCTTACTGTATCTGGTGTTTTGCCCGCCAGAAGCTCTGACTCTGCTTCTTTCTGCTTAGAAGCGGGCAGAGAAGCCACAAGCTTCATGTTGTCAAAGCCCAGGGCAGCTTTAGGCTCAACCTTTGCTACTTTGCTTATGCTCTGTGCAGTAGCACGCGGCAGCTTCAAAACACGGTCAAGATAATCTTCGTAGCGGATTCCTGCACTTTCGCACAGCTCATATGCCTGTGAAAGCTTTTTACCGAATTCTATCATCAACTGACCGTTTGCTTCCAAATAGTTTTTGCGTATATCTTCTGTTAAAGCCTCTAATTCAGGCGTATTCTCAAGCCCAAGAACATAAAGCCCCTGCTGCTCAGCTTTTTCAAGCAGCTCGTGGAATTTTGCCCAAAATTCGTTTGTATGAGCACGTCCCGAGCATTTAAACGGGTTCTGCTCTGCAATAAGGTGATGTGCATATTCGTGAATAGCTGTATAAACAAGCTGATTGTCTGTCTTAAAATTTTTTGTATGAAGCAATATTTCGTGCGTATCCGGCTTATATAAGCCGTTCACTTTTTTGCTTTCTTTGCCCGTAAAAGTTACGCTAAAATCAAGCTCTGTATCTTCAATTTTGAGCAGCATTTCTTTTATCTGGTCTTGATTCATTTTTTACTCCGATTCTAAAGAATATTCATAGCAGCCAGCGCAAGTGAAACTGCCGTTGTTGCGGCTGTTTCTGTTCTTAAAACGCGCTTTCCAAGACTATAAAACTTAAAGCCCCTCTCTTTAAATTTGTCTCTTTCTCTGTCTGTCCAGCCGCGTTCAGAACCTATTGCAGCAATTACAGTCTTTTTCTCAAACTGCCGCTGCATAACGGCATCTGACAGCCGGAATTCAGGTTTTATATTGTCTAAAAGAACAAGCTCATCATCAGGCTGAACATCTTTAAAAATCAAATCTAGACATTCAGACAAATTATTGTGCATATACAGCAGCGGCAGTGCAGCTGATTTTGCCTGGCACGCGCCGTCAATCAATGCCGCCTCGGCAGCACCTTTTTCTAGCAGCGTAGACTTCAAATAAGATTTTTCGCCTAATTCTGTTCCTGTCAGATGAATCTCTGAAACGCCGAGGCTTACCACATCGCGGAGCAGGCGTTTTAACTGAATTGGGCGCGGAAAGCCTATCACAAGCTTTATATTGTACAGCGGAACTACCGGACGTAAAGGCTTGTATTCAAAAGCAAGGTCTTTTTCTGTAATTTCAAGAATGCGGCATTCACCTTCTGAAACATTGATTATTCCGGCTTCAAAAGTATCTCCGACAGATTTATGCAGTATCTTCTTTATATGCTCGCCGCGAGGATCTTTTAATGACAATCTTTGAGAGATTTCACTCTCTTTAAATAAAACAATATTCATCTGAACTTTCTGGATTATAGCAAATAGGAATAATAAAGTCAGTCAATAAGTCAACAAATATATGGTCTTTATCCTCAAAAATTTACAAAGTTTCCAAAACAAAGATACAAACCATTTACTTTGTTAATTATAATTGGAGATTTTAGAAAATTTATGGACATTAGATTCCATTGTTTATATATTAACTTTGTGAATTACATCATACATTTTGATATTGCAAGTCTTGTCATAGTTTCAATTATCCTTGCAGTTCTTGTTTTCTACAAACATTTTCCGACTCACAATTCAAGGGTTTTTCTGCTGTTGACGGCTTCTACTTTAACCGGGGTTCTCTTTAATCTTTTGTCAATTTACGTTAACCAGTATTACGCACTAAAAGCACCTTTATTGACAAACATGGTGAACATTATTCACATTGCCTCGGTAAATATGATTCCTGTATTTTACTACTATTTTCTGCTTTCAATGACTCATACAAATTCTGAGATTCCTAGTGTCATAAAACATATACTTGTTGGAACTGTTCTTTATGTACTGCTTTCTACAATAAGCTCGCCATGGTCACATTGGACAATGTATAACGATGAAACCGGCGTTTACCACCATGGAACGGGTATGGCAGTTCTCTATATAATTGCCGGCTTTTACGTTATTCTTGGGCTTATTCACTGCTACAAATTCAAAAAAAGAATAAAGACTGCAAGCATTACATGCGTTTTGTTTTACAGCGTTGCTCTGGTTGCTGCCATTTTCTTTCAGTATTTTAACCCGAACTGCCTTGTAATAGGCTTTGCAGTTTCAGTTTCTCTGCTTGTGTGCTTCTTAACGCTGAAAAATCCGCTGTCTTATATCCACAAATCAACTGAAACATATAACAAGGCAGCTTTTACAGAATTCCTGAATGTTTCTGTATATTCAAGAAAGCCGGTATCGCTTATTTTCTTTCAGCTTGATAATTTCAATTCTCTGAAGATTCAAATTGGCACAACGCATGCTTATAAGCTTATTACAGACTATCTGAAGCACATAAACACTTCATGCGAGAACAAGTACCTGTTTCACATAGCTGACAACACTTACGGCTTTTTCTGTGAAAGTGGTGATGTTTCAAACGGAAAAGCCCGGATTCTTTCTGAGATTTCTAAAACACCGTTTTATGTAAATTTCTCAGAAGAAATTGCCAAAACCCTTGCTTACCACATTAAGCTTTCAATTTATAAAATTGAAAATCTGAATATTTTTAAGGCTCTCAAAGACAAGCACAAATTCCTTCTTACAGACGAAATTGTTGATATTCTGAAATTTGCGGTTTCTCACATAAAACCGCCTGAGCCAAGTTCGATTGTTGCACTTGATTATACGCTTTTTAATCAGTTTTACGAAAAGAAAGCTATTACGCATACAGTTCAAGACGCCATTCAGAATGAATCTTTTGAAGTTTTTCTGCAGCCTATTTACAGCACAATCAAAAAGCGTTTTATCGGTGCTGAATCATTAATCCGTCTTAAGGGAAGTGACGGCAATTATATTCCGCCGGCTGAATTCATACCAGAATCTGAACGCAACGGCGATATTCTTTTAATCGGGGACATTGCCTTAAAAAAGACCTGCGAATTCATTCTGGAAACTAATATGCTTGACTTTGGCATTGAAACAGTGAATATAAATCTCTCAGTTCTGCAATTATTCCAGGAAAATATTGTGGATCACCTGCTTGATATTATTTACTCTTACAAGCTTCCAAAAGATATTTTCCGTTTTGAAATAACTGAATCTCTTGCAACTGAAGATGAAATCAATTTTGGGCTTATGCTTAATTCGCTCACCAAAAAAGGCGTGATGTTTGCCCTTGATGACTATGGAACTGGTTTTTCAAACACTGCCCGTTTAATGTCATACCCGTTTTTTGAGATTAAATTCGACAAATCTTTAATAGATCTTGCCTGCAAAGACGAACAGAATATGATCTGCTTAAAACATCTTGTAAACATGGCTAATGAAAAGGGCATGATTACTTTAGCGGAAGGCATTGAAGACGAAATATCAGCATGCAGCTTAAAAGAAATTGGCTGCAACCTTATTCAGGGCTTCTATTACGCAAAACCGATGAATATCGCCGATTTCAAGGAATTCATCAAAAAGAACAACAACCGCACCTTTGCGTAGGGTAAAGATTCTGGTTGGAATACATTGACCTTTTTTGAGGTTTCGTTTATATTTTTCTTAATTCGGGGGTGTAGCTCATCTGGCTAGAGCGCTTGCATGGCATGCAAGAGGTAAGGGGTTCAAGTCCCCTCATCTCCATAAAAGCAAAGTTAAAAGCTTTGCTTTTTTTGTTTTAAAGAGCATAAAAAAGCCGCCCTGTTGAAGGACGGCTTTTTTATTACCTCACGCGGTTATTAGCGCCAAGGGTTTTCTGTTGGGTAGCGTACTCCAGCTGGCTGGTTGTAGCCGATTTCGTCTACTTTTACGCCGATGTACTTGAATACTTCGAAGAGAGACTTTCCGAAGTGACCGAATGCAACGGCACCGTGGTGTGGGAAGCCTTTCTCGATGAGCCAGTGACGATAGAAACGGCCCATTTCTTCAATTGCAAATACACCAATTGAACCGAATGACTTTGTACGAACATCAAGAACTTCACCCTGTGCAATGTATGCGCGGAGGATGTTGTCTGCAGTTGACTGCAAGCGGAAGAATGTGATAGGACCTGGAGCGATATCTCCTTCCAAAGTTCCGTTTGTAACTTCGATTGGAAGAGCGCGTGCCATAATCTTCTGATACTTCATTTCGCAGAATGCAAGCTTCTTTGAACATGTGTTTCCACAGTGGAAGCCCATGAATGTATCCTGAAGAGTATATTTTGTCTTACCCTTGATTTCTGAATTGTACATATCTTTTGGTACAGAGTTGTTGATGTCGAGGAGTGTTACGATATCATCAGAAACGATTGTACCGATGAACTCAGAGAGACATCCGTAAATATCTACTTCACAAGAAACTGGAATTCCTCTTCCTGTAAGGCGGCTGTTTACATAGCAAGGAACGAATCCGAACTGTGTCTGGAATGCAGGCCAACATTT
>CAMJMF010000034.1 GCA_946406925.1 uncultured Spirochaetales bacterium | reverse complement strand
GCAATCGGAATCGGAACTTCTGGTTCTGCAACAATTGGTGCTTGGAAACGTTGTTATTTGAATAACAAGCCGGCTCCATTTATTTTAACTGTTTTTGCCGGTGCTCCATTGACACAGACAATTTATGGTTATCTGGTAATGATGTTCATGATGAACTCTCAGAAAGAACCATGGTATTTGTTAGGTCTCGGTGTATTTGCCGGTCTCGCAATGGCTTTCTCTGCAATTGCACAGGGCAAAGCTGGTGCTGCTGGTTCAGATGCTTTGGCAGAAACAGGCAAGGGCTTCTCTCAGTACATTACTGTTGTAGGTCTTTGTGAAACTGTTGCGTTGTTCGTAATGGTTTTCAGCTTGATTTCGGTCTAATTAAATAAATCATTAAGATTAGCGGCTGTTATAATTATTATAACAGCCGTTTTTTTTGTAATAAGTTTTTAGCCTTTATATCAGAAAAATCAGTCTAGCTATTATAAAAATAATATGTTATATAATAAGTATATAAATACTTATACGAAACATAAGGAAATATCTGTTTTATGTTTAATGAACCAAGAAATGTAAAAATCGGTGGAAAAGGTAAGACGAGAACTATTATTATAGGCGGAAATAACCCTGTAACAATTCAGACAATGTGGAAAGAAAGCATTGTAAATTTAACAAGTGATAAAAAAGCTTTTGAAGATACAATAAAACGCATAGAAGCTTTGGAGCTTCTTGGATGCGACATACTGCGTTTCGCTGTTCCTGATATGGAAAGTGCGGAATCGCTTTTAAAATTAGCTGAAAATGTTTCAATGCCCTTAGTTGCAGATATTCATTTTGATTATAAGCTTGCTTTACGTTGTCTTGACGGTAATATCGCCAAAATCAGAATAAATCCCGGAAATATAGGTTCTTTTGAAAGAACAAAAATGGTTGTTGATAAAGCAAGAGATACAGGAACAGCTCTCCGAATAGGCATAAACACAGGCAGTCTGCCTCGTGATTTAGCTGAAATGGTTCAGAACGGAACAATAACCCGCGCAGAAGGCTTGGTTCAAACTGCAAGCCGTGAGATGGAGATATTTGATAAATTAGATTTTAATCAGTTTGTTGTTTCAATGAAAGCATCTTCTGTTACAGAAACTATAGAGTCAAATGAGAAATTTGCCGAAAATTATAATGCACCTTTGCATATCGGCGTTACTGAAGCAGGACCATTGATTGGCGGCGTAGTGAAAAGTACACTTGCTTTCAGTCATTTGCTTCGCGAAGGAATCGGTTCAACAATCCGTGTAAGTTTGTCTTCTTTGCCTGAAAATGAAGTTATTACAGCTAAAGAAATTACACGTGAATTGGGGCTTCGTTCCGGAGGAGTGAAAATAGTTTCATGCCCAAGATGCGGTAGAAACGGTTTTGATGTTCATGGTTTTATCGACCGTTGGCAGACAGAACTGCTTTCGATGAAGAAGAATATAACAGTTGCTGTTATGGGGTGTGTGGTTAATGGTCCTGGAGAAGGCAAAACTGCTGATATTGGAATAACCGGCGCAGGTGATTCTGTAATTATTTTTAAACATGGAACCATTGTTAGAACTGTAACTGTAGCTGAATCAGATTCAGCTTTTCGAGAGGAGTTGGAGTCATTGTGAAAAAACTGATAGCGTTATTAATTAATGTGATGTTGTTTTGTGCTGTATTTGCTCAAACTTTGCAAAGACCTGAGCATGAAACACTTGCATGGAAAGTATTGCAGAATGCACAGTTGGCTTATGAACAAGGAGACCTTGGCGAGGCAATTCGAATCGCTGACTCAGCAAAGCAGCGGCGCAGAAGCGAAGTAGAGTGGTCTTTGTCTGTTTTAAATCAGGCATTGGCACCTGCGGCAATGCAAAAGCTTGGTGATAACATTGATATAATAATGAATGCTTTGGAAGAAAGAAATGCTGAAGATGCATTAAGTATCATGCACCATGTTATGATTAAATATCCTGCAGATACAATAAATAATTCCGTTTCAGAATTGATTAAAAAACTGTCTCTTTATATTGAATATCCTGAAGCAGACTTTCTTCTTGGAAAGCTTTATACTTTTGAAGGTGAATATTCTATAGCTGATAAATATCTTACAAATGCCTGGCTTCATGCTGATATTCTGGATATTCCTAATCAGAAATTCGATATTCTTTATCAGATGGCCAGTCTGGCAAAACTTCAGAAAAATGATGAAAAATATGAAAAATCTCTTCTGCTGATTATTGCAGATGATAAATATATAAAGCCTGACGGTACTGATGATATTTTTGTAAAAGCAGTAAAGCAGTCTATCGCCCGTGATGACACCACTATTGATAAGTTGTTTACACTTTATAGAAGTAAGGCTTATACATCTCTTAATGCATATTATTTGCTTGCAGAATATTATGCGGCAAAGGGCAATGCTGACAAAGCTCTTTCTATGTCTACACTGGCAAATTTAATTGCTTTTACCAGACTTTATGAAGCTGTTGTAGCAAGAAATATGGAATATAAATTTGAAAAACCGCAGAATGCGCTCAATAAGCCTAATTCTGCATTTTTGGCTTATTTGGAAACTGTCGGAGAATATTATGACATATCTGAATGGGGCGCAAAAAACGGCATTTGGAAAGGTTATTACAATTATGCAAAAATTCTGCATAATGCCGGACGCTATGAGCTTGCTGAAGAGCTGTTTTCTTGTTTGTCGCAATATTGTCCTGAAGATTTCTGGAAAAATATGGCTCTCCGCGAATTATTAAGATTGTTCTAAAAAAGAAAGCCCGGGATTATCTCGGGTGCTTTTTTATACCGGCTGGATAAAATGGTTTTTTCTTCTTCTTTATTCTTGTTTATTTTTTTACCGATAGTAATATTCTTTTATTATCTTCCATTTATTAAGAACAGAAGCTTTAAAAATACTATATTATTAATTTGCAGTTTGTTCTTTTATGCATGGGGCGAACCAAAATTCGTTTTTTTGATGATATTATCAATAATTTTAAATTATTGGTTTGGTAAAAAATTAAATGATTTTAATGATGTTGAAAATCACTCAAAATGCAAATTATACCTGATTATTTCAATAGCATGGAATATTCTACTTCTGTTCATATTTAAATATCTTTCATTTTTCTCTAATATTTTTGTTTCTTTAATTGGGAATAATGACATTCCTGTACTTGAAATAAGACTGCCGATCGGCATCTCGTTCTTTACGTTTCAGATAATGTCATATATTTTTGACGTTTATTATAAAAAAGTACCCGTTCAAAGAAATATTTTCGATCTTGCACTTTATGTATCTTTTTTTCCACAACTTATTGCCGGTCCTATTGTAAGATACGAGACGATTGCTTCAGAAATACAAGACAGAAAAGAAACAGCTGAGAATATAACAAACGGAATCAAAAGATTTATTTTGGGCTTGTCAAAAAAGGTTTTACTTGCAAATTATCTTGCTGTTATTGCAGATCTGATTTTTGACGGTGATTTTAATTCGCTGATAAATTTTAACTGTCTCAATGCATGGATAGGTGCTGTTTCTTATACATTGCAGATTTATTTTGATTTTTCTGGTTATTCTGATATGGCTATCGGGCTTGGTCTGATATTTGGCTTCCATTTTGAGGAAAACTTCAATCACCCGTATATTGCTTCTTCAATAAAAGACTTCTGGAGAAGATGGCATATCAGCTTATCGTCTTGGTTCCGTGATTATGTTTATATTCCTTTAGGCGGAAACAGATGTAAAAAATCCAGGGCTTTATTCAATATGTTTGTTGTCTGGCTGCTGACTGGTATCTGGCATGGTGCGGCTTTCACTTTCTGGTTGTGGGGCATTTATTATTTTATTCTGCTGGTAATTGAAAAGACGTGCAGTCTTGATAAATGCAAAAATATTTTTGTACGGGTAATAATGCACTTCAGCACAATGATTTTTGTCATTATAGGCTGGGTGCTTTTTAGGTCAGATAACATTACTAATGCGTTTGTATTCATAAAAAAGATGTTCTCATTCAATGAACTCTCAAATGTATCGTTATATGATAATTATTACATAAAAAATGGCGGAATTGTTCTGCTGCTTGGAATTATTTTTGTTTTTCCTGTTATCAACATGTTAAAAATTCTGAATAATTTGATTGCTTCTAAATTAAATGGAAAAATTTTAGCAAAAACCTATACAATTTTTGTTGATATATCAATATCATTATTGATTTTGTCAGCTTTTTCTGCTTCTGTATTGATATGTATTAAGTCAACATATAACCCGTTTATTTATTTTAATTTTTAGGAAATGCGATGAAGAATTCTGTTTATTATACAACGCGTTTATGTCTGATTATATTATTTGCATTTTTGTTGTCTTATTGTCTCCGCATTTCAGCACGAGTTTATACAAAAGTGACAAAGAAAACAAACAAAATAGTTCAGCTCATTTTATTCGACAGAGATGATTTATCGAACAATAATAAAAAAATAGGGGAATCATTTGAATGGTCAACATTTTATCCATTTGGTGAGCAATATCTGACAGATGAACCTATTAAGCTTGCGCCTAGAACATATTTAAATAAACAGAAATCTGATGATACTAAGCCGCAGCAAAAAACAGTAAAAGTATTAAAAAACGGTCCCTTGTTTGATAAAATAATTGATTCTGAAAAAAAATTGGAGAAATGGATTCCTGAGAACTGCATAAAACGCTATTTTTTCCTTGAAAAGGCAAATTATATAGAAGCGCTTGTAAAATGGAATTTGACCAATGATGATTATAATGCAACAGAAAATATAGGCAATGGTCATTTCTCAGGTTTTTGCGAAGAGATTAATGTAGATGATCTTTCAAAGAGTATTATAAGATTTTCTCGGTTCTTGAAAAATGAAAATATTCCTTTGTTGTATGTTCAGGCTCCATACAAGATTAGTAAATATGACAAAGAATTCTCAGGTGTATTTGATTTTTCAAATCAAAATGCTGATGCTGTTTTAGAGAATTTAAAATTGAATGATGTTGATATACTTGATTTACGTGATATGATTCGCGCTCAAAACAAAAATCATTATGATTTATTTTTCCGGACAGATCATCACTGGAAACCAGAAACTGGTTTTTGGGCAACTAATGAAATTATCAAAAAAATTATTTCAGAATATAATCTAAAGTTTGATTTACTTAAAGAAGAAGATTTTTCTTATAAATATTATGCTAAAACACTGCTTGGTTCATTTGGTAAGAAAATCACAAAAGCTAAAACTGAACCAGATGATTTTACGTTGATTATTCCCAAAAGAGAATATCAGATACATTTTGAAGTATACGATAAGCATAATAAAATTGCAGATAATTATGGAAGTTATGATGCAATGATAGATTATGAAAGTATAGATTCAAAAGATTTATACGGAAAAGATCCATATCATGGATATGGATATGGATCTTCAAACAATTTTGTAGAAAATCTTTCTGTTGTTAATGACTATAAAATTCTGCTTATTGGTGATTCGTTTACTAATGTTATTATTCCATTTTTGGCATTAGAAACAAAAAAAATTGACAGATTGGATTTAAGATCTTTTAATGGAAGTCTCGAGAGCTTTATAAAAGCAAATAAACCCTATGATTTATGTATAGTTTTATATAATCCAGATCAATACAATCAGATACCTGGTTTTGTAACGCATGAAGAACTTTTTGATTTCAGATAGTTTATTCTATCAATAGAAAGCTCCAAGACCGAATGTTAATTCCCATCTTCTGTTATTTTCGCGCCAGCCTTTATTTACAAGGCGGCCGGGAAGAATTGTTCTTGCGAGATCAACACCTAAACTTAAGCGGCCGATAACACTCTTCATATGGTATGGATGAACAAGAACTTCAAAACCACCTGCATAGTAACCGTCAGCTATAAGAAAATTAGTACCTGTTTTAGGGTTAAAGCCTAAAGCAACATCTAAGAATGGAGCAAAATGAACTTCCATATCGAGTTTTTTCAATTTAGAGCCAAATGGAAAATCCCAAGCTTCAAAATCTGTAGAAAGCAGCTTTATAGGCAAATCAAAATTCATAACCAACATATTATAAGAAATGAGAGCATCATTATCTTTGATACCTCTCATTCTTTCTGCAAAGGTTGTTGTATTGCCTTCAAAACTGTAATACCAATAATTACGGTTATAAAGAGCAATGCGTTTACCAGGAAAACGAAGATCTGTGTTAAGAACAAAATATGGTTGAGGAACATTTTTTTTATAAAAATTATATGACCAAAATTGCCCGAATGATATAGAAAATCCTTTTTTATATTTTCCAACCCATTCTATACGTCCAGTTCCTATAGAATGGCCGAATGTAAATGTCGGACCTTTTAAATCAGGATGATCTATCATATCGCTCCTTGAATTTGACAATCTATTCTGCGATAATGCCTTCACATCCCAGTTTTTAGAAAAAGTCCCAGATGGTGTCCATGTAACGGTTGCAAAATTAGGTATAGTTCCAACCTTAAAAGGGAATGATATTCCAAAAGAATTATTAAAATAATAGGTGTCGTCTATATAATCAGGGTTTCGAAATAATGTTTGACTTCCTGATAATCCAAAAGAAAGATTCTCTGTCAGACTTCTACCGTATGATATTGTTGTTCCTATATTTGCATATTGTGTTTTATTTGTTTCATGTGTATAAGAACCGTTTATTGAAAAATTCATATTTGATTTTTTGTCAACTGGTACATTTACACTTGCACTTGAAGATAATGCAATATATGGTTTATAACCTTTTTTCAATGTTTGGTTTGCATCAATTGAATTATTCCAATAAATATTGTAGTCACCGACTCTGAAAGGAATCATAAAACCTGTATATAGTCCGACAATATGCTTCTTAGGAGTTTCAGCTGTATAGTAATTATATGTAAAGTCAAGATCAAACATTTGCATTGAGCCTAAAAAGTTATAATCACGCAGTTTGACTTTTATCTGTGCACCTGTATTTGAGTTAATCTTTGGATAAGGAACTATAATCTTATTATGAGTTTCAGTTGTAGAAACAAGAAGTTCTACTGGTGTAATTCCTGTAGCAACATCCCTGTTACCATAAAAAACTTGAATACTTGTGTCTTTAAAAATTCGGTTATTGTCAAGTTCGCCTCTCAACCATGACATATATTCATCAAATTCTTCCTGATCTTTAAAGATTTTATTTCTGTCTATATCAAGAGCATCATTAAGAACGCTTTCTCTTGTTATTCCCTGAATATTGTATTTTACAGAAGTAATTTGATATTTTTTTGCAGAAGTTTGCGCAAACAAAAATGAAGAAGCGAATATTAGGAGAGATGTGTATATAAATAATTTGCAAACTTTACGCATTTTAAATATTCTAATCTAAATTTTGGATAAAATCAATAAAAAATTATGAAAAGATAATATAATTCATTTTATTATAATTAAATATAAAAACTTATCAATAAGCATTCTTATTGATAAAACCTTTGAAAATCGTTAGAAGAATGATTTTCAAATCAAACATAAACGACCAGTTTTCAATATAGTAAATGTCATGTTCGATACGCTTTTCTATTGAAGTGTCACCGCGCCAGCCGTTTACCTGAGCCCAGCCTGTCAAGCCCGGTCTTACCTGGTGTTTCAGCATATAGCGTGGTATTGTTTCTTTAAATTGTGAAACGAAAAAAGGCCGTTCGGGTCTTGGGCCTACAACTGACATAGAACCGCTGATAATATTAAAAAACTGTGGAAGTTCGTCAATACTTGTTTTGCGCATAAATTCTCCCCACTTGGTTTTTCTCGGGTCGTCTTTTGTAGTCCATGTTGTCTGGCTGGCTTTTTCACTTTGAACTTTCATTGAGCGGAATTTATACATATTGAAAGTTTTCTGGTTCAATCCCATGCGTTCCTGCTTATAAAGTATAGGGCCGGGAGATGTGATTTTTGTCAAAATAGCGGCAATAAGCATAACTGGTGATGTCAAAATTATAGCGAATAATGAAAATACTATATCAAAAGTTCGTTTTGCCATTTGAGAAATAGGGTAATCAAGAGGTATGTATCTTGTATCAATGAGCGGTAACCCGTCCAAGTCTTCAAAGAAAGGTTTAGCCGGAATATATTCGCTGTAATATGGAATAATCAGAATTCTTGTTCCGCTTTTTTCACATATCGGAATTATGCTGTTTATTGAAATATAGTTTTCTGGTGCTAATGCAATAACTACAAAGTCAAAATATCTGTTTGCGAGCACATCTGAAAGTTTTGAAATGTTTGCTAAAATTGATATTCCCCAGAAATTGCTTTTCTTGTAATTGCTTTCGGCAACTATACCCGTTATTTCATATCCCCACTCAGGGTGTTTTCGTGTCTTCTCAATAAATCTTCTGCTGAGTTCATTAGTACCAATTACAAGGCAGAAACGTTTGTTGTAGCCTTTTTTACGGTAAGTTGTAAGTATGAGTCTTATTGACAATCTTGTAGTAACTGTTATGGCTGTGTTGAATATAGTAAAAAGAACTACTACATAACGTGAGAAGTGCATGATTTTGCCGACATAAAGTATCAAAGAAAATACAATGGCGGCGAATATATTTGAATATAATATAGCTGCTATATCTGTACCTAACGGCTTTGTTCTTCTAGAACTATAGAGACCAAAAGCACTGTATGATAAGAAAAAGACAGGCATTAAAAGAAAAACCAAAAAGACATTCGTATCAAATGCCATGTTGTTTGTACCATTGAAAATATCAAATCTGAAAAAATATGCCAACAGAAATGATACCGGTACACTCATCAAGTCAAGGAATATCTGTAATCTATTTAATGTTTTCTGGTTTTCGCTAATCATTTATATAATTCCAAAAATTATGCTTAATAAGCTTTTTAACAAAACTTTAATCTTGGATCTGATTCTGCATAAGCATTCAATACTTGTTCCAGAACAGTTTCAATTAAAAATTTGTTCATTGTTGTCTTGGCATTTTCAACGAAGTTCTGTCTTAAGGTTTTATCCGTTTCAAGAGTTTCCAACTTATTGGCAAAATCAGACGGTTCGTTCAAATTGAACAGAAAACCATTTTTGCCGCTAGTAATTAAGTCAGAATGCCCTTTCACATCGGATGCCAGTACAGGCACACCCAAAGTCATTGCATCCATTATATTGAATGGAAGCCCCTCGCTCCTGCTTGTTGAAACAACAACATCTGCAGTTGATAATAAATCATAAATATTGCTGATAAAACCCGGTAATAAGATTTTATTATCAATATTTAACAATTGTATCTTATTTATAAGCTCATCTTTTAAAAAACCGTCACCTGCAAGAATAAGACGCCAGTTTTGGTGCTTGCAAAGTAAGGGATAAAGCAAATCAACTAACTGTGTTTGATTTTTTCTTATAGATAATTCAGCTGCATATACAATAATATAAACATTTTTAATGTCTGTAAAGTTACGGCATAATTCCATTTGTTTTGAGATTTGTTCTGTTTTTTCAGTTTTATTAAATTTGGGCACATAACCGATGCCTGGAATATTTATTATTTTTTTTGCCAATTTGTATTTTTGTGCATAGGCATAGTCTTCCTGATTCATGGTAAGCACAAGATTTGTAACAGGTGAGAGAAGCTTTTCTATAAAAATATAAACAAATCTTTTGAATGCTGAACTTGATTTTGAAAAGAGATAACCATGACAGCTGTGAATAACTTTGGGCTTTTTATAAAGCGAATATACAGCAAGCCGTGTCATTATACCCGCAAGAGTAGCATTTGAAATAACAATATCGATAGATTCAGTTTTTATGAATTTGCGTAATTCAAAAATGCTTTTTAAATTCTTAATAGGGTTTTGTTTCTCAAAAATAATATTTTTATGCACTACATTAGGAATTTCAACAAGACCTTGAGTCGCTGTGTATACTTGAACTCCATGTTGTAAATAATAATCAATATATGGTTGATGAAACTGCATTATATGAGATGCCCGTGATGCAGTAAACAGCAATTTAATCATATTTAATCCTGAAATTTTAATGTTTATGCTTGTATATTGTCATAAGTATACATTTGCGGGCATACTTTATACAAGACATAGAAAAACCAAATAGAAACTGCAATAAGCTCAGGTAATGTGTTTTATAAAGTTTTATAAAACCGCGAAGTTCATCTCTGCTTAAAGCATGATAATCTTTTGAAAGCCCTGTCTGTCCGAATGTCCTTTTATCAGCAAAAAAAACAAGCTTCTCATCGATAAAGTAGAGGCTGCCTTCTTTGCCTAATTTCAGCCATAAATTATAATCTTCAGCTCTTTTCAAGGTTTCATCGAATAAAAGAGATTTCAAAATTGATGTTTTTGACATTGCAGAAGATGTAATTACATGATTTCTTATGAGTAAATGCCAGTAGCTTATTATTTTTGTCCTGCAGCAGAATTTGGTTTTAACGGTACTTGAAGTTGACACAAGTACTGCGTCTGCATTTGCTTCAAAAACTTGAAGCTGTTTTTCGATTTTTTCCGGATGCCAGGAATCGTCACTGTCTAAAAATGCTATATATTCTGTTTTTGCTTCTTTTATGCCGACATTTCTTGCATGGGAAGCGCCTGAATTTTCTATTGAAATAACTTTAATTTCAGGTGAATCTATTAAGGACTGCGTTTTTTCTTTTAAATTTTCTGCAATTTCCTGTGTTTTATCTTTAGAGCCGTCGTTCACGATGATAATTGTTTCAACTTGGACGGTTTGATCTAAGATGCTTTGAACAGCTTTTTCAAGAGTCTTTTCTGCATTATAAGCCGGAATTACTACGCTGACAGATTTATTCATAATGGCAGCGATGTCCAGTCTGACGGAATTATGCGGAGATTTCTTTTCTCGTTTCGTTTCCATTGTTCGGGCGCAATAACCATTTTATTCCAGCTTTGATTGAGGTATGCGCCCCACCAGCTGAATGAACTATTTGAGATAATATTATGTCTGCATTTGCTCATAAGATACATGTCCTGCCATGAGTCTTCTTTTGTATTCCAGTCTGCAAAAATAATTTCTATGTTTTTATATGCTAAGTTCTTCTGGCACCAAGGAATATCATCTGAAAAAACAATAAGCTTGTTTATAGAATAATAGTTTTTCAAAAGATTTACTGCTGAATTATAGTAATTCAATGTGCAGCAATTGAGGCTTCTGTTTTTTCCAAGCAGATAGTCACCGCGGCGTACATGCATTGATGCTGTCAAATCATCTATTTTTTGAATCATCTGTTCTGTTGAATGATTAATTGGCTGCTTGAACTTGAAAATATCATGAATACTGTTTTTTATCGGTTCAAAGTATTTTTCAGACTGCCAGTAGCCTTCAAAATAACAGCTGCTTTGTATTTCAAATACATTCTCATTGAAAATTGACTCATCTTCAATGTAATGTGTCGGTTTTGTAAAAAACTTGCGCTGTATCCGCTTAATAAGCGTATTTGGAATAGTGCTTAAAAGCTCAACTGTTTCTTTTGGGGCTTCCTGCAAATCTATATCGAAAAGCCTTGAAAGTTCATATCCGTTATGAAGATTTTCAATTTTATATTGCGACAAATCTAAGGTAACAGATTCGCCTGTCAGTTTTTCAAGAGATTTCGCAAATGCATATTGAAACATTTGGTTTCCAAGACCACTTTTTATTTTAACAATTTTCACAGGCTTTCCTCAAAATGTTGGTAATATTATAACACTTTTTCTTCTTTTAAGTAATCTAAAAGGCTGGTTTTCCAGTCTGGAATTTGCCATGGCAATATTTTTGATATTTTTTCCTTTGACAATACCGAATAAGCAGGCCTTGGTGCCGGAGTAGGATATTCTTCTGTAGAACATGGTGAAATATCTGCTTTTTTTGTGATAAGCCCGTATTCAAAAGCGTAGTCATTTATTGTACACGCAAAATCATACCAACTTATTTCACCAATATCGCTAAAGTGATAGATTCCTGGTCGTATTCCGACTTCTGATGTTGTCTTGCTATTCAAAGTTTCTGCAAAAAAAGCAGCAGCACGTGCCAAATCTTTTGTATATGTAGGGGTGCCGAACTGGTCGCTTACAACTTTCGCCGCACCTTTTTCTTTAAAGATTCTAAGCATAGTCTTTACAAAATTGTTCCCATGAATTCCATAAAGCCATGCTGTTCTGATTATATAATAATTGTCTGTTTGTTTTTGAATAGCTTTTTCACCTTCCGCTTTTGACGAGCCGTAGGTTCCTGTTGGATTTATTTTCATATTTTCTGTATAAGGAACAGCTGCTTTCCCGTCGAAAACATAATCTGTTGAAATGTGAATAAGCGGAATATTATTCTTAGCAGCAATTTTTGCAAGATTTTCTACGCCGTTGACATTTATTTTGTAGCAAAGTTCTTTTTCACTTTCAGCTTTATTGACATTTGTATATGCGGCGCAATTTATGATGCTCGAAAAATGAACATTAGTCTTTTTCTGCGTTTCTATAAAATTGTTGAGAGCATTAAAATCTGTAATGTCAACTTCGTGACCTGTACCAATAAATTTCAGTTTATATTCATTTTTTAGCACATCGCAAAGTTCTGTGCCGAGCATTCCTTTGTTTCCTACCACCCATATCATAATGAAATCCTAAAAGTATTTTGCAGCTGGATCAAAGAAAGGCGATTTTGTGTCTTTCTGTGAAAGCAATGGTTCTGTTCCAAAATCCGGCCATTTAACAGAAATTTTCGGATCATTCCAGCGGATACCGCTCTCGTCTTCTGGATGATAGACATCAGTGCATTTATAGGTGAATGTTGCAGATTCTGATATTACTGCAAAACCATGCGCAAAACCTTCTGGAACATAAAACATATTATGTTTTTCACTTGAAAGATAAACACCATGATATTTGCCAAATGTCGGAGAGTTATTCCGCAAGTCTACAGCAACATCAAAAACTTCACCCTGAACAACAGAAACAAGTTTTCCCTGGGGAAAAGTCTTTTGAAAATGAAGACCGCGAAGCACGCCTCTTTTTGAATGAGACATATTGTCCTGTACAAATTCCATTGTAAGCCCGGCTTGGAAAAATTCTTCTTTCTTGTAAGTTTCAATAAAAAAGCCGCGCTGATCTCCGTGAATTTCAGGCTGAATTTCATAAAGCCCTTCAATAGGGCATTTAATAAAAGCAAATGACATAATTAATTACCTTCCGCAATGAAGCGCAAATATTCTCCGTATTCAGTTTTATATCCGACGGCGAGTTTTAGTAAATCGTCAGATGAAATCCAATTATTCCTGTAAGCAATTTCTTCTATGCATGAAACATAATAGCCCTGCCGTTTTTGTATTGTAGCAACAAAGTTTGAAGCTTCATGCAAACCGTCATAAGTTCCGGTATCAAGCCAAGCCATGCCTCTGCCTAAAAGCTCTACAGACAAAGCTTTTTTTTCAAGATATGCATTATTTACAGATGTTATTTCGATTTCACCTCTGGCAGAGGGTTTTACGTTTTTAGCAATTTCAACTACAGTATTATCATAAAAGTATAAACCGGGAACCGCATAATGCGATTTTGGTTTTTGCGGTTTTTCTTCAATACCGGTTACTTTTCCATCTTTTGAAAATTCAACTACACCATATTGAGTAGGGTCTTTTACATAATAACCGAAAATCACGGCTCCATTATTTTTTTCAACTGAATTGTATGCTTTTTTCAATGTTTGAGAAAAACTCTGACCGTAAAAAATATTGTCACCAAGAACCAGCGCGCAGGAATCATTTCCGATAAAATCAGCACCCAAAATAAAAGCATCAGCAAGTCCTCTTGGAGCTGTTTGAATGCAATAATCAAAATGCATACCAAGCTGTTCTCCTGAACCGAAAAGCTCTTTAAATACAGGTAAATCTCTTGGTGTAGAAATTATCAGTATTTCTCTTATTCCTGAAAGCATTAGAACAGATAATGGATAATAAATCATGGGTTTATCATAAACAGGCAGTATCTGTTTTGAGACTGCTTTTGTTATAGGATAAAGTCTTGTGCCGGAACCTCCGGCAAGTATTATACCTTTCATTTACTTACTCCTTCTTTATTATTTTCGCTAAAGAAGATTTAGTGCTTAAAAATGTATCAATTAAAGCTGCTGCAAGTACAAGACACATTGGAATCCACCAGTTGTTAAGCTTGAATATTGCGCGTGAAATGCTGCTAATATCATAGTAGATAAACATAAAAATCCATAAAAGCAATAAGATTGAAATGTAATCAGCTTTATTTTTCTGTTTTTCATTTAACAGAGAAATCAACGGAATAAGCAGAAATGAGGCTGTATAAGGCCATGAGAGGCTTGGAATCATAATTGTTGCCAATGAAAGGGCAAGCAGTATATGCCATTCTTTTTTTGAAACGATAACCAGATATGCAAAAGCTGCAACAAGCAGAATCATAAAAATCGGGTAGAGAACATTAAGCGCATCTGGAATATTTAATGCCAGTGTCAGAAGTGTCACAATTCTTTTAAGCGAAAGCTGTGCAGCCTCAATCCCGAAATCGAGATTTGCCATATAACCGCTTAAAGCATCAATATAAAGCTTGAAACTTTCTATAAACCCTGTTCTGTGGCAGAAAGCCGGAAAAACAAAGAGAAAAACCGCATATACGGCACAACGGACTGCGCTCTTAATGTTTTTTTCTTTCAGAAGCAGAACACCGAAAACTGCTGTGTAAATCTTTAACGCAAAGGCACATGCCAGTGCAAGTAATGCAATTTCATGAATAAGCGGATCTTTTGATTTGTAGCAAAGCAGAAAAAGCATTACAAAAGCGAGCGCAGATATAATCGAATTACCGCGTTCAAAACCAATCATAATCGGTCTTGAAAGTAGAATTGCAGCGGCAAATAAAGCTTTTTGAATTTTTGTTCCTGAAATTGCAAAATAACTCAATATTAAAAGCGGCGCAACTGAAAACAAAAAATAAAGCTGAATATAATAGCCGGCTTTAAGACTTGAAGTCATTGTCTGATAATCACCAAGACCATCTTGAGCAATTCCGGGAAAAGTATTCCGCATAATCTGATAAATCAGCATGCTTGATGGCGGACAAATGTCTTCGCCCATGTTTATGCTTGCGGCAGAGGCTTTGAACATATCGCCGAAGTCATAGACACCGTCTGCAAGACCGGTCTGCCAGCGGTCAAACATAAATAAAGGCTGGGCAAGAGCAAAGCTTAAAAAAACTGCCAGAGCAAAAACAGTGCTGCTTTTCAGCTCAAGTTTTTGAACTTTTGAAATAATCAGCAGGAAAAAGCCTGAAAGAACAGCAAAAGTAAAACTGAAATTGAGCATAATTTCACGCCAATATTCAAACTGGCCTTTTACATGTCCGAGTTTTACCAAAACAATGTCGTAGACCAGTTTCTGTACAAAAAGTGTCATCAGCAGAACTGAACAGACAAAAAAAATACCAATCAAAGTTAAAAGAAGCTTTTTCTGTTTTGAATTAATTTCAATTTGAAGCATTTAAAGTCCTTGTAAATTATATTACATCAACAAAGGTTCGCTCATTTCTGTTGAAAAGAATAAGACCGACAAACAAAAACAAAAAAGTCATTCCAATACTAAGCAAAGTCATAAGCGGAGGCACAGAACCGGCTCCGTAAAACCATATACGGAATAACTCGATTGGAGCACTTACTGGATTTATGTAGAAAAGCCATGAAAATTTTGCAGGTGCTTCAGAAAGCGGGTAAACAACAGGCGTTATATACATTGCAAGATTCAAGCCGAAGCCGAGAAGATGGTTCAAATCTCTGTATTTTGTTGTTAAAGATGAGATAATCATGCCTAAGCCTGTACCGAGCAGCCCGATCCACAAAACTAAAAAAGGAAAGAGAAGGGCGAATACTGAAGGAAAAACCTTCTGGCCGATTATCAGATAATAAATCCAGAAAACAACAAGACATGCAAACTGAATCAATAATTTCAGTACTGTACTTGCAAGATTCGAAATAACTACAGCGAGCCGCGGAAAATATACTTTGCTGAAAATTGCCTGATTATTGCTGAATGTTCCTGCAGAAGCATTTAGAGAATTTGTAAAAAAAGTCCAGAGCATTGTTCCTGCAAAATAAAACAAAAGATACGGCACACCGTCTGTACCAATTTTTGCAAGGTTTCCAAAAATAAAAGTGTTGATTACTGTTGTAACAAGTGGCTGTACAATATACCAGATTGGACCAAGAATTGTCTGTTTATATTGGGTTGCAAAATCTCTCTTAATAAAAAGCCAGATTAAATCCCGGTATTGAATCAATTCTTTTAAATTGAAATCAAGTAATTTGTGTTTAGCGTTTAATTCCAAATCCCATGCGGGTTCTGCTTTTTTTTCAGCCGGCAGAGTATTAGTTTTTGACATTTTTTCCCTCAAGTCGGTTTATTCTAACATTATGAAATTGTTTTTTCAAGTTTGCTTCTAGTTGAAGGTTAATCTTTGAAAATAAACCGCCAGTTTGTATCTATAAAAAGCTTGTTAAAACCTTTGGCGCTCATTTGATAATGAAATGGTACATGCTCGCAGATTATCGGCTTTGTATAGAAAGTGTTCGGCACAGGTTCTTTTGAGCAATGCGTCGATTGATCTGCACTGGCTTTTGATTTATCGATTTTTTCATGCTCAATAAGAAAAGCATTGTCGCAGTGGCAGTTATAAATGCTTGAAATATAAGCTTCTGTTTTATAAATTGCAGCACCGCCGAATGCAGACAAAACCGGAATGATTAAACCGTGCGGATACCGCTTTTGAATCTGGTGAACAGTTGTTTTCCACCAGTATTCATTGAGAAATTCCGGCCCATATGGAAACTCATTTGACCTGAAAGCATATGCATCTCTATATCTCAGCCATTTTGTCATTCCACAGCCTGAAACGCAGTCAAAATCTTTGTCTTTAAAGCGCAAAAATGTTCTGACAATCTGTTTTGTGTTTTGCAGCAGAATATCTAAATCTATGTTGAGAATATAATCGTAGTTATTTGCGCTTGGTTTTATTAAGTCCAAAAGTTTGTTGCGGGCATAAGTTATAAGCTCAATTCTGCAAGGTTTCCCGTCTGTGGTCTGCGTCGTAAAAATTTCTGCGCGTTTTTTCTCGTCAATTTTTTCAGAATAAAATGAAAATCCCTCATGTTTAGCGGACAAAGCTTTTAAAAATTCTGTAGTTCCGTCCGTTGAGTCATTTTCATAAATATAGAAATCGCATTTTTTAAAGTTTTTACGCAGTTTCAGAAGACTGTGCAGATTTTTTTTTAATAAAAAGCCGCCGTTTCTTGTAATGCCGATTACAAGCAGCCTTATTTCGTTTGTCGATTGATAAGACATTATAATTTTCTCCACCCAGAAATAGCAGGAACAAGTTTTTCGATTGCTTCCGGGCGTTTATTGTGCCATTTTGACGGAGAAATAACAAGCTTGTCCGGCGTTTCGTTTAGAAATGCACCCCACCAGCTGAAAGTTGAATTTGCAATAATATTGGCTTTACATAATGTCTGAAGGTACATGAAAAATGCCGGATCTTTTTTTAGATCTGAATTTTCAGCTTCAATCAGCTGACCTGCAAAAACATAGTCTTGAAGCTCAAGTTTTTTTAACATACTGGCAGCATAGTCTGAATCATTTGTGAAAATCACAAAAACAGGCTTTTCTATTGCTGCTTTTATCTCTGCTATTGCTTTGTTGTAATAGTTTTCGGTACAGATATTTCCGTAGTCGCTGAAAACATCTGGTCGGTTATAGTCTCCGCCACGAATATGAATGCTTACTGCATTTTTACTGCTGATAAAAGCCGCTGCCGCAGAAGCTTTGTATTCAGCTTTTTTTGAAAATTCTATATTTTTTACAAATTGCGCAAATGCATAATCCTGAAAAAAGCCTGTGTACCAGCTTCTGCAGATATATTTTGCATAAAACTTTAATGTAAGAAGCTCAAAATTGTTTTTGGGTTTCAATATCAGTTGTGAGTTAACATTAAAAAGTTCCGGCAAGTCATAAAAGCTTTCTGAAGTGAAATCACGGTTTAAAATAAAACGGACTTTCTCTCCAGCCGAAATTTGCGAAAGCCCATGCGCATATTGAAAAAGCTGATTTCCTATTCCACCATATAATTTGTAATAATGAATCTTTGACATAGAGTGATCTTATAAATTATCATAAAATTGGTATGCTTCTTAGGAAAAATAGCAAAATTGAAAATAGAACTAATGCTATTGTGCATTTTTTCTCAGTAACAATATTTAGATTGATTATTTCATTTAATAAAAAACTATAAAGAAAATAAATAGAAACTGTAAATATAAAGCAAGGTCTGGAAAAACTTACATAAACCGTTGGAGAAAAACTTAAAATCATCCTGCTTGCAAAACCTGCTAAAAAGACAAAAACAACGATAACAGCTCTTTCTTTGTTTGTAAAAGAATTGAATACACTATATAACAACGAAATAAAAATAATGCTATATATAAAAATTTCAACACAAACAAGAAATTCTGAAAAATCAGTATATGTTGGAAGTGTATTATTTCTAAGTAGTAAAAAAATCTGAGGTATATTTTTTATTTGTAAATATGCTATTACAAAATAGAAAACCGTTATTATTAATCCTGGTATTTGCAATAAGGCAAGTTTAAATTTCTTTTTCAACAAAAAATTGATTAACAAAAATGCATATAATATGATAAAAACAAAGTTAGGTGAAAGGAAATCATAACCTCTTTCATACAATTTACTAAAAGCATAGAAATAGCTCATTGTAGAAAGAAACCCCATTATTATCTTTTTTATAATTGAAATTTCGTTAAAATCAGAAAATGACCAAACTGCATCACCCCATATTCTTACTTTATTACCAGGACAAGATAAAATAAAAATCATTGAAACAGCAGCAATAATAAATGATGCTATCAAATATTTTTTTGCTTCATTGGATAATTCTTTTTTATAAATTTTGTAAAAGAAACAAAGTAAAG
>CAMJMF010000033.1 GCA_946406925.1 uncultured Spirochaetales bacterium | reverse complement strand
AGCTTACATTTGAATAGCCTGTGCCGTAATCGTCCATAGAGAACATAAAGCCGTCTTGCTTGAGCTGCTTTATGACCCTGCTTAAAATTTCGTAATCATTTGTAGCAATTGATTCTGTTATTTCAAAATTGATAAAGCGCTTGTCTACGCCGTTTCTTTCCACAATTTCGCGGACACGCTCAACAAAGCCGGGGCGCATGCACTGCATTACAGAAAGGTTTACATTGATACTGTTCATACCGTATTTTTGCGGTATTCCGGTTTTTATGAACTGACAGACGGTTTCTAGAACAAAATTGTCTATATCGTCTATAAGACTTATCTGCTCGGCAATTGGAATAAACTCATCCGGATACACATCAGCAAGCTCTTTGTCGTGCATTCTAAGCAGAGCCTCTGCGCCATGAAGCGTTCCGTCTAAATTGTATGTCGGCTGATAATAAACTTCAAAGCTTTCATCTTCAAGCCCGCGCATTACTGCATTTTCTACCGCCTGCCGTCTAATTAAATAATCAAGCTCGTCACCTTTAAGAATTTTCTTGTCTGTGTTTTTGGGCAGCGGACAATTGACCATATAAAGAAGTTCCGAAATATTGGTGATGCGCTTTGGCGCATCTGCCAGAAGCAGCGTAGCAGAAACAGAAATCTGCCTGCCGTTATAATCCCAGGGTTCTTCAAAGCGCGCACTAACTGCCTCTGCGAGTTTTTCCACTTCTTCTGTAGACTTTGTGTAAGTTACAAGAACAAAAACATCAGGTTTTGGTGCGTATACTGCATCAGGGTTTCCCTTCCATGCGTCAATGCCTTTTGTCTTAACAAGCGATCTAAGATAATCGCCGGTAATATCAGATACAACGCTGGCTGTTTCTGCTCCAGTCATTTTTGAAATTGAATCTGAATTTGAAACGCGGATTACTATGTAGTTTACAGGAGTTTTTTTGTAAAGGCTGGTTTTTACATCAAGGTTCAGGGCGGCGCGGTTATAAAAGCCCAAAGCAAAATCTATGCGCTCGTCATCGTTTTCAATTGCAAGAAGAATACCGACAGAGCCGATGGCTTCCATAAGAATTTCTATTTTGCACTGCTTAACCAAAAGCTGGGTTAAAACGCCTGCCACAACAACAAACATGAAAAAAGTCATGCCTATTCTGCGCTTTTCTTCCAGAATCTGCCATGAAGAAAACATAAGCACAAGGGCAATAATATAATACACCAGCGCCATAAAATAGATAAAATATTCCGCCCACTGCCTGTGCAGAACATTATTCTCATCAATGGTGTAAACCCAATGTGTAAGCGGATTAGTAAGCGGTATAAGCTCAATTATTACAAATAACAGCGTATAGATGATTGATCTTGCCTGATAAAATTCAAAGCCCTCGCCAATTACGCAATAAATGTAATAAAGGAACATCGGGCAGAGAGCGGAGTGCGTTACAAAATACAGATAGCGCGAAAACAAATAGCAGTATTTTACGCTGACGGGAACGGTCACCAGACTTTGAGATACAGCCGATACAATGCCGTTCAGCGAGTTTATGATTAAAATTCCAAGAATTATGATATATATCTTGTTTTGAGCTTTTCCGGTGCGCTGTAGAATCAGTGTGTACATCAGGTTAGTTACACAGATAAGCAGCGAAGCAAGCGAAGTACCGAAAGCAAAACTGTTAGTGAGCATATAATTCCTCTATAGTTTATATAATAACACAATTTTACCCAAAAAGGACATTTACTTGTAATTTCAGGTAATTTATACTTGGATTATGCAGACTGAAAATCTTTTTGAACTTACGTACATTCTTCTTGATAAAAAAAGCGTTACAGCAAAAGAAATGGCGGCTCATTTCGGCGTGTCGCAGCGGACAATTTACCGCTGGGTTGACGCTTTGAATCTTGCCGGCGTTCCTGTTTATACAAGCAAGGGCAAAGGCGGCGGCATTTTTCTTTCTGACAAATATGCGCTGGACAAAACGGTTTTTACTGACCAAGAAAAGCAGGAGCTTCTTGCAAGCATTCAGGCTGTAAGTTCTTTAAGCGGTGCATCGTCTACGCAGTCTGCAATTTCAAAGATGCACTCGCTTATCGGAAATATTACACCGGCAAAGGCAAAAGACAAGTCAAACTGGATTCAAATTGACTTTGAACCTTGGAGCTCAAAGGGCACAGAAGTTCAGAATCTCTTTTTAAAACTGAAAAACGCAATTTTTGCGGAACAGCAGGTCAGTTTTGACTATTATTCAATGCACGGCGAAAGCGAGGGGCGGAGCGTTCAGCCCTGGAAGCTGCTTTTCAAAAATCAGGCATGGTATCTTTACGGCTGGTGCAACCAGAAAAAAGAAGAACGCTTCTTTAAGCTGAGCCGCATCCGCAATCTTGCAATTCTTGCAGCGCCGGTTACGCATTTCTACGAAGAGCAGAAACAGCCGGAACAGCTTCAGCAAGGTGCAGCGGCTTTTAAAATGCTTGATGTGGTTCTTGAAGTAAACGAGCAGTTCCTGCCCACAATTCTTGACGAATTTGAAGCTGTTTCTGTTGAAAATGCGGCTGCCGGGCAAAATGAGCGCGGTGCTTTTGGCAGTGGCGGCAACTCTGATGATTCCAGCGTTTTCCACACCGACAGCGGGCAAGGTCAGCCCGGCAATAAAAAGCGCATTACGCTTAAAATGCCCGACTTTCCATGGCTTGAATACACCCTGCTCGGTTATGGCGACGAAGTAACCGTTTTAGAGCCGCAGGATTTGCGCACCCGCCTAAAAAAGCGCATCGAACACATGCACCAAAATTACAGCGATTGAGCACAAGCCGCAAAAGTTTTATAGTAAGCTATATTATTAAGTTAAAAAGGTTGCACATAAAATGAAAGTATTGTTTTCAACAAATGATTTTCTAGAATTTCAAAACGCAAAGAATATCATGGAAGCCAGTTGTTTTGAATTCGATATTAGAAAAACAAATGACACAAACGGCAAATTTAAAATATTAATAGATGAAATCGTATATGAAGATGCCTTGCAAGAATTAGAATCTCAGACTGAAAATGAAGACTATTTAAGTGAATCTGATTCAGAAGAAAACTCAAAATTTTTATGCTGCATGAACAGATATTACAGAACAAAATACCGCTATTTAGTTCTTGTTTCGCTTGTTTTTTCTTTTGCAGTTTTTTTTATTTATGGTTTATTAACTGCAGTTAAAACTGACAGGGCACCATTTGCAGAGATTTTAAAAAATCCTGTTTTTTATGAAGTTTTAGCCGCTATATTTTTAATGAACTTTATGATAAGCCAGATAATTTTTATACGCACCAGATTTTATAATAAGATAGAAGGTCTACGTTCAATATTCACAATAGGTAAAAAGTCAGGTTCTAATAACTTTTCAAAACCATTCAATTTTATAATTGCCATTTTGGGGCATTTAGCATATACAGTAGCAGTTATCTTATTATTATCCAGATAATTATCACAGCCAAAATTACAGCGATTGAGCACAAGCCGCAAAATGTTTTATAGTAAGCTATGGTTTATAAATACAATCCGAAAGTGAACAAAAAGCGGCCGGTGATTTTTCTGGTCTGCATTGCGGCTCCTGTGGTTGGGGCTGGTCTTTATTTTTTTGCCGGACCACTTGTCGGCGTGGTTGGTGCAGCCGCCGGTCTATGGGTATCTTTCACAATTCTAAAAATGCTCAGACGGCTTGAAAACTCAAAAGTTGAGACATTCACAGAAAGCTGCACAGCATATACTTCCGGTGGAGAAAAGCTTGTCTTTGAGTATAAAGACATAACTCATGCAGGCTGCGCAAAAGGCGGCCCAGATGACGGCAATCTTTTCATTTACAACGAAAATGCTGATAAAATTGTGCAGTTTCCGCCTGTATTTTTGAATTTTGAATCGCTGAAACAAGAATTAAGCGAAAACACGCCCTGGCAAATCTACGAAATGGAAGAAGGCGAATCAATTATTGACCGCCTTAAAAAGCTGGTTAAATAGAATCAAACTCGTCAAGAAAAGTGTAATATTTCTTGAAAAGTCGTCAAGAAAAGTGTATGAAAAATTCTAGTGCTTTTCTTTATTTGGTGCTTTTGTACATTTTCTGAACAGATTCAATTTCGCTAAGAATATCTTGTACAAGTTCCGGCGGGTTGAGAACTTTTACGGTTTTGCCCTGACCTAATACCCAGCGTTTAATTTCCGGGAGTTGGGTTGTTTCAAACTGCACAAAGATGCTGCCGTCCGGGTTCTCTTTGATATTCTGATCAGAATGAAAGTTGCGTTCAAGCGCAAAAGTACCGATTTCTTTGTCTATTAAAAGCTCCACATTGTATTTATGTTTTGCGCTCAGCCAGATTCCAACTTCTTTGTCAAAATAATCTTCCGGTTTAAAACTTTCCGGCACTTTGAACATGTTGTCTGTCAGTTTTGCATTTTTTATACGGGATATATTGAAAACGCGCACTTCATTCTTGTCATGGCAGAAGCCTAAGATATACCAGTTGCCTTTCTGGCAGACAGCATGATATGGGTTGAGTTTCCGTTCCATAAAAGTATTTTTCTGCAAAGGACGGTAATCAAACAAAAGCGTTTTATGATTCTGCAATGCGGAAAAAACGCTTTCAAAAACTTTTGCATCAATTTCAGGCAGCAAATCTGGAATAAATGTGATATTCGATTTTAAAAACGAAGAATCAACGGTAATGGTATTTGGAAGGTTTTCCGTTATCTTTTTAAAAATATCGCGGAGATTTTCTTCTAACGGCGTGTTTTTATACTGATTTAAAAGCTGGTCAAAAAGTGCAATAGAAAAAAGTTCTCCTTCGCTAAGCATTACACTTTTAAGAAAAAATGTTGGGTCTGAATAATAATAACCACCTCTACCCTGCCGGGTTTCAATAGGTGCTTTATAGAACAGAATCATTTCATTAATGTCGCGCTGAATTGTCCGTATACTACAATCAAGTTTTTTTGCAAGAAATGCTGCTGTCGGATAATTTCCCTGAGAAATATATTGGTCTATTGCCATAAGTCGGCGATGTGTATTATAAGTTACTCTTTTATCTGACATATTATACCTAGGGATATTTAAAGCTGCGCTTTAGCTGCAATAATCACTTACCATTACAGCCTAAAGGGCTTTGCATTACACATAAATTATCTCTATTGAACCATCGAAAGAATTTTCTGGTATTTTTGTATTAGGATTATGTATCTCAATGCTTGTCAGGTTATCACATCCAGTGAAAGCACCATCTCCTATTTCCGTAAAGGAACCGTATATCTTAACGCTAGTCAGGTTGATGCAGTCACAAAAAGTACCTGTTCCTATGACAGAACCGTGTATCTCAGCTCTCGTCAGGCTGCTGCAGCCACAGAAAGCACCATCTCCCATTACCGTGACAGAATCAGGTATCTTAATGCTCTCCAGGTTATCGCAGCCATGGAAAGCACCTTCTCCTATTTCCGTAACGGAACTGTGAATCTCAACGCTCGTCAAGCTTTTGCAGTCCATAAAAGCACATCGTCTTATGACAGAGCTGTGTATCTTAACATTCGACAGACTTTTGCAGTCAGAAAAAGCCCATTCTCCTATTACAGAACCGTGCAACATAGCGCTTGTCAGGCTACTACAGCCAACGAAAGTAAACTCTCCCATTTCCGTAACGGAATCGGGAATCTCAATGCTCGTCAGACTGCTGCAGAAAGTGAAAGCATTCTCTCCTATTTTCGTAACGGAATCGGGTAGCTTTATGCTCTTCAGGTTTCTGCAGCTAGAGAAAGCAAACCCTCCTATTTCCGTAACGGAATCGGGTATCTCTATGCTCTTCAGGCTGCTGCATTCATAGAATGCCCAGCTTCCTATTTCCGTAATGCCATCTGGTATCACAATCTCTGTCAGAGATTTGTCTTTTAAACCTGTCAGAATGATTTTCCCATCTTTTTCCTCATATTCAAACGCATCTAAATTAGTTGAACAGCTTTTCATTTTTGTTTGTCTCCGTTTATTTGTTTTAATAAATATTCACATGCTTCTTTATTTAATTGATAGTATTTATCACGTGTCATTTTGTCTTTAAAATATCTTTCATACATTAAATCAACACAACAAATTTCCGGTCGAGTTTCATAAATAGAACAAAGATTATTTATTAAAAATTTACAAGTACCATTCCCCATGTCAAATGCTTTTAACTGAGGTATTTTATCAATGTTACGACAACACTCTCCGCATTTGACACAGGGAAAAGACATTTCTTACAATTCCAATTTTTTGTTTATATCATTACAAATATTTTCTGATTCTTCTGTAAGTGAACCATCTTCTGTTAGTATTGGAGTATCAAGAATTGCCTTGATTGTACCAGCCCATGCAAGCGCAGCAGCAACAGTTTTCTTCTGGTCATCTGAATATTTTTTATAATCATTACCAGAAGATTTAAGAATATTCTCCAACTCATATACCAAAGGAGAAAAAACAGAATCCAATCTTATCAATAAATAATAGAAAAGATTTGCTCTTTTTTTAATTGCATCGCATAGACATTTAGCAGTATTAAGTTCTTCTGCAATCTTTTCTGCTTGTGCAAGGTTTGAATATGCTTCATCTCTCTGCTGACTTGCTTTTGCTCCAACAATGAAACCAACTACAGCAAGAGCAGGTCCAGCAACAAGTCCGCCTAAAACAGCAGCTCCGCCTGCCATTCCAAGTCCCCCAGCTGCCAAAGAACCACCGCCAAAGAATGCTAATGTAGCATTAGTAGCTGCAGCTCCACTTAAACCAGCAATTGCAGTTCCTGTAGAAGCAGTAGCAAAAGTTCCAGCAGCACTCCATGCTCCAAACGCTGTCAACGCTCCTCCGACAGCACCACTTGCAGTTCCTCCTAAAATCGAAGAAGCATAACTTCCTAGTTCCTTTAACTCGGCAAAAGACTGTTTATCGATTTTAAACTTACTAAGTTCTTCCAAACCTTTTGATTCTTCTAAATCAATATTATGAATTTGTTCAAACACCTTTACAAAATTATTTATACTTTTATCAAGAATAAATAATTTTTTCTCTCCAAGATTTTCAAGTGCTTTTCCACTTATTTTTCTTGCTGCTTCAAGATTATCTTTTGCAGTATTAACTTTTGAATTTGCCTTGTTATTTATATAATTGGCATCATTAATATCTATTCCAGCTTTAATACCTTTTCCAATTCCAACTGCACCAGTAACAACCGCAGGAATAATAAACAATAATGGTAATGGCATTCTTTTCCTCCTACTCTTCGATCAATATTCCAATATTTTTCTTAATAACTTCTTGGTTTTTATCCAATTCGTTAACTAACGCTTCAATTTCTTTAAAAGGTTTGCTGACTTCGGTTTTTAGCCAATTCCTTTGAACATCTAAAGCATATAATGCCTTTGCAGCATCCAGCATTTGTTCAACTATACTCCACTCGCAGTGGATTTCTTTTGCAACTACTTCAAGAAGTTTTTTCTCGTTTGTTGCAATTATTTGATCTGCAAACGTCATATTGACCAAAGTCCATAAAAGCAACCTCTTATGCTCAATAGACATATGCAAATAATACCAAGAACTCTCCATACCTGTTTCTTTATATAATGCAAAAAGAGATTCCATTTTGTCTTTCTCTGAAGATGATATTTTTGCTAAAATATCTTGTGCGGTTCCAATTAAAGAATTTTTTTCTCCTTTTAAGTCATAGGCATCCAAGAGCTCATCAAATCTTGCAGATTCTATTTCAGAAACCTCTCCATCTACAGACATGAGAAGATATATCAATATCAAATCTTCTCTTGTTAGTTTTTGTTCCATAAATACTCCTTTATAGTTTTATTATTTTTTCGCTTAACATAAGTGAATCAAATTCCTGAAAATTATTAAATTGCGGCTTTCGCCCCATTTTTATGCTCATTTTATTTGCAGCATCAATAAATGTATCAATGTCATTCAACCAAATATTTTTATCAGCAACCATAATTGCTTTATCAAAAGTATCCCGTACATCGGTTAAATATTTGTTGACAGCTTCATTCATCTGCTCACGATATTCAACTATCATTTTTATTGCTTCTTCACACTCTTTTTCAATTTGCAATCGTTGTTCGTGAGCTAATTTTGCATCTTTCAATGCAAACAATAATTCACCATAACAGGCAGAAGTCAAAGCATAGCCAATAACAGACCCTACCATGCCGCCAACCACTGGTATTGGAATTAAGGTTTGCCCGGCTACTGCAAACATCGCTGCACCAAGTTGTGCTGTTCCTTTTTCACCTAATTCTTCCAAACATTGTGTTCCGTCAATATCGCCTTTTATAAAACTGGTCATGGTTTTACTTACTTCTATAACTGAAGTTACAACAGTTCCTGCAAAATTTGTCTTTGAAACAGCCTGCAACATCTTTGACTTTGAGTTTTGCATTGCACCTTTTAAAACTGTACCGGAAAATGCAGTTGCATATGATTTTCCAGCTGTAAGACCTGTATCTTTTAAAAGCGATGCACCAGCTTCCTCTGGAGTTTTATCACCTTTTATTACTGCAACTGTATTTTTTATAAATGAAATTCCACCGCCGATAGCTGCTCCATAGGCTGCTTGTTCAACCCCGGCTCCATGAGCAACTTTTACAACATCTTTTGCAGTGGATAATTTTGGATGTAAGCGAGCTTCCATAGCTTCGCTATTAGTTACACCGCTATCTTTTATGCTATCTTTTATTTTCTTGTACTTTTCTATTTTTTCTTCTAATGCTTTTACTAAATCTTTATTTCCTGTCTCTTTAGCATGTTTTAACTGTTCTTCAAAAGACTTAATCGTCTTATTTGCTTCTTCAATAATTCCATCATAATAATCACTTGGAATTGTAATCTTTGCATCAGCATCTAAATATTTTTGGAATTTTTTTGAAGCAAGTTTGTCCAAACAGGCTTTTGGACTTGAACCCACAAACTTCATCTGTTCTTGTGAGATAACAATTCCATTTTCATCAGTAATTATATGATCGAATAATTGATCATAATCTCCGCTTCCTTTTACATCAGTATTATGGACTCTTGTTTTTTCCTTATTTATAATTCTTTCTGCATTTTGCCTTGCAGTATACTTTTGTTCAGCAGCAAAACCTGCTTGTTGTTTTAAGTTTGCGTCTTTATAATCTGGATTAACTTTAGCTTTTGCTATTTGTTTTAAGCCTCTTTTTACTTCTTCACCAGTTTCATTATCTTTACCTGCATATGCAACAAAATGTTCTTTTACAGCTGAACCGTAACGCTGTACAACCTCTGCAGCCGCTCCTTCAAGAGCAACATTTTCTAAAGTTTTCTTTTCTTCATTTTTGTCAGTCATATTGTATTTCCTATCCTCACTATCTCATTTTATTATACACTGATATTTTCATATTTGTAAAAACAATATTATGAAAATATCCTTTTGTTTATTTTCGTATTTTTTCTTAAATATTAAGGTATGTCTAAACCGCTGTTAGAAATCCTTGCAGAAAATGTAAAATACTACCGCGCCAAAACAGGACTCAGCCAGTTAAACTTTGCGATGCGCATTAATATCTCTCCTTCTTATCTGAACGACATTGAATCTGGCAGACAGTATGCTTCACTAAAAATGCTTGAACGTCTTGCAGCCGAATTCAACATTGCAACATTCCAGCTTCTTATGCCAAAAGACATAATTCCAGAACAATCGGTTCTTACAGAATACGAAAATGAATTGCGCACACTAAAAGAACAGATTGACGAACTATTTGACCACTGTCTGAAAAAATAAAGCACTGAAACTGCACAAAACTAATAAGTCCTGTGCAGTTTTCAAGTTCTACAGCTCAAGAATTCGTGCAACGGTCATTTTCTGTTGTTTCTTTGGCAGATTCTGCATTTTCTTTAATTTCGTCGTCATGTTCCGTATCTGAGAAAGCAACTGTTTTGAATACGTCTGAACATGGGCAATAGCCAAAATGGTCTGCAACAAGTGCTGCTCCAACGAGTGTTGCAATTCCTGCAACCATACCTAAAAAGAATTTTTCCATAAATGCGATGCCTCCTTACCACATCTTTGCTTTATAGGCGCATTATATTACAGGGGGCATGTCAAAGAATGTCATAGCTAAAAATTTTTTTGTTTCTTTAATTACATTCTTAATATAATTATCTTTGTTGCAGTAATTAAGGCTGAATACAAAATAAAGCAGACGACAAAAAGCACGATTCTTTTTCTGTAGTGTCGCTCAAAGACTGCAACAATTTTTGGAGCGTCTGGAATTTGGCAATTTTCCGGCATTACATAGTTTACTGCTTTGATTCCGCTGAACAGCCATGCAATGTATTTATATTCGGTACAGATAAAATCAGAGATGCCTTTTGAGAAGCTTTTCTTTGTGCATATTGATACAGCAATTTTTTTATCATTTGTCCGTATTCTTTCATATAAAGAATAAAGCGAATTAAGGCATAAACAAAAACTCCGGCAAAAATGACAATTGAAACATAGCGCGATGCCGGTGTTCCAAAAGGTTTGAAAATCAATATCATACAGCCGATACTGTTCGCACAAAAAGTAATAACCGTATTAACCAAGATTGAGTTAAATACTACGGAAAGTTTTTCATCAATTTTCTGACAACTTATTTTATAAAACTTGTTTTCTATTTTCTTTTCGATTTTTGGAAGGGCATATTTTGAAACCTTACGTGCAACCGCAAGAATTACACCAAGATCGTCTAAAAAACCAAGCCCCGGAATTACATCTGGAACAACATCGATTGGAAGAACAAGGTACAAAAGTGCGCCGATTATGGCAACTTTGTAACTTAAAGGAATTTCCGGCGACTTTGCCTTTTCCCAAAGAAAAAGCACTTTATCCCAGGCTTTTGCAATTACACCCTTTTTCATTGAAGGAAGTTTTGATTCCAAAGCCCGAACATCATCCTCTGTTGCTTTTTCGCCGAGTTCATTTGCTTTCTGCATTGCTGGTTTCATCGTGATTGTATCCATAAGAGCAAGCCTCCTATATTCAATTTTTCACATTTTACAACAGAGGGTATGTCAAACTGTGTCATAAGCTGATTTTTTTTTGAAAATTTATGGATTGAAAAAAGTGTAAGGTTCAAATTTCAGATTCATTTTATAGCAGAACTTTACTAGCATAAAAAAAGCAGTTTCTGTATAATTTTATACATGGAAACTATTAAAATTATTCAAGCCGAAAACTTAGAGGCTTCTTTTTTTACATCTGAAAGACTTTCAAGCACAGCAGAAACAAACGATGTTTCAGGCAAAGTTGCCGCTATAATTGCTGATGTCCGCTCAAAAAAAGATGCTGCAGTAAAAGAATATTCTGCAAAATTTGACCGCGCAACTCCAGACACTCTGGAAATTCCAAAATCAGAGCTGGAAGCTGCAAAAGAAGAACTGAAAACCCAAAATCCAGAATTATACAAAGCCTTGTGCCGTTCTCACGACCTTGCGCTGACTTTTGCTTTAAGGCAGAAAGAATCCTTTGACAATTTTGAAATGGAAATTGCACCGGGGTTATTCACCGGTCAGAGAACCATTCCAATAGAAAGAGCCGGCGTTTATGTTCCGGCTGGACGCTTTCCGCTGCTTTCAAGCGTTGTAATGTGCATTACACCGGCTAAAGCTGCCGGCTGCAAAGAAATTGTTCTCTGCACACCGCCGCGCGAAAACCCTAAAAACCCAAAAGCCCCTTATGCAGACAAAGGTATTATGGCAGCCGCGGCTATCTGCGGTGCAGACAAAGTGTTTGCCTGCGGCGGTGCTCAGGCAATTGCTGCTATGGCTTACGGCACAGAATCAATCCCGCCTTGCGACGTGATTGTAGGCCCGGGCAATAAATTTGTTGCAGAAGCAAAACGCATGATTTACGGCCACTGCGGCATCGACATGATAGCCGGCCCGACAGAAGTATTTATCATTGCTGACGACAGTGCAAACCCGGCCTGGGTTGCGGCTGACATGCTTGCACAGGCAGAACATGACGTTGATGCGCAGGCTGTGCTTGCAACGCCTTCAAAGGCACTTGCTCAAAAGGTTGCGGAAGAGCTTGAAAAGCAGCTTGCTGTTTTGCCGACAGAGCAAACCGCAAGAGAAAGCCTTGCAAGACACGGCAAAATCATTATTACAAAAGATTTGCCTCAAGCCGGAGAAATTGCAAACAAAAAAGCCCCGGAACACCTTGAACTTGCTCTTAATTCAGGCAAAGAACGTGATGCGCTTGTTGAGCAGGTTCACAATTACGGCTCGCTTTTTATAGGCCATGAATCAGCAGAAGTTTTAGGCGATTATGCAGCCGGTTTGAACCACACATTACCGACTTCAATGTCGGCAAGATACACAGGCGGTCTTTCAGTGCGGCACTTCTTGAAAACAGTCACCACTCTCCGTACACAAGACCCGAACGGTCAGGGCTATGCACAATCATTAGCCGCAGCCGCTGTACTTGGTGACACAGAAGGTCTTGCCGGACACGCACAGGCAGCCCGCGTAAGGCAATAGTCCCCAGCTCAAAAAAAGGGCTGAAATCTTTCGGTTTCAGCCCTAAAATAATTGTTTATTCAATTTACAAAATGCTTCTTCAGTTTCAAACCATAATCAAATTATCCCAGGCGGCTTAAGGCCTGTTCGGCTTCATGGAAAGAAGGTTTGAGAGCGAGTGCCTTTTTATATGCTTCTTTGGCTTTTTCCGGATTTCCTGCCTTTTCTCTGGCTATGCCCAATCGGTACCACCACAAAGCAATTGAAGGCTCTTTTTTTACAGCGTGAGAATAAGCTATATCTGCATGATGGTTTTTGCCTTCAATGCGGTATATTTCACCCATAAAGAAATAAGCAGTTGCAGCCCTGTCTCCGTTAGGAAGAGCATCAACATAGCGTTCCAGATTACGCAAAGATTCAGAATATCTGTCGAGGTAGAAATAAGTCTCGCCAAGATTTTCTATAATCCGGTATTCGTTAGGATTAATCTTCAAAGCTTTCACTGAGTTAGCAACGACTTCATCGTATCTCTTTAATCTGAACAATGCCCAGCACATTACAACATAAGATTCAATATTTTTGTCATTCAACAGAAGCTCATTTTTGCAAACGGAAACAGACTGTGAATAATAAGAATTCGCATTATCCATAAGACCAGCCTGCTCCATATTGCGGCCGTTACGGTAGAGCACAAGCGCATCTTGTGCAAAAGCAAAATTACTTAATGTGAATACTGCTAAAAATACAACAAAAAAAATCTTTTTCATGTAAGTAGCATATCACGAAGCAAAAGTGTAAACAAGCACTGAATCATATAAAAATCGTGTCTGATTTATACAGCCTGCGCAGCAGCATAAGAACTGGCTTCCGTACCGGTAAATTTTACACAATATGTGGAAAACTATGCTAAAATATTCGCAGGAATCATAAATGAAAAGCAAAACTGAAATTGCGGAACAGCAGCAAAGCTTTATTGAAGGCTTGAAGCAGCAGACAATTGATTTTCTCTACACAATAGACAAAACCAAAATTGAAACGATTCTGCTTTCAGGTAGCGTGGCGCGCGGCGATTTCTTTCCGGGCAAATTTGACGGAATGATTGATTTGACTGTTATGAAAAGGCAGGGTACGGAAGCAGTTGCCGAAGATATTTTCGGCAAAGACGAAGACAAGGAAATTCCTTTTCATTGCATAAAACGCAACGGATTATGGTACTCAATCAATTTTGTTGACTTTATCACAGCTGAAAGCTTCAAACAGATGAAGATTCCGGAACGGAACGCGCTGCTTGAATCGAAAATTCTTTATGACCCAAACCATAAATATGAAGACGAACTCATGCAGATAAACATGTGGTCGCAGCTGGATTTGAAAAAACTTCTGCACGAAGAATTCCGCTATATGATTTATCTGCTCGGCACTTACAAGGTTGACCGCTGGAACAGGCGGCAGGCTTATCTTCAAATGAACGAAAATCTGAACGCGGCAATAAGAACGGCCATTCATTGCCTTTATTACATAAACGGGCTTTATTGGTCTGCCGAAGACAGAAACTTGTACTATTCGCTTTCGCTTGAAAAGCTGCCGGAAAACTATTCGCGCATCATCGTAGAGCTTTGCACCCAAACACCTGACAACGAAAAAGATTATTACCGCCGCGAAAGCCTTTTTAAGTGCGAAATTCTGCGCTTTATAGAACAGTTCATAAGGCTTTAATGTGTGTCATTCCCGCGCTTGACGCGGGAATCATTCTAAAAAGCAAAAAGATTATCAGGTCACGTCCGATAATGACGCCCAAAAGTTTTCTTTCTATATAAAAGCGGAAAGCACAGCAGAAGAAAAGCCGCCACAAAGGCGGTTATGCCGAGGCACACAAGCAAATCCATTTTGGGTCTGCCCATGCAATAGAGCGCAACTGCCGCAAGCGAGCCGCTTTGAAGCACAAACAAAAGAACATGCGGAACCCGCCTGCCGCTTTTTTGAAGACAGCTTTGAATGATCAGCTCGGCAACGGCGAAAAAGATGAGCAGCCTTGTACCCGCATCAAAAGTCATTCTCTTTAAGACGATGCAGGTTATTCCGGCAGCAGTTATTGCAACAAATCGCAAAGCTGTGATTATGAGATTTATCTTTTTTTGGAGCTTACCTGCGTCATTGTTCATTTTTATCAAGTTTCTTGAAAAACACAATTATAAACGGAATTGCAGTAAGGAAGCTCATAAAATCAGAAATTGCCTGAGACATTTCAACACCGAGCAGACCGAACAGCAAAGGCATGACAATAACAAGCGGCAGAAAATATATGCCCTGTCTCATGCACGAAAGAAGCGAAGCCGATTTGATTCTGCCCGTTGACTGCATCAGCATGTTCGTGGCGATGATGAACGAATGAAACGGCAGCCCCACCGCCTGAAACCGCAGCGCAGCCGCCCCGATTTTGATTACGTCGGTATCATCTCTGAAAAGTCTGATTATTTGCGGTGCAAAACCAAAAAGAACGGCCGCGCAAACCGCAAGACACATAAAGCCCGCCCTTACAGTGAAAAAATAAGCTTTTTTAACGCGCTCATAGTTCTTTGCACCATAATTATAGCCCGAAACCGGCGTAAAGCCCTGCCCTATTCCAATCATCACAGACGCAACAAGCTGAATGAGCCGCATTACGATTGACATGCCTGCCAAAGCCGCATCGCCATAAACGGCGGCTGCCCTGTTCAGCATAATCGTTGAAATGCTTGCCAAGCCCTGCCTGAAAAGCGAAGGAAGGCCAGTCAAAATTATGAGCACCAGCCTTGAAAAGTCCGGCTTCAAATATTTGGGCGAAATCCGGCAAAGCGTCTTTTTGCGCAAAAAGAACTGCAAAAGCAAGCTGAAGCCTATAATCTGGCTTATCACCGTGGCAATTGCCGCACCGGCGGTTTCAAGCTTGAGCACAAAAATGAAAATCGGGTCTAATGCAATGTTGATAAAGCCGCCCGAAGTCAGCGCAATCATCGCCTTTGCAGACTTGCCCTCTGAGCGCAGCACATTGTTCAAGACAAACGACGAGCAGATGAACGGCGTACCAAGCAAGATGAACCGCGCATAATTTCTGGCATAAGGCAGCACCGAAGGCGTTGCACCGAGAAGCCGCATCAAGTCATCGAGGCATGCTGTTCCGCAAACAGAAATCACCAAACCGAAAAGAAACGCCGCAAAAAATGCTGTTGTGGCCGTCTGAGAGGCTTTTTCCAAATCGTGTACGCCGAGCAGCCTTGAGATTATGCTTGCCGAGCCCATGCCCAACGTAAAGCCCACAGCCTGAATTATCGCCATAAGCGAAAAAACAACACCGACGGCCGCACTAGCGCTCGTTCCGATTTGCGAAACAAAAAAAGTATCCGCCATGTTATAAAACGAAGTAACAAGCATCGTTATCACGGTCGGAACAGCAAGCGAAATAATCAGCCTTGAAACAGGCGTTTCTGTCATTTTTTTGAATTGTGCTTTTTCTGCAGATTCTTCCATATTGATTGCACCAAAACACCGAAAGCTTATACATCTTTCAGTATCTTCATTATGCTAAATCATTTCCGTCTTTTTTAACAGTGGGTTTATGTCTCTACAAACAAAAAAAGCACCTTCTTTAACAGAAGATGCTTTTTCTTTTTAGCTAAAAACTGCCGTGATTTAGGTTATTTCTTGGCAAGATATTCGTTGATGCCGCGGGCAGCCTTGCGGCCTTCGCCCATAGCGAGGATTACGGTTGCAGCACCAAGAACGATGTCGCCGCCAGCCCAAACACCATCAATCGAAGTCATGGCTTTGTCGTTTACGGTGATGTGACCCTTATTATCTGCGTTCAAGCCCGGCGTTGTCTTAACCATAAGCGGGTTAGAGCCGTTGCCGAGTGCAACAATTACTGCATCACATTCGATATCGTGCTCGCTGCCTTCAATTGCAACTGGGCTTCTTCTGCCTGAAGCATCTGGTTCGCCAAGCTCATAAGAAAGAACTGTTACGCTCTTTACGCGGCCGTTCTCGTCGCCGTTAATCTTTACAGGGTTTTCAAGGAATCTGAAATTTACGCCCTCTTCTTCAGCGTGTGCAACTTCTTCGCGGCGGGCCGGCATTTCGTTTCTTGTTCTGCGGTAAACGATGTCAACTTTTTCTGCGCCCAAGCGGTAACCCATACGGGCTGCGTCCATCGCTACGTTTCCGCCGCCGACAACTACAACATGCTTTGCTTCATACAAAGGCGTGCAGGCCTTTTCTGTATCATAAGCCTTCATGAGGTTGGCGCGTGTCAAATATTCGTTTGCACTGAAAACACCGATGAGGTTCTCGCCTTCGATGTTCATAAACTTCGGAAGACCTGCACCAGTTCCGATGAACGCTGCATCATAGCCGTGCTCTTTCAAAAGCTGAAGCAATGTGCCTGTGCGGCCAACAAGAAAGTTCGTTCTGAATTCAACGCCCATTTTTTTGAGCATATCAATTTCTTTGGCAACAATTGCTTTCGGCAGACGGAATTCTGGAATACCATAGACCATAACACCGCCCGACTTGTGGAAAGCTTCAAAAACTGTTACATCGTGGCCGGCACGGCGCACATCTGCTGCAACTGTAAGACCGGCAGGACCAGAACCGATAACGGCAACTTTCTTGCCTGTTGAAGCTGCAACCTGAGGAACAGTCTGCAAATTGTTGTTGCGCTCAAAATCTGCAACAAATCTTTCGAGGCGGCCGATTGATACAGCCTTTTCTGCATCTTTATAAGTTTTTCCAACTGTGCACTGACCCTGGCACTGCTTTTCCTGCGGACAAACACGGCCGCAAATTGCAGGCAGAAGATTTGCCGTCTTGATGATATCTACAGCTTTTTTGAATTCGCCTTTGGCAACTTCAGCTATAAACTGCGGAATCGGAACATTTACAGGGCAGCCTGAAACACACGGCTGGTTCTTGCACTGCAAGCAGCGGTTTGCCTCAACAATTGCCTGCTCTTTTGTATAGCCGAGCGCAACTTCCGTCATCTGGCGTGCACGTTCTTTCGGCTCGCCTGTCGGCATAATCTGCTGCGGAATTGCCATGCGGTCTTTTGGAGAAAGGGTCTTGCCCTGAATCTTTGCATATTCAGCTTTTGCAGCTTCGTCAAGAGTTTTAAAATCGATATATTCAGACATTATTTTGCTCCTGCAGCAAGTGCATCAGCCTGTGCTTCCATCTTGCA
The DNA here is from genome assembly GCA_946406925.1 of uncultured Spirochaetales bacterium. Classification (GTDB taxonomy): domain Bacteria; phylum Spirochaetota; class Spirochaetia; order Treponematales; family Treponemataceae; genus UBA1240. Next base: position 1,520 of record CAMJMF010000033.1, on the reverse strand, counting down.
CTTGTGGAAATCTTCAGTTTCGCGCGCTTTGAATGACTTCATGCGCATCATCATATTGTCCCAGTCAACAAGGTGTCCGTCAAATTCAGGGCCGTCTACACAAACGAATTTTGTCTGACCGCCGATTGAAACGCGGCAACCACCACACATACCAGTGCCGTCAATCATGATTGTATTAAGTGATACTGTTGTAGGAACATTGTATTCCTTTGTTGTTGCAGCACAGAATTTCATCATAATTGGAGGGCCGATTGCTACAACTTCTGCAGGCGGGCACTGTGATTCACAGATTTCCTTAAGAGGAACTGTTGAAACACCTTTTCTTCCGGCTGAACCGTCATCAGTCATAATGATAACTTCGTCAGCAACAGCTTTCATTTCATCAACAAAAATCAAAAGGTCTTTTGTACGGGCAGCAATAACCATAATTACTTTGTTTCCGACTGCTTTATGAGCCTTAACAATCGGATAGCAAGGTGCAACACCAATACCACCACCGACTACAACAACAGGACCGTCTTTTTTTTCGATATGTGTCGGATTTCCGAGCGGACCTAAAATTGCCGCCAGTTCATCACCTTTCTGCTTTTTAGACAATTTAAGTGTAGTCGCACCTACAGCCTGGAATACAAGAGCAATCCAGCCTTCTTCGGCGTTTGCATCTGCAATTGTAAGTGGAATGCGTTCTCCGTATTCAAGGTCAAGCTGAACCAATACGAATTGACCTGCTTTACGGTTGCGGGCAATATCCGGAGCACTAACCTTGAAATAAAAAACATCGGCAGAGAGCTGCCGCTTTTCAAGAATTGTATACATTTTTCTTTCTCCAACGAATGGGAATCCCGGTAAAAGACCGGCGTATACCTTTGAGTGTACAAAAAATGAAGTATTCTGGCAATCAAAATTTGCATATTCATGCAGATTTTTTGCGTTTTATTCATTATTTATGCAGAAATTTGTGAGATTATTCCAAAAATTTTCGAAAAAAAGCTGCTAACAATATAAACAGTCCAGAATTCCATTCAATTCGGCAATTGCAACACCATAGTTTGTCATGGGAACAGCGGCTGCCTTTGCATTCTGCTGGCGCTGAACAACGTAGGGCTTGTTAAACATACAGGCACCGCAATGAATGATTAAATCGTATTTTTTAAGTTCGGCTGATGTTTCTGGAAAGTCTGTGCCCCGCACAAAATCTATCTGTATTTTCGGTGCTATTTTTTTCAGCATAGCCGGAATTTTAACTGTACCGATGTCTTCGCTGGCTGGAGCATGTGTACAGGCTTCAGCAATGAGAACACGGGAATTGTCGTTGAGCTTTTGTATTGCTTTTGCCCCCTGAACAAAAAGCTCTATATCACCTTTGTACGCCGCCATCAAAATTGAAAAAGATGTCAGCTTTGAACTTGCAGGCTTGTTATCATTTACAAATGGAAAAATCTGAGAATCAGTAATTATAAGATCAGGCGGATTTTTGAGAGATTCAATCGTCTGCAAAAAAGTGTTCTGGGTGCAGCAGT
>CAMJMF010000032.1 GCA_946406925.1 uncultured Spirochaetales bacterium | reverse complement strand
ATTTCAGCCATGCCTTCAAAGTCGTTTAAGATATTTCCCTGTGAATCTGAAATAACAACATTGTCAGCAGTAAGGCCTGTAATAGCTTTAAGAACTATCTTCTGAACACCTTCAATCTTCTTTCTATTTGTAGGCAGATCGCTGCCCGGCTTTGTATAAAGAACGATACTTGCCGTTGTAGGATTCTGGTCTTCAACAAAAAGTGCATTCTCAGGTATTTGAATAACTACATTAGCGCGGTCAACATCATCGAGAGATTCAATGTGCTGTTTTACAACTTCTGTGATTGAACGGCGCAAGTTAACGTTGCGTTCAAAGTCTGTAGTTGTCCAGCGTTCAATATCAAACAAAGCCCAAGGATCTACATTTGATGGAACCAAATCTTCTCTAACGAGAATTGAACGCATGCGGCGTGCTGTAGATTCATCTTTTACTGAAATGACTCCGGCAGCATTAACCTGTGATTCAACGTTTTCTTCAGCAAGACGAAGTGTAATTCTGTCTCTTGCAGCTTCATCTGAAATTGGTGTGCTGAACAGCGGAACAGAAGACGGTTTTGCTGAAATGCGTGTAACTAAAACAAGCGCAATAATTACAACAGCCACAATAGCAATTAATATTGCGCGCTGTACAACGGTCCACTTAGACCATAACTCTTTAATTTGTGCCAACAGCTTTTTAAGCCATTCGTTCATGACACCCCTCCCGTGAACGAACATATCGAATGAGAAACTTACTATTCAGTTTGTTTCTGCCTTCTTTCAAAATTTTATTCCTTACCGTGTGGTAGTAATTTCATTCCAATCTTTAATAACTCTGTCAATGACTGTCTGTGCTAAATTAAGCGAAAGACTTGCTTCTGCCATTGCAATTGTAACATCATGAACATCAACTGAATCCGGGTCGGTAATCAGCTGCTGAGCGATTGCATCGCTGTTCATCTGTTTGTCATTTACCGAACTGACTGCATTCAAAAGGTACTGTTCAAAAGAACCTCTTGTTTTTCCGGTTTCAGTTTCCTGTTTCCGTCTAATATCTTGCGTCATCATCGATGTCAGCGGCTCTGATCCGATATGTGCCGGATCAGTGCGGATCATTGACAATGTGCCCAAGCTGGTTATCATCTATTACCTCCCGATTTCAAGGGCTTTCATGAACATTTCTTTCGAGCCCTGAACAACAGATGAATTTGCTTCATATGCACGATTGGCAGCAATTAAGTCTACCATTTCATTAACTATATTAACATTAGGATATTCAACATATCCAGCATTCGGTCCGCTGAGAATTGCATCTGGATGCTGCGGATCATAAACAAGATGTCCTGGAGAATCGTCTTTTACAATTTTTGAAACACGGACACCCTGTCCAAGTCCCTTGTCCATGTCTTCTGAAACGAAAGGACCGCGCCATGTCAGCTCTTCATTTATTGGCTGAAGAACAACACGAGAGCGTTTAAAACGTCCGCCGTCCTGTGTTCTTGTTGTAGACGCATTAGCTATATTATCCGATATAACGTCGGTTCGCAAGCGTTCAACGCTCATTCCTGTTGCAGCAATATTAATACTTGAAAAAAGACCCATCATCTAACTCCTATTTTAACACAGATTTGACTTGAGAGAACTCAAAAGTTTGCAACTGAGTCAATAATTGATAGTTGAGCTGAATCTTGAGTACATTCATTGCCTCTGTTTCTGCATCAACGTTATTTCCATTTGCTTTTGTGGTAGATAAATAATCGCGTACACGGCGCGGTTCTACTGTGCGGTAATCACGGAAACCTTCAGACTGAATGTGTTTCTCATTTGTTGTCCGCATTTTGAAAGCTTCGCCCTGGTTTTTCTCTGTTTCAAGAGCGCGTTTAAGCTCACTCTCAAAATTAACTTCAACACGCTTGTAATTTGGAACTTCTGAATTTGCAAGGTTATTAGCTGTAACCTGATAACGCAAAGTGCTTACATCCATTGCACGGTGAAGCATATCAGTTGTTCTTGTAAAACTATTCATATTGACCTACCCTGTATGGAATTAACGCAAATTGCAGAAAGTTCCATACAATTTCATTGTCGGCAAACAAAATAAAGACTTAAGTGTTTTGATTTTTTTTAGAAGCAATACTGTAAAAATTATTTATTCCCCTTTTTTCTTCTTAATATTCTTTTTATTCCTTAATTGTATCACAATATTTACTTTTTTAAAAATGAAAAAGCCGGTCTAAACCGGCTTTTGACAACATTTTGCAGTCTTTACAGAATATATTTTGACAGATCCTGATCCTGAACAACATCTTTCATGTGCTCGTCTACATAATCTGCTGTTATTTCAATAGTTTCGCCTGCGTGGGCATCTGCCTCAAAAGACAAGTCTTCAAGCAGATTTTCCATAATCGTATGAAGGCGGCGTGCGCCGATGTTTTCCATGCGGGTATTAACATCTTCAGCAAGCGAGCTCATTCTGTTAATTGCATCATCATTAAACTTAATGGTAACGCCTTCTGTTGCAAGCAGCTCAGTATACTGCTTAATCAATGCGTTTTTCGGTTCAAGAAGAATGCGTCTGAAATCTTCTGCATTCAAAGATTCAAGCTCAACACGCAGCGGAAAACGTCCCTGAAGTTCAGGAATCAAGTCGCTCGGCTTTGAAACTGAGAAAGCACCGGCTGCAATAAACAGAATGTGGGTTGTATCAACAACACCATATTTTGTGTTTACGTTTGAGCCTTCAACAATCGGCAGAATGTCGCGCTGAACACCTTCGCGAGAAACGTCCTGTCCGCCGCCGCGCTCGCCTCTTACGGCAATTTTATCGATTTCATCAATAAAGATAATGCCCATCTGCTCAACGCGTCTTTTTGCCTCATCGCAGACTTTATCAGGATCAATCATCTTGTCAAGCTGTTCAGCTATAATGATTTCGCGTGCTTCTTTTACAGTAACAAGCTTTTTCTTTGAGCGTGAACCTGAAATCATGTTTGTAAGGTTCATCATCGTTGATTCAAGATCTTCAATGTTGCCGCCCGCAAAGATTTCCATAGTCGGGCCCTGCGGACGTCTGCTTACATTGACTTCAACTTCACGTTCGTCAAGCTTGCCCTCGCGGAGCATCTGTCTGAATTTTTCGCGTGTTGCAGACATGTCACCGGCAGCGGCGGCAGGCTGTTCTGCAAAATGCGAGTTTGTAACGTCTGTAAAAGCAGGCAGATTCATTTCTGAAGACGGTGTGTCGTTTTTCTGCTTCGGGGCGCTGCCCGGAAGAAGCAGGTCAAGCAAAGCTTCTTCGACCTTTTCTTCGGCTGAAGACTTCATCTGCTCCTGCATTTCGGCTTTTACCACGTTATAGCCTACAGCCATTAAGTCGCGTATCATTGATTCAACGTCGCGGCCGACATAGCCGACTTCTGTATATTTTGTAGCCTCAACTTTTAAAAACGGAGCACCGCACAACTTTGCAAGGCGTCTTGCAATTTCAGTTTTACCCACACCAGTAGGACCGATCATCAAAATGTTTTTAGGCGCTATTTCTTCGCGGATTTCTTTAGGAAGCTTGAGTCTTCTTGTTCTGTTTCTTAAAGCAATTGCAACAGCTTTCTTGGCTTTATGCTGGCCTATAATATAATTATCAAGGCGGTTTACAATTTCGCGCGGTGTTAATTCTTCAAGGTTTTTGGTTGTTGCATCTGATGCACTCATTTACAGCTCCTCTACAGTGATGTGGTCGTTTGTGTAAATGCAGATTGAGCCGGCAATAGCCAAACTTTTTTCAGCAATTTCTCTTGCAGAAAGATTTGAAGATTCCATATAAGCCAGGGCAGCGGCATAAGCGTAATTGCCGCCTGAACCTATGGCAAGAACATCGTGCTCAGGCTCTATAACATCACCGTTGCCGGAAATCAGAAGAATCTTGTCTTTGCTTGCAATAAGCAGCAGAGCTTCAAGATTGCGCAAAGCCTTGTCTGTGCGCCAAAGTTTTGCAAGTTCTACAGCAGCGCGTGTAATGTCGCCGTTATATTCCTGAAGTTTTGCCTCGAATTTATCAAAAAGATTAAAGGCATCAGCAGTTGCACCGGCAAAACCAGTCAGAACTTTGCCGTCATACATTCTGCGCACTTTGCGTGCATTGCCTTTCATTACAGTATTTCCCATAGTTACCTGTCCGTCGCCGGCCATAGCAACCTTTCCGTCTTTTTTAACTGCAATAACTGTTGTACTGCGTACTTTTGGTGTTTCCATCTTAAAAAAGAAAAGCCAGGGCTTCTCCCATCCTCCTGAATCTGAACAGCGTAAATGCTCAGTGCAATCAATATGTTACTAATGTACCAATTTCAATTAGAAAAAACAAGGGAAATAGAATTTCAATTCTGGGACAGTAACACGACACCCGTGGTGAGCCCGGCTATTTAGAGATGCAAGTTTTTATGCAGTTTATTCTGAAGTTTTTCCGCCGTGAGGGTGAGCCTGATTGTAGGTCTTTACAAGCTGTTCGGTTGTAATGTGAGTATAGCGCTGTGTTGTAGAAATAGAAGCATGACCCAAAAGTTCCTGCACAACCCTGATGTCAGCGCCATTAGAAAGCAGTGTTGTCGCAAATGTATGACGGAGCGCATGCGGCGAAATATGGTGGTTAGTGCCTTCAATGCCAGAATATCTGTTGATAATGTAGCGGATTCCTCTTATTGTAAGAGCTGTTGCCTGCTGATTGACAAAAAGCGCGTCAACGCTGGAATCTTTTTTTACGAACTGTCTTCTTTCAGCGAGGTATTTCTTTAACGTCAAAACCGCATCGGCAGAGAAAAACACGCGCCGCTCTTTTTTGCCTTTTCCAAGAACAATAGCCGAGCTGAAGTCAGACGATAAATCTCTAAGCTTAAGCCCTGCAAGCTCGCCGACACGACAGCCCGATGAATAAAGGCACTTGATAATTGCTTCATCGCGGCTTGGCCAGAGCAGATTAGTCTTTTCTGGCTGGGCGCAGAATTCCTCTGTTTCAGAAGGATACAAAAATCTAGGCATTTTTTGAGGTGCTTTTATAGTCTTTAACCTTAAAGCAGGGTTTACTTTAATATAGCCCATTCTGAAAGCATACTTGAAAAAAGATCGCACCGCTGAAATAAAACGGTTTATACTGGTTGCCGCAAATTTCTTTTCAGTTAATTGAGCTACACACAATTGCAGATCACCAAGAGTAACAGCTTCTAAATCTGTTTCTGCGCCGACAAAATCGATGAACAAATCTAAATCGTGTTTATAGCCTTCAAGCGTATTCTCTGAGAGGTTTCTTACACCATAGATATAAGACAAAAATTCTTCGATTTTTGAACCAACAGACTCCATTTATTCGTCTGAACCCTCTGAAGTCTCGCCGTCGTCTTCTGAAGTATGCAGATAGTCACATTCAGGATTTATGCACGATTTAATAGTGCCGTGCTTCTTTGTGTATTTTTCAACAAGAAACTGTCCGCATTTCGGGCAGGTTGCGTTAATCGGCTTGAAGTGGCTGATAAAGTCACATTCAGGGTAATTTGTGCAGCCGTAAAACTCTTTGCCACGGCTCTTTGTTTTTCTTGCGACAATCTCGCCGTTACAGCCAGGGCGCGGACATTTTGCAAGCGGAATCGAGCGTGTGTTTCTGCACTCCGGAAAACCAGAACAGGCAAGGAAAAAACCGAAGCGGCCGAGCTTTTTAACCATAGGCTTTCCGCATAATTCGCAGACCTTGTCGGTTTTCTCGTCCATCATGCCCTTGTAGCTTTCAAGCGAGCCCATAAGCTCGTCTACACGGTCTTTAAAGCCAAAGAAGAAATCGCCCATCATTTTTGTCCAGTCAAGCTTGTCGTCTTCAATCTTATCAAGGTTATCTTCTATTTCAGCTGTAAAATTCTCGTTAATAACTTCAGGGAATGATTCAACAAGAATGTCGCAGATCATTCTTCCAAGCGGGGTCGGAACAAGCTGTTTATTGCTTCTGTTCACATAATAGCGGTCAAGCAGAACCGAAATAATCGGCGCATAAGTTGAAGGGCGGCCTATGCCCTTTTCTTCGAGCATCTTAACAATAGAAGCGTCTGTGTAGCGTGCCGGGCCCTGTGTAAAATGCTGTTCCGGGTAAAACTTCAGCGGTTCCAAAGCCTCGCCGACAGCAAGTGACGGCAGAGAAACGCCTTTGTCTTCTTTTGAAGAAAGAAGTTTGATAGCGCGGTAAAAACCTTTTTCTACTACTTTTGTAGCAGAAAGTCTGAAAAGTGCGCTGCCAGCCTGAATATCAACGCTTGTTGTGCGGTTCTTGGCATTTACCATCTGACTTGAAACAAAGCGTTCCCAGATTATCGTATAAAGCCTGAGCTGGTCTCTTGTAAGGAATTCCTTAACATAGTCAGGTGTATATGTCACATAAGTTGGTCTTATTGCTTCATGCGCGTCCTGTGCCTTTTTGCCTACAGAATACTCAATCGGCTCAGCAGGAAGCTCTTTTGGATAATTTTCGCCGATGAATTTGCGCACTTCTTCAATTGCAACAGGCGAGATACGCACAGAGTCTGTACGCATGTATGTGATTAAACCGACGCGGTTAGAACCGATATTGACGCCTTCATAAAGCTGCTGGGCAACCTGCATTGTCTTTTTTGAGGTAAAGCCCAGACGGTTTGCGGCAGCCTGCTGAAGCTTAGACGTTGTAAACGGTGGTTTAGGCTTAACAGATTTGTCAGTATCTTTTATGTCGCTGATAACGCATTTTGCGTTTTTAATTTCAGCAATAATGTCATTTACAGATTTCTCGTTTGAAAGCACCGGCTTTTTGCCGTCATATTGAACAAGCTGAGCAGTAAATTTGCTCTTGCCTTTCATAAAGTCTGCATCAAGTGTCCAGTATTCTTCCGGAATAAAGTTTTCTACTTCTTTTTCACGCTCGCAGATTAATTTTAACGCTACAGACTGAACACGTCCGGCAGAAAGCCCGTTTTTTACTTTTTTCCATAAGAGCGGAGAAAGGTTATAGCCTACAAGTCTGTCCAAAACACGGCGGGCTTTCTGTGCATTAACTTTTGCCTCATCAATATCAGAAGGGCTTTTAACAGCATCAAGAATTGCCTGCGGAGTAATTTCATTGAAAACAATACGGTGAATAGGTGCTTTTACTTTTTCTTCAAATGCTGACCGCAAATGATATGCAATTGCTTCTCCCTCGCGGTCATTATCACTTGCCAGCAGAACTTCGTCTGCTTTCTTTGCTTCTTTCTGCAATTCCTTTAATAATTTTGCACGTCCGCGGACAGTTATATATTCAGGCTGAAAATTGTTCTCTACATTTACAGCCAGTCTGGATTTTGGCAAATCAATCAAATGTCCCATAGAAGCACGGACGGTATAGCCCGGGCCTAAATATTTTTCGATAGTTTTTGCTTTTGCCGGCGACTCTACAATTACTAATGTCTGTTTCTTTGTTTTCTTTTTGGCGGCAGTTTTTTTCTCTGGCATATACGACCTATCTCCATTTTTTTGGACAATTAACGGATTTTTAAATCCATTTATATTTTGAACCACATCAGACGTGTTCGAAAGCCGGTTTGAAGCTACGCTACCAATACAGCTTTCCGAACACGAACTTTAATAAAGCGCAATTTTGTAAGGCTTTAGCCTGAAAAATTGCTGACCTGTTCGAAAACCAACCGGGTTTCCGAACAGGTCACTTATTTCTTTTATCGCCATTTATTCCTATATCTAAAGATATGAATTCACAGCATATAAAAAACATCGGCATATTTCATTCTGCGGCAACAGAATGCGGAGCAATTATTCATTCAAAAAAGTCAAAAAACTGCTGCTTCATACGGCACTCATGTCCGGAATGATCCGAATTCATCAGCGCCATCAGCTCGTCCGCATTTTTTATAACCGGCGCGCCGTCACTTATATATTGATTTATGTCCATTTTTTTGGTTTCTGTCAATTCCACTTTTTTATGTTCTGCTTTTTGTTCTGCGCAACCGGCATAAAAAGCAAGTTCGCGCCCCTGCTCTATTGCAAAATCTGCTGTTATAAGCGCGCCAGAGCCCGCAGGAGCTTCTATAACCGCAGTAATTGATGATAATCCCGAAATTAATCTGTTGCGCGCCGGAAAGCACCATTTTTGCGGAGGCGACCCCGGCGGATATTCGCTTAGAATACAGCCTCCGCGCTCAAGTATTGCCCCGCCCAATCTGCGGTTGCCTGCCGGGTAGATATTCTCAACACCGCAGGCAAGAACAGCGCAAGTGTTTCCGGCTTCTGCATTTTCAGGCAGCTTTGCAGAAAGCGCGCCTTTATGGGCAGCTCCGTCAATACCAAGTGCCAGCCCTGAAACCACAGTAACATTTTTTTCGGCAAGCTTTTTTGAAATTTCAAATGCAGCCTTTAAGCCCTGTGCGGAAGCGCGGCGCGTTCCTACAACAGCAGCGGTCTTCTTATGGGTACATTCTATGTTTCCGCGCCAAAAAAGCATAAAAGGCGGATCAAAGATTTCTTTTAATAAGGCAGGATATTTTTCATTATTATAAAGGCAAGAATTAATGTTATAAGCCTGCATTATTTTCATTGAATATGCAACCTGCTTTTCTATTTCATCTGGAAACCACAGATTGCTTTGAATAACTCTTCTGACAATGCGGGAAATGTCATCAATTGAAAGTAATGCAAGATCTTTAAGATTGTCAATATTTTCGCCTAAGACGCGCTTTTCATTCGGTTTAAGAAACGATAAATGTGAAATTCCAAGCGCAAAAGGCAGATCATTCATACATGGCATCGAGCACCGCCTTTTTATTAGCGGCAGCAGCTTCTTTGCGTTCCTTAGATTTGCTCAAAGACATAACCTTGTCATACATTGCTGCAGCTGATTCATAATCATATGTCATGTAATAAGCATGACCTAAAAGCATCATTGCATCAGTGTTTTTTTCTTCAATTAAAAGTGCTTTTTCTAGCAGTGGAACTGCTTTTGCAGGCTGGTTCATCTCAAGAACGTACAAAACCGCAAGACCATAAATTGCCCTGAAATAGTCCGGCTCAAGCTCCACCGCCCTTTTATAGCCGGATTCTGCAAGCAGAAGATAATTGTCTCTTTCTGATATTTTTCCGTCAGCGTTAAAGTCCAGCGAGGCTTTTGCCATAAAACCGGCAGAAACGCCTATGTAATAGAAAAGATTCTGATTCTGGGGATAATACTGCACAGCTTTTTCAAGCGTAGACAACGCTTCGCCGTACATTTCTTGGTCAATGTATCTTGTAGCCAGAATCTTGTACCAGTTTCCAGTCTGTTCCTGCAAAGAAAGCAGCTCTTCTGCGCTGGTCTCGTATTTTGCAATTGCTTCTTTGAGTTCCTCTACAGTAGAAGGATTCTGAACGCCTGCTTCCATCATCTGAAGCTTTTTTATTTTCCGTTTATCTGATTGTCTGCCGAAAAAAACACTGCTCACCAGAGCAAAGCAGACAACAGCACTGATTAAAATCAAATTCCGTTTGTTCATATTTTTTCCCATAAATAATATATATGATTTTTTTAATTATTTTGTACCAGAAGGCTGTTTATTTTTGATATTTTTTGAATTTTGTGGAAAATATTCATTGTAATAGTCGTGAAGCGACTCATTGTCAACGTGGGTATAGATCTGTGTGGTAGAAATATCTGAATGCCCGAGCAGAGCCTGAACGGAGCGCAAGTCTGCACCGCCTGCAAGCATGTGTGTTGCATAGGAATGCCTGAGCGTATGCACTTTTGCCGTTACGCCGGATTTTGCCTCAAGCTCCTGAAAGCGCTTCCATATTCCTTTTCTTGAAAGCGGTTTTGCCTGATAGTTTACAAAAACAGAGGAAACAAGCCTGTCGCCCACTATTTTTGGACGCGCTTCATCAAGCCATTTTTTGAGCCAGTTATACGCAGCGCCGCCAAAGGGCACAATTCTCTCTTTTGAGCCTTTTCCGTTTACAAGAATCATTCTCTCTGAAAGATGAATCTGCACCATCTGCAGGCCGGCGGCTTCGCTTATGCGTAGACCGCAGGAATATATAAGCTCAAAAAGCGCCCGATCGCGTACGCCTAATGGAGTTGAATCATCAATTGAAGCAAGCAGCGCATCCACTTCTTCAACAGACAAAACCCGCGGCAATGTTCTGTGATATTTTGGTTTTTCAAGCAATAAAGCAGGATTATCAGGCCAGGAATTAAGCGAAGTCATAAATTCGCCGTATGCCCTCAATGCGGAAATGTCTTTAGCGATAGTTCGTTCATCTGCGCCTTCAGTCTTTCGCCACAACAAAAAGCGCGAAAGTTCCTGAACAGGTATCATGTCATTAATAGAAAAACCGCCTGCTGCACCATCGGGAGTTTTTAACCAATGATACAAGGCGGTTATACTAAGGGCATATGTTTCTGCAGAAAGTTTAGCTTTGTGGCTTACCGTGAGTAAATAAGCATAAAACTGTTTTACTGCATGGCAACAAAATTCCATAAAGAACTAGTTGTTTTTTGGTGTAAGATTAATTGTCGGGCGTCCTTTGCGCTCGCATGCAGGTCTGTCAAGATCATCTGCAAAAGTTCTCTGTCCTGCCAGACGAGAAGGCTGACCAGATTTGCTTTCTGTTCCGCCGCCTGAAAGACGGATCCATTCATTTCTTGAGAAAACTTCGTTCTTATCATCTTGAACTGGAACCTGTTTTTCTTTAACGGCATCAGCAATTATATCTCTGTCTGTAGCTTTGTTAGTTCTAAAATCAGCATTGAAGCCTGTAGCAATAACAGAAACCAAAACTTCTTCGTTCATGTTCTGGTCAATAGCTGTACCAGTAATGATAAGTGCTTCAGGGTCAGCTGTTGCTGTAATGATTTTTGCTATTTCTTCAGTTTCAACCAAAGAAAGCGAATCATCACCAGTAATACTGATAAGAATGTTCTTTGCGCCTTCAATTCTTGAGTCTTCAAGCAGCGGGTTGTTGATGGCGGCTGTTGCAGCATCTACAGCTCTGTTTTCGCCTTTTCCAAGACCAGAACCCATAATTGCATCGCCTTTGTTTTCCATTGTTGTCTTTACATCGGCAAAGTCAACATTGACAAAACCTGGCTTTGTAATCAAGTCTGAAATACACTGAACACCCTGACGGAGAACGTCATCAGCCATTCTGTAGGCTTCTTTTATCGGTGTCTTTTTATCTACAATTTTCAAGAGATTCTGATTAGGAATAACTATAAGAGTATCAACTGCTGCACGGAGTTTTCTGATTCCTTCTTCTGCAAGCGCCATCTTGACTTTGCCTTCATAATCGAAAGGCTTTGTAACAACGCCTACAGTCAATGCACCCTGATCACGTGCAATTTTTGCGATAACAGGTGCTGCACCGGTTCCTGTTCCACCGCCCATTCCGGCAGTAACAAAGACCATGTTTGCACCTTTCAAGATTTCCTTGATTGTTTCGGTATCTTCCTGAGCAGCCTTTTCTCCGATTTCAGGCTTACCGCCAGCACCGAGACCGCCGGTCAATTTTGAACCTATGCCAATTTTTTGAGCTGCATTTGAATAATTCAATGCCTGAACATCAGTATTTGCTACGATAAATTCTACATTTTCAAGACCACAGGCAATCATGCGGTTTACTGCATTTGAACCGCCGCCGCCTGCACCAATTACTTTAATAACTGTCGGGCTTACATTCTGCTGACTAAGAACTTCAATATCCATCATGTTTCCTCCCACCACTCATAGGAAAACGTGTAAAATATGCATTAAAAATTTTTTTACTGCTACTATATATCAAAAGAATCGGATATTTTCAAGAAAAAATTAGAAGATTTATGAACAGGGTGTAAAACTGTGCAAAAAAAATTGCACAGTTTCAGCTCTAGAAAAATGCCTTGAAAAATTCTTTTATACCTGCAAACAGGTCTTTGGTTAAAGTATTATCCCTCTGTTTTGTTTCTCTAATTTGTAATTCACCTGACTCAATTGCCTTTCTGCGGACATCAGCCTGTGTAAGAACAATACCTGTAGCTGTAGCATACTGAGGTGAATGATATTCATCAAACAATCCGCCCATTTTTGCGGCATTACCGATTCTGACAGCCGATGTATCAAAAACGTATGATGTCAAATCTGCAATACCATGCATTAATGCACCGCCGCCGCACAAAACAATATTGCCTGAAAGCTGCTTTGATTTTGTCAATAAAGCAAGCTTGTCGCGTGTCATTTCAAGAATTTCCTGAACGCGCGGCTGAATTATCTGGCACAATTCCTGGCGTGTAATAATTTCAGGGGCTCTACCGCCGACACCCGGCAGCAATACTTCTTCGTATGTATCAAGCAGAGGTTCCCAGCAGCAGCCGGCATCTATCTTAATTTTTTCAGCATTTTCAGTAGATATTCCTTTAACAATAGAAATATCATTTGTGACCATCTGTCCGCCAATTGGAATTGAACATGAGCAGACAGGAGCGTCATCACAGAGAACAAGCACATCAGTTGTTCCGCCGCCAAGATCAATTAAAATTGAACCCAGGTTGCGTTCTTCCTGTGTCATTACAGAACGGGCGGCAGCCAGGGTCTTCAGCATAATTCCGTCCACACCGTAAGCAGCGCGGTTAACGCATCTTACAATATTCTGTGTGGCAGTAACTGAAGCAGTAACAATATGCACTTCTACTTCAAGACGCACACCAATCATGGCGCGCGGTTCTTTTAAGCCGCCCTGACCGTCAACTATATACGACTGTGGAATTACATGAAGAATTTCACGATCCATTGGAATCATTATTGCACGCGCTGCATCAATTACGCGGTCAATATCAGACTGATCTATTTCTTTGTTTTCTTTTCCTTTGCTTGAAACTGCAACAAGACCTTTTGAATTGAAACTTTCAATTTGAGAACCGCCAATCGCAACATAACAAGATGTTACTTCACAAGCTGACATTAATTCAGCTGCCTCTATTGCAGATTGAATGGCTTTTAAAGTAGCCTCGATATTAAGAACAACACCCTTTCTAAGACCTGTTGACGGACTTGAGCCTACACCTGTTACATTCAAGCTTCCGTCTTCAGATAATTCGGCTATAACAGCCCTTACATTACATGTTCCTATGTCCAGTCCGACAATTACATTATTCAAAATCCAGCTCCCTACCGGCGATTAGAATCATTATTAAAAGCTCCTCCCCTAAGCTGATATGAACGGTCTGAATTTCTGGTTTTATAAGAAACAGCACCGTAGCGCAAATCAACCTCAGTCACATCAGGATCAAGGGAATCAATTACATCAAGCACAACCATCATATACTGTAATGATTCTTCATTCAATTCTTTATCGGCTAAAACGCGGATTTTTGAATGCATTGGATATAATATAAGGTCATATTCACCATAATCTTTTGGAGAAATTCTTATTTCAGAAATTGCACTGAAATATGCAGGCTTTGTTTCAAGAATTGTGCCGATCTGCTTAAGCAGAGGTCTTAACTTTGTATTAAGACGGATTCCAGGATGCGGATTCTCAAAAGTCAAACCGCTGATAATCGGAACATTTCCAGTCGGAAGGCTTCCGTCTACGCGGTAAACATAGCCGGTTTTATCAATCTGAACTGCTACAGATTTTCCGTCTACTTCTGCAATTGCAATGGCTGCGGTTTTTCTTTCTGAAACAGTTATAATAACCTGATCAGGAAAGCACTTTTCAACCTGAACACTTTCAAACAGCGGCAACTTTTTCAATTTAGAAGATAAAGCACCAGTATCAAAATTTATCCAAGTCTGTCGTACATTCAACCCGCACAACCTTATAATGTCATCTGGTGTGTATTGGGTTAAACCTGAAAAACGAACCTGAACAGAAGCTGTACAAGGGATAATAACCACATAAATTACAGCTTCAATCACAAGAACAGCAAAAAGCACTGCGACCAATATTTTCAGAATATTAGTGCGCATGTCAGCTGTTTTTGCTTTTTTCACCTTGCTCAATCTCTCTTTCTGAGAACAATAACGATCTGCATCTGCAAAACTGTACATATCACCCATTTTCAGTTACCCTCTCCTTTATTCCATCTGGATACATTTATTATTAAACCGCAAAAGCTCATTGACACAATCAGGGACGTTCCGCCCGAAGAAAAGAACGGAAGGTTAATTCCCGTAGACGGAAACAAACCGCAGACAACGCCGCAATTCATTATAGATTGAATTAGTATTGCGCTGACACAGCCAAAAGCCAGCAGGCTTCTGAATCTGTCTTTGCAAACTAATGCAATCATATAACCTCTTACTACAAAATATGAAAGAACAACAAAATACAGGACAATCCCGAAGAAGCCCATTTCTTCAGCCCAGCCGGCAAAAATAAAGTCAGACTGAACTTCTGGAATTGAAATGCTTCCTCTGAACAAGCCGCCTATTCCCTGCCCCCAGAAGCCACCGCCAGAAACAGCCTTTCTTGCCATATTCAGCTGGTAGCCGCCGCCATAAGGGTCAATAGACGGATTCAAAAACGAAATGATTCGCTCAACACGGTAAGGTTCTGTAAAAACAAACAGCAGTACAACCGGCAGAACCAGGCAGAAAAAGATAACAAACCAGCGCAATTTTATGCCTGAAAAGAAAAACAGAACAAAACTCAGAATCATAACTATAAGCGAAGTTGAAAAGTCGTTCTGAAGATAAATGAAAATAACAAAAACTGATGTCATTATTACAGCTGGAATAATTGTCGCCGCAAGCTCATCAAGTCTGTCATGCTTTTTTGCGAACAAATGAGCCAGATAAAGAACTATAACGAGCTTTGCAGGCTCAGAAGACTGAAACTCTATGCCGGCAATGCCGAGCCAGCGTCTTGCGCCGTTCTTTTCAATGCCTATTCCAGGAATACATGTAATCATGCACAAAAATATTGAGGCAAGCACAATTGCAGGAAGAATGCCTCTTACTCTGTCAAGGTCAATCATTGAAAGAAAGAAAACAACAACAATGCCGATTAACAAAAACACAATCTGACGCTTAACAAAGAACAGCTCGTCATTTTTAATGCGCAGACCCGGGTTAATTGAAACGCTGTATAAAGTCACTAAACCAAGGCCCAGAAGCAGAATAAACGAAACAAGGAAACCGATGTCTGTCTTTTTGCCGATAATGATTTTTTCAGACGAATGAAAGAAATTGGTGTTCATCATGCGTGGCCTCCAAGCTTAATCTTGAGGGCATCAGCAGCACGCCACAATTCCATTCCCTTAGAAGCTTTGAGCAGGACTAAATCGCCATTACAAACAGCTGTTTCCAGTTCTTCTGTAATATCCTGGATTTTGTCGCTCCAGAAGCTTCTCTTTTTGTTTTTGCAGGCCTCATAGGCATATTTCATTTCGTTGCCGTAAAAAACAACATAATCAGCATCTGATTTTGCAGCTTTTTCACCAAGCTCAGTATGCAGTTTCTTTGACTGTTCTCCAAGCTCAAGCATATCGCCTAAAACGTAAATCTTCTCGCCTTTCCATTCGAGGTCGTCGCAAAAAGAAATTGCACTTTCCATTGAATCTGGGTTTGCGTTGTAGCAGTCATGCACAAGCGTTTTTTCGCCGCGGTAAATCTGGCTTCTGCCGAAAATTGTCTTTACACTTTCTAAGCCTTTTTTGATTTCGGCTGTGGAAAGATGCAGATATTCAGCCACAGAAATTGCAGCCAGAGCATTTGAGAAATTGTGCTTGCCCGGCACAGGAAAGCGTATAAAAACGCCGTCATACTCAAAGGTTGTTCCGTCTAAGCCAGAAGACGATACTTCCCTGATTCTGCGGTTTGATTTTATGCCGTATTTTTCAACGCGGCCTTTTTTCACTTTCTGAAGAAAAGAAGCATATTTGTCATTTTCCGGCACAAAACCGATGCAGTTATCAGAAAAATTTGAAAAAATATTTTTTTTCTCTTCAGCTATTGCATCCTGTGTGCCGAGAATTCCGATATGGGCAGTTCCGATGTTTGTAATTACAGCAATCGAAGGAAAAAGAACAGAAGCAATTTCAGCTATTTCACCTCTGCGGTTCATGCCCATCTCAAAGATTCCAACTTCATGTTCTGAGCGGATTTTGAAAACTGAAAGAGGAAGACCTGTTTCTGAGTTTAAATTTCCCTGATTGGTTACTACTGAATATTTTTGAGACAAAACCGAAGCGATTATCTCTTTTGTGGTTGTTTTGCCCGAAGAACCTGTTACACCGATTTTTATAAGGCTTGGAAACTGCTCAACATAGCGTTTTGCAGCTTTTTGCAGAGCTGTCATTGTGTTTTCAACAGCAATAAAAGTTGCGCCAAATTCTTTTGCCAGATTTTCAAAATTTGTTTTATTTTCTTTTAATTCAGAATTGGCAACAAAAACAACAGACGCACCATTCTCAAGTGCCTGCTTTATATAGATATGCCCATTCTGCACGCTGCCAATAAGAGGAACAAACAGCGAGTTTTTGACACATTTCCTGCTGTCAATGGCAACAGACGAGAAGCCGAAGCTGCTGTTTTTGCTTCCAATCAGGCTGCCGCCGACAGCATCAATTAAATTTTCAAAACTAAGAAGAGTATTAGTTTCCATTCTTTTTGCCTTTCACTTCAACACGAATTATATCTTCAGGTTTTGCTTTTTCCATATTTAATGTCTCTGTGGCAATCATTTCAATTCTGTCAGGGCTTGAAAGCTTTGAAATGCTTGCAACGAGGCGTTTGTTTTCTTCTATAATTTCATACTGTTTCTTTTCAATTGCCTGCACAGACTCTTCGAGTCTTGCATATTTCTGAGCCTGCAGTGTATTCAAAATTAAAAGCGCAGGAATGGCAAGAGCCAAAACACATATAAAAATGTTTTTCATTACACATTCAATTTTCATATACTTTCTCTCACTTTTCTTACAACCCGCAGTCTTGCACTTCTAGACGGCGAATTTCTCTTGATTTCTTCAGGTGTTGGATCTACCGGCTTTCTTGTGAGCAAATCAGCACGGCGGCTTCCACCACATGTGCATACAGCCTGTTCCGGCGGGCATACGCACTCTTTCGCAAGATTTCTGAAATGCACTTTTACAATTCTGTCTTCAAGCGAATGAAACGTAATAACGCCGAGCTTTCCGCCGACTTTGAGCACTTTAAACGCAGAATCAAGAACACGCGGAAGCCGGTCTAATTCTTTGTTTACAGCAATCCGCAAAGCCTGAAAAGTCTTGGTTGCCGGATGAATTGCGCCGTGTCTGTACTGTGCAGGCACAGCCCTATAAATAATATCGGCTAAGTCTTTTGCATTTTCAATTCTGGCAGAGCGGCGCGCCTCAACAATGGCACTTGCAATGCGGCGGCTGTATCTTTCTTCGCCATAAGCGTAAATCATATCAGCCAAGTCATTTTCGTTTAAAGTCTGAATCAAATCAGCAGCTGAAACATCGGCATTCGGTGAAAGACGCATATCCAAAGGTTCATCCATTCTGAAAGAAAAACCTCTGCCTGATTTTTCATAATGGAACAAAGAAATTCCCAAGTCAAAAAGAATTAATGAAGGTCTGTCGTTCTCATTTTGATAATCAGCGTAAAAATCGTCAAACCAGCCTGAATAAAAAGACATTCGCTCTCCAAACGGAGCCAAACGCTCTTTTGCCCTTGCCTGAATGACAGGGTCAGCATCAATACCGATTATCCGCAAATTTTTGTATTTTGAAAGAAAAGCTTCTGAGTGACCTCCTTCTCCAAGCGTAGAATCTATCATAAGAGGAGAATCACCATAATTTTCGTTTTCTGGCGACAAATAGGACAGGCATTCGTTCAGCAAAACTGACGTATGAACAATTTCCAATTACATTCCCCTTTTTATACAAACTGCAATAATTTTTTCTGCACTTTTAAAAACAAATAGAAGACAACCCTTCTGCTGCCTGCTGAAAAGAAGACTCACTTGCAGAAAGATAATCTTGATATGTTGCGCTATCCCACAATTCAATGTATTTGTTCACACCGAGCACAACACAATCTTTTGTTAAATTTGCATAATCGCGGAGGCTTTGAGGAATTGATATTCGACCAGATTTGTCAAACTCAACTTCTTGAGCAGGGGCAATAAGACGGCGAAGCACAAGACGGGCCTGTGCATTAAAAGGTGATGAATTTGCCATTATCTTAGCAGATAATTCTCTCCATTCGTCCGGCGTAAAAAGCCAGAGACACTTGTCTAACGCCTGAGTTAGAACGAGAACATTATCTGTTAGCTCACTTCGTAATCTTGTCGGAAAAAGGATTCTGCCTTTTTCGTCAAGTGTATTACGATATTCACCGGTAAGAAGCTCCATCCACTTTTACCTACTTTTCCCCACTTTCTCCCACTTAATTCCATTTTAGCAGAGATAATCAGATTGTCAACGCTCAAATTTACAAAAGTGTAAAAAAATTAACAAATACTTTACTTACACCTTAAACATCTGTATAGTTTATTTTGTACCGCAAATTAGAAGCCTATGATTAACACATATAACGAATCATCATTGCATAAAAAACTAAAAGATTATTACGCCGAACAACTGGCAGGAGAAACCGAAGTTGAATTAAACGGCTTTATCTGCGATGTGGTTTCAGGCAGGGAAATATTCGAAATTCAAACAGCAAATTTGTCTTCGCTTTACGGAAAGATAAGCAGCCTTATTCCGGAATATTCCATTACGGTTGTTTTTCCTGTTGGAGAACGGACAATCATACAGCGCAAAACTGAGAACGACGAAGTTTTGTCTAAAAGAGCAAGCCCCACAAAAGAGAATGAGTACAGGCTGTTCAAAGAGATAACAAAACTTCTACCCTTTCTTGACAACCCTAATTTCAGAATTATTCTTTTAAAGGCTGAGCTGCTTGAAACTAGAATAAAAACTGATAAGCCTATTCAGCTCAAAAATAATTCCCGGCGGTGGAAAAAAGACTGGTACAAACAGGACAAAGAATTAATCAAAATCAATTCAGACCTAATTTTTGATTCTTCTGCCTGTTATATAAACCTTGTAAGAAATCTTACAGATAACAAACCTTTTTCGCTTAAACAATTAAAGCAGACAGCAGTCTGCAAAAAATACGCAGATTATATAATATGGACTTTGAAAAAGCTTAATGCTGTAGAAGAATGTTTAAAGAAAGGCAACGAAAAGTTTTACAAACTGATTAAATGATTTTTAAAACAAAAAGACTTTAAAATAAAAAAGGCTGTCAAATTGACAGCCTTTTCACTAACTAGCAAATATTTTACCAGTTGTCTGACATATCGTCTTTATCACGATTTTCCATTGCGTA